>NZ_CAMBTS010000179.1 GCF_945870625.1 Novosphingobium sp. Chol11 | reverse complement strand
CCCGAGGCTGCCCAATCGAACTTGCCCGCATCGACAATCACCCCGGCGATCGAATTGCCATGGCCATTGAGGAACTTGGTCGCCGAATGGACGACGATGTCCGCGCCGTGCTCGATCGGGCGGCACAGAACAGGGGTGGCCATCGTGTTGTCCACGATCAGCGGCACGCCCGCATCATGCGCGACCGCGGCAATCGCTGCGATATCCTGCACCACGCCGCCGGGGTTCGCGAGGCTTTCGATAAACACCGCGCGGGTCTTGTCGGTGATCGCGGCCGCGACGTTGCCCGCATTGTCGGCATCGACGAAGCGCGCGTGCCAATCCATTTTCTTGAACGAATGGCCCAGCTGGTTAAGCGAGCCGCCATAGAGCTTTTTGGCCGCCACGATCTCGCAGCCCGGCTCCATCAGCGTGTGAAACGCGAGGAATTGCGCGGCATGGCCCGAGGCGACGCCAAGCCCCGCCATGCCGCCTTCGAGCGCGGCGACTTTGGCTTCGAACGCGCCATTGGTGGGGTTGGTCAGCCGCGTATAGATATTGCCGAACTGCTCAAGGTTAAACAGTGCGGCGGCATGATCGACATCGTCGAACACATACGAGGCAGTTTGATAGATCGGCGTGATTCGCGCATTGGTGGCGGGATCAGGAGCGGTCCCGGCATGCACGGCCATGGTTTCGGGCTTCATTTCCATTGCGGCATCCTCTTGTGCGTTCAGGCGGCGTCTGCGTCTACTGGCGGCATGTTATGCCCCAGAAGCCGCAGCATGTCTGCGGCGCATTCCACGATGTTCGACCCCGGGCCGTAAATCCCCTGAACCCCGGCTTCGCGCAGGAATTCATAGTCTTGCGGCGGGATCACTCCGCCCGCCACGACCTTGATATCCGGGCGGCCCGCTTCGCGCAGGCGCTGGATCAGCTCGGGGATCAGGGTCTTGTGGCCCGCGGCAAGGCTGGAGGCGCCGATCGCATCGACATCCTTGTCGAGCGCCATTGCCACTGTTTCCTGCGGGGTTTGAAACAGCGGGCTGCTGGTCACGTCGAACGCCATGTCGCCAAATGCCGAGGCGATCACATTCGCGCCGCGATCATGGCCATCCTGGCCCATCTTGGCGACGAGCAGACGCGGCGCGCGGCCCAGCCGGCGGGTGACAGCGGCGACACCATCGAGCACCTGATTGTAGCGATTGTCGCCATCGTAGGCCGCGCCGTAAATGCCCTTCACTGGCACCGGCTGCGTCGAATAGCGGCCAAACACCGCCTCCATCGCATCCGAAATCTCGCCCAGCGTCGCGCGGTAGCGCGCGGCTTCGACGGCCAGTTCGAGCAGGTTGCCCGTCCCTCTTGCACCCTCGGTCAGCGCGGCCAAGGCGGACTGGCACTTGGCCTCATCGCGCGCGGCGCGGGTGGACTTGAGGCGGGCGACCTGCCCTTCGCGCACCGCGACGTTGTCTACTTCCAGCGTTTCGAGCTTGTCCTCGGTGCCGAGACGGTACTTGTTGACGCCGACGATCACGTCCTCGCCCTTGTCCACCCGCGCCTGACGGCCCGCGGCGGCTTCCTCGATCATCGCCTTGGGCCAGCCCGCTGCCACGGCTTTGGCCATGCCGCCTTCGGTTTCCACCCGCTCGATGATCTCCCACGCCTTGTCGACGAGTTCCTGCGTCAGCGCCTCAATGTAGTACGACCCGCCCAGCGGATCGACCACCTTGGTCATCCCGGTTTCTTCCTGGATCACGATCTGCGTGTTGCGAGCGATGCGCGCGGAAAAATCGGTGGGCAGCGCGATCGCTTCATCGAGCGCGTTGGTGTGGAGCGACTGGGTGCCGCCCAGCATCGCGGCCATCGCCTCGATCGTGGTGCGGATCACGTTGTTGTAGGGGTCCTGCTCCTGCAAGCTGACGCCGCTGGTCTGGCAGTGGGTGCGCAGCATCTTGGAGCGCTCATCCTGCGCGCCGAGCTTGGTCATCACCCGGTGCCACAGCACGCGCGCCGCGCGCAGTTTGGCCACTTCCATGAAAAAGTTCATGCCGATGGCGAAGAAGAACGACAGGCGGCCGGCGAACTTGTCGATATCCAGCCCGCTGGCGACGCCGTACTTCACGTAATCCATGCCGTCGGCGATGGTGAAGGCCAGTTCCTGCACTTGCGTGGCGCCCGCTTCGTGCATGTGATAGCCCGAAATCGAGATCGAATTGAACTTGGGCATTTCGCGGCTGGTATAACCGAAAATGTCCGAGATGATCCGCATGCTAGGCTCGGGCGGGTAGATATAGGTATTGCGGACCATGAACTCTTTGAGAATGTCGTTCTGAATGGTGCCGTCGAGTTCGGCGCGGGGCACGCCCCGCTCCTCGCCCGCAACGATGAAGAACGCGAGGATCGGGATCACCGCGCCGTTCATCGTCATCGAAACCGACATTTGATCGAGCGGGATGCCATCGAACAGGATCTTCATGTCCTCGACGCTGTCGATCGCCACGCCCGCCTTGCCAACATCGCCGACCACGCGCGGATGATCGCTGTCATAGCCCCGGTGCGTCGCCAGATCGAACGCGACCGACAGACCCTTCTGCCCTGCCGCCAGATTGCGGCGATAAAACGCGTTGGATTCCTCGGCAGTCGAAAAGCCCGCATATTGCCGGATCGTCCAGGGCCGCCCGGCATACATCGTGGCGCGCACCCCGCGCGTGAACGGCGCGAAGCCCGGCAGGCCGGGATCGGTCTGCACATCGTCCGCCGTGTAGAGCGGTTTGACCGCGATGCCTTCGGGGGTTTGCCACGTCAGGTCTTTTCCCTTGACCTCCTTGGCCGCCGCTTTCTGCCAGTCTTCGATATTCGCCATCGCTCTATCCTCATTCGTCTCCCCGGACTTGATCCGGGGTCCCGCTTTGTCTTCACACCCCGGCCCGAAGGCAGCGGGACCCCGGGTCAAGCCCGGGGTGACGGATCAATCGAACCTCAATGCGCCTCTTGCGGCGTCTCCATGATCTCGGTCAGCACCCCGCCCATGTCTTTGGG
>NZ_CAMBTS010000178.1 GCF_945870625.1 Novosphingobium sp. Chol11 | reverse complement strand
TCGGCGAGCTCCTTGCGGTACTCGCCCTTGCGCCCGCGCACCGCCGGCGCGAGCAGATAGGCGCGCGTGCCCTCAGGCAAGGCCATCACCCGGTCGACCATCTGGCTCACCGTCTGCGCCTCGATCGGCAGGCCGGTGGCGGGCGAATAGGGCACGCCCACCCGCGCCCAGAGCAGGCGCATGTAGTCGTAAATCTCGGTGACCGTGGCCACGGTGGAGCGCGGATTGCGGCTGGTGGTCTTCTGCTCGATGGAGATCGCAGGGCTAAGCCCGTCGATATGCTCGACATCGGGCTTTTGCATCATCTCGAGAAACTGGCGCGCATAGGCCGAGAGGCTCTCGACATAGCGGCGCTGCCCCTCGGCATAGATCGTATCGAACGCGAGGCTGGACTTGCCCGAACCCGACAGGCCGGTGATGACGATCAGACTGTCCCGCGGCAGATCGATATCGATCCCCTTCAAATTATGCTCGCGCGCGCCCCGGACAGAGATGAAGTTTTGTGACATGGGGCAGGTTTGTTCCAGATTTGTTCGATTCCCGCAAGCGGGCTCAGGCACGAAATCCCCAAGTGTAGGGTGGGGCGGCGTCTGACAAGGGGCTGCGGGGGAGAGGGGAAGATGCGAGGGGCATCCCCCTCGCGCTCCCGGGGGTTTTTTAGGGTTGGCGGTTTGCGGTTGGCGCGCGGCGGGTTAAGCTTTGGCGCAATCGGGGAGCAATCATGCGTTTAGGCTGGGACGAGATCAAGCGGCGAGCCAAAGCGTTCAGCGAAGAATGGAAGCACGCCCATTACGAAAAGGGCGAGACACAGACCTTCTACAACGAATTTTTCGAGCTGTTCGGCATCAAGCGCAAGCAGGTCGCGATCTATGAGCAGCGGGTGAAGCTGCTCAACGACAAGCACGGCTTCATCGATCTTTTCTGGCCCGGCGTGCTGCTGGTGGAGCAGAAAAGCAGCCGCCTCGACCTGGGCAAGGCGCAGGGGCAGGCGCTGGATTATGTTGAGGGCCTCCAATCCACACAACAACCGCGCTGGGTATTGACCTGTGATTTCCAGAAATGGGTGTTGCTCGATCTGGAAACGGGCCGGGAACTGAAATTCCCGCTGGCCGATCTCCATAAGCATATCACCGCGTTCGATTTCATGCTGGGCCGCAAGGTGAGCTTCGGCACACAGGCGGGCGTCACGATCAAGGCGGCGGAGCTAATGGGCAGGCTCCACGATTCGCTGGAAGACGCGGGCTATACCGGGCATGATCTTGAGCAGTTGCTGGTTCGCCTGCTATTCTGCCTGTTTGCCGATGATACCGGGATTTTCCAGCCGAAGGACATTTTCCTCCAGCTGATCGAAAACGACACCCGGCCCGATGGCAGCGACACCGGGCGGGTGCTTGGCGAACTGTTCGATGTGCTGGATACGCCGGAGGGCCAGCGGCAAAAGGGGCTGTCGGGCGAACTGGACGCGTTCCCCTATGTCAATGGCGCGCTGTTTCGCGGGCACCTGCGCACGCCGGTGTTCGATGCAAAAATGCGCGATACGCTGCTCGATGCTTCGCGGCATGACTGGTCGGGCGTTTCGCCCGCAATCTTCGGCTCGCTGTTCCAATCGGTGATGAATGCCAAGGAGCGCCGGGCCAAAGGCGCGCATTACACGACCGAGGCCAATATCATGAAAGTGATCGGCCCTCTGTTTCTGGATGATCTGAAAGCGGAACTGGCGGCAATTATCCTGCGCAAGACCGGGCGCGAAAAGGCGCTGATGGAATTTCAGGCCAAGCTGACGCGGCTGACGTTTTTCGATCCGGCCTGCGGCTGCGGCAACTTTCTGGTGGTGGCCTACCGCGAAGTGCGGCGGCTAGAACTGGAAGCCTTGCGCGCGCAATATGGCGATCAGGCGATCGACGCGGCGCTGCTCTGCCGGGTTTCGGTCGATCAGTTTTACGGCATCGAGTTCGAGGAGTTTCCGGCGCGCATTGCCGAAGTGGCGATGTGGATGATGGACCATATCGCCAACAACGCGATCAACGAGGCGTTCCGGCTGAACTATGCCCGCATCCCGCTGAAAGACAGCGCGCACATCCTGCATGGTGATGCGCTTGAGGCAGACTGGGCCGCGCTGCTGCCGCCGGAGAAATGTAGTTATATCATGGGGAACCCGCCGTTTGTGGGGCAGAGTTTCCAGACGCCGTTTCAGCGTGAGCAAATGGCGCGCGTTATCAACGCCACGAACGGCAAGGCAGGTTCGCTGGATTATGTGGCGGCGTGGTTCATCAAGGCTGGGCAGTATTTGAACGGCGAGGGAACAGCGGGACCCCGGCTCGGAGGCCGGGGTGACGAAGTTTTGGTTTCAGGCGTATCCCCTTCTCCCGTCACCCCGGGCTCGACCCGGGGTCCCGCTTCCTTGTCACCCGGCAACCGCCGCATCCGCATCGCGTTCGTTTCTACCAATTCGATCTGCCAGGGCGAACAGGTTGCGCAATTGTGGCCGATCCTGTTCGACCGGTTCGGGTTGGAAATCGCCTTTGCCCACCGCACATTCAGCTGGGGCAGCGAAGCGCGGGGCACGGCGCATGTGCATGTGGTTATTATCGGACTGGCGCACCGCGACCATGAGCCAGACGAGAAGCGCCTGTTCAGCTATCCTGATATCACAGGCGATCCGGTCGAAAGTCGTCACAGCGCGCTGACTGCCTATCTTTTCGACGCTAAGGGCGCGGCGAACCGGCATTTGGTGGTTGGGGACCGGACAACACCCATCAGCGCGGCCAAGCCAATGCGCATGGGAAGCAAAATCGTCGATGGTGGTCATCTCATATTTGATGATGCTGCCAAGAGGGCATTTCTCGAGGCTGAACCCAAAGCTGCTCAGTTATTTGTGCCGTTGGTGGGGTCTTACGAATACATCAACAGCACTCATCGTTGGATTTTGGCCCTAAAGAGTGTGTCGCCGAACGCCTATCGCGATTTGCCGAGCGTGTGACGTGACCCCCAACCGTCATCCAGTTGCGACTAGAGCCTCGGGATCGTTGTTGCGCGAGAGCGCGGGTGAAGCAAGGGGCTGCGTAGCGTAGCCTCCGGCTATGCGGAGCGAAGCAGCCTCTTGCTTTTTGAAGTCAGCGGCGAA
>NZ_CAMBTS010000177.1 GCF_945870625.1 Novosphingobium sp. Chol11 | reverse complement strand
CGGCACCACCAGCTCCAACAAGGACGGCTGGTTCCTCGGCTTCTCGAGCGGGATCACCACCGGCGTGTGGATGGGCCGCGATGATGCCCGCGCCGTCCCCGGCCTCCAAGGCGGCACCGCGCCCGCCCGCGCGTTCGCCGCCTACATGACCGTCGCCACCGCCAAGCGCCCGGTCGAAGCCTTCCAGACCGAGCTAAAGCTGCCGCAATGGCAGCTCGAGCCCGATGACGAGAACATGCAGTCCAACCCGGACGATTATTTCTACGTCGATCCCGATGGCAAGATCGTCGAACCCGGCACCCAGAAGCGCCCCGGCCTCGAGGGCCCGCCGCCGGGCGAGCAAGGCGTGATCGTCCCCGAAGGTCTGCCCGCAGCTAACGACGATTTTCTCAATCAGGCGACCGGGCAGTAGGGAAGTGGGCAGGCCATCACTTGCAGCGAAGGCGTCCCGAAGAACGAGAACATTTGCATCTCTTGTCAACGCGGAGCAGGATGACGGCAGCTACCGCCCCCGGAGCGGAAGTTATTCTCGGCCTAGAAGGTTCGTCACGCTGGCAGGAATCCCAGCTCATACACCGTCGGGCGCAGCTTTTCGCCGAGTGCAGCGTAAGCGGCTTTGAACGGGTCGAAATCTGTCAGTTCGGTATCGCCATTGGCTTCGAGCGCGCGGCGCACCTGATACCAGCCGGCATCGGCACGGCCCAGCTTGTATTCTTGCCTGATCTTGTTCGGAAAGCTTGTGACGTGGAAGCGCTGAAACAGCTTGCGGCTTTCATCGAGCACGGCCTGCGCCTCAAGCGAGAAGGCCATGCCCGCCATATAGCGCACCATGAAATCACTCTCGAACCGCGCCTTTGCGCCGAGTTCGCGTTCCGTGAAGGGGATAAAGTGATTGGTGAGCGACCAATCCTGATTGTTCCAATGCAGCCCGTCAGCTCCGGCGGTGAGATTGCTGCCGTTGAACAGCATCCACACGAGGCAATCGGACTTGAACTCGTCCGTGAGCGGCTGAGAGGGTTGCAGGAACTGGTCGCGGTCGTTGAGCCATGTCGGCTTGAGGAGGCGACGGACCGCAAAGACAATGGCGGCTTGCCAGAGGTTTTCTTCGGTGACGAAGAACGCACCAGCGTTGCCATACCCGGAGGACAGCAGTGCTGTTTGAGCCGAGTGTTGAAAATCGTTGCCGAACACAATCATGCTGCCGATTGCGCCGTCAGCCCACTTATCCCCCCTAACGTCCTTCGTACTCTCGGTTGGTAACAGCGCGCCCTTGAGAGGTAGGGCATCTTGCTTGTTTGAGCGCGGCCTTACGATCCATTCGGAGAGGGGCGACCGTACCAGCTCCCGATAGAATACTTTTTCGCCAATAACTTGTCCGGTTCGGTCAAGTGCTATGGTTTGAACACCTTTTGCGGGGACGTTTTTGCTTAGGTTCCAAACGAGAAAGCCGATTGGAAAGTTGCCCTTCAGTCCGTCAAACGCCCTACTATGGACAACGAAACCATCTAGGTAGTCGGCTGTCCAACGTGCGCGAAAAAGCTCGAAATTTGGTGAGTTTATGTATTTCAGCTTGCTAAACATTGCGAGCGTAGACTTGGGAATCTCAATCTGGATTCGATGCATAAACTGGATGAACAGCTCGCGTGTGGCGTAACCAAGATCGCTCATGCCTTAGCTGATGCGCGTTTTTGAAACACCCTTCTTCAGTTCGGCGTTGTCCCCGCCAGAGCCGCTTACATTGTCGACGTTCATCGCTTCAGCATAAGGCGGATTAATCAGCACCAAGATCGGCTTCGCGCCCTTCTTTCCCTCGCGCGCATCGGCAATCGCTTGGCGCAGCGCTTGCGGCACCTTGCCCGAGAGGTTGTAATCAATCTCGCCAAAGTCGGTCACATCATCGTTCAGATAATCATACTGGAAAATCTCCGCCCCGGCGAAAGCCGGGTTGCGGCGCATGATCGTTACGTCTTCCTGATCCAGCGTGGACATGAACACATTGCGCAAGTTGCTGTGCTTGGCTTCCAGATTGCCGACGCCCGCGCACATATCCCAGACGATGTATTTCTGCTGCCAGTCTGCGCCCAGCGTGGCGGCAAGCTGGTCATAGGCTTTATCAACGATGTGCAGCGGGGTGTAGAACGCGCCCTTGAACTTCTGGTCGTCCATCGGCAGCAGGCTGTCGCGCCGTTCCAGCAGGTAATGCCGGTGCTTTTGTTCGGGCGGGCGGTGATAGATGTTCCAGAAATTAAGATAGCCGCGCTCGCTGGCGAGTTCGTATTGCTCGGCCCCGATGATGAAAACCGGCTTGTCGCCATTGAACAGGAGCCGCGCGGGCAGATTGCGCATCGCCTCGTTGCGTCCATCGTGCATGATATCGGCAAAGAACAGCACGGCATAATCCGCTTGCCGTTTGACGCCGAGTTCGACCCCCACCATCGCCACCCATTTATCGAACACCTGCCGCAGATTGTCCGGCGTGATGGGCGTGCGGATGATCCGGCCTTCGCGCACCGCATCCTTGGTGGCCTTGATGAACTCCGCTTCGTAGCCGTCGATCTGATAGAGCACGAAATGCGTTTCAATCGTCGGGGCAATCTGTGCCGCCATCGCCTTGTCCGCTGCCGAGCCGGACTTGGGCCAGACAATCGCCTTGTCATCGAGCAGCGGCAGGGCGTGTTCGGTCGCCATCAGCGCCGCCTTCTCTCGGTCGATCACGCACAGAAAGCCGGGGATTGCCTCGCCGCGTTTGCGGGCAGCGCGGACATAAGTCAGCAGTTGCGCGAACATCAGCAGTGGCGGGGTCGGGGTTTCCTTGGCCTCGAACCAGATTTCGGGGGTCTGGATATCGACCAGCCCCTTGAACACGCCCTTGAGGCCAAGCGCTTTGATATAGGCGTCCTTGACGTCTTCTTCGGTGCGGGCAATGGCAAGCGACTGTACCAGACTCATGAAATTTGGTTTCCCCGTTTTGCGTTAGAGCGCAAGCCGGACAGGTATAAGTCTGTTTTGGCTAGTGGCGATACCAAAGACGCGAGGCCGTTTTCGACGCAATGCCAGTCATTCGAGCGTCGTGATTGAGATCAATACAATTACCCAAAAGACGGCCCATCACAGGCCGTCTTCTTGTTTCAAAACTATGGTGCGTGGAAGCTTACCGCAGCCGGATCGGCACATAGCTCGCTGGCAGACCCCGGCGCTGGACGCGCAGGAGCACCGC
>NZ_CAMBTS010000176.1 GCF_945870625.1 Novosphingobium sp. Chol11 | reverse complement strand
CGCGTTTGGCCCGATATCACCCCGGTGCGCAGCCCGGGCTTGCAGATTTTCCTGCGCGACGCGCAGTTCGGCATGGTCGCGCGGCGGATCAGGGGCGAGGGCACCGAGTTCGAAGCGCTTGCCGAATACGAGCCGGGGATGGACCGGCGGCGGATCGACTGGAAAAGCTCGGCCCGCCATGCCCGGCTCTATGCCAAGGAGTTTGAAACCGAGCGCAACAACCAGATGGTGTTTGCCTTCGATTGCGGGCAGACGATGTGCGAACCGGTCGACGGACGCGGCGGCAGCGCGGCGCGGATCGATCGCGCGATAACCGCTGCGCTCACCACGGCCTGGGTCGCGCTGAAGGCGCAGGACCGGATCGCGCTCTATGGCTTCGCCGCAAGGCCGCAGGTGCTGAGCCCGTTTGTGACCGAGCCGCGTGATTTCCAGCGGCTGCAACGCGCCGCCGCCGCGCTCGATTATACCGCCGAGGAGCCCAATTTCACGCTGGCGCTGGCCTCGCTCGCCGCGCGGCTGGGGCGGCGTTCGCTGATCGTGGTGTTCTCCGATTTCACCGATCCGACCAGCGCCGAGCTGATGATCGAAAATCTGACGCGGCTGACCCAGCGGCATCTGGTGATGTTTGTGGTCATGGCCGATGCGGAGCTTGGCGGAATTGTCGATGCGCCGGTCACTGATCTGCAGCAGGCAGCGATGGCGGTGACCGCCAGCACCTTGCTGCGCCAGCGCGCGCTGGTGCTGCAAAGGCTGCGCCGCTGCGGGATCGAAGTGATCGAAGCACCGCATGCGCTGATCGGCACCCGGCTGCTCGATGCCTATCTGGCGGTGAAGCGCAAGGGGAGCATCGGATGAGCGCGGAAACGCCCGGCTTTGCTGCCGCTCTGTCTCAGCGCGTCAGTGGCTGGCTGGGGCGCAGCACCGCGCAGGCGGTCGCCGCGACCGAACAAGCCGCGCTGCGCTCGGACCGGTTCCGGCTTGAGCGCGAAGGCGAATGGCGGCGGCTGGAGGCCATTGTCATGCGGATCGAGGCCGGCCGCCTGCGCGCGGTTTCGGATGACGATCTGCTTGCCCTGCCGGTGCTGTATCGCAATCTTGCCTCCAGCCTTTCGGTCGCGCGCGAAACCTCGCTCGACCGCGCCACGCTGGCCTGGCTCGAAGCGCTGGTCCAGCGCGCATGGTTCATCGTCTATGGTCCGCGCGATGGCCTGCGCAGCTGGCTGGGCCGCTTTCTGGGCGGCGGCTGGAGCGCGGCGGTACGCGCACTGGGGGTGGATCTGGGGATTGCGCTGGCCATCATGGTCACCGGCACCGTGGTGGGCTGGCTGATGGTGGCGAGCGATCCGGATTGGTTCTACGCGATCATGCCCGGAAGCGGAGGCGACGTGCGCGTGCCCGGTGCCAGCCGGGCGGCGCTTTATGGCACCTTGTTCGGCAATCAGGACCAGTCCGGGCTCGGCGTGTTCGCCGCCTTCCTGTTCAGCAACAACGCGCAAGTCTCGATCCTGGCCTATGCCCTCGGCTTTGCCTTTGGCGTGCCTTCGATCCTGCTGCTGATCCACAATACCACCGTGCTCGGCGCGCTGCTCTGGCTATATCACGGCCAAGGGCTGACGTGGGAGCTGATCGGCTGGCTTTCGGTGCATGGCACGACCGAGCTTTTCGCGATCCTGCTGGCGGGCGCATCGGGCATTCATATCGGCCGCGCAATGGCCTTTCCGGGGCAGATGGCGGTGCTCGATGCAGCGGCAGCCGCAGGGCGGCGGACCGCGCTGGTGATGGCCGGGGTGGTGCTGATGCTGATTGCCGCAGGGCTGCTCGAGGGCTTTGCCCGGCAATTGGTCGACAGCACCGGCGGGCGGCTGGCCATCGGCGGGTTCATGCTGGCGTTCTGGTGCGCTTACTTCTTTGGCTGGCGGCGCGAAGGTGAGTGACGCCCCTGCAACCGCAACCGGCTGGCGCGGCGTGCTGATGCAGCGGCGCGGGCGCGGGGCCTCCGTGCCCGGCGCGCCGGTGCTCACCGATGCGGAGCGCCGCGCGCGCACCGTGATCACGCCTGAGGGCGTGCGCCTCTCGATCACCTTGGCCAGCCGGGGCGCGCGCGCCGCCGCGCTCATGATCGATCTGTTCCTGATCGGCTTTACGATGACCGCAACCACGCTGCTGCTGGTGTGGATGGCAGGCGGGATCGGCATTTCTGAGCGAGATCTGCAGGCCAACACCGCGCGCGCGGGTGCGCTGCAGGCATTGGTGGTGATCTGGTTCATCGCCATGTTCCTCTATCGCAACGCGTGGTTCCTCTCGTTCGAGCTTGGCCCGCGCGGGGCAACGCCGGGCAAGCGCCTTATGGGCATCCGCGTGGCCGCGCGCGGCGCTATGGGCGCTGACGCGAGCGGGGGGCGACTGACCACCGAAGCCGTGATCGCGCGCAATCTGATGCGCGACATCGAGCTTTACATGCCGCTGGTGTTCATCGGCGGGGCGATCGAGGCGGGCAGCGATACCGAGCTGGCCGGATGGTCGGGCGCGGTGTGGTTTGCCGTCTTCGTGCTGTTTCCCTTTCTCAACCGCGACGGCTTGCGCTGCGGCGATGTGATCGCGGGCACATGGGTGGTCGAAGCGCCGCGCCGCAAGTTGGAGCAAGCGCTCTCGCTGGGTGCCGCCGCGCGCGGTGCCAGCGCGGCTTCGGGCGCGCAGTACCACTTTGGCGAGGCCGAACTGGCGGTCTACGGCGAATACGAGCTGCAAGTGCTCGAACGCGTGCTGCGCGATAACCAACCCGAGGCGATGCGCGAAGTGGCCGAAACGATCTGCGCCAAGATCGGCTGGACCGGCGGAAAAGGCGACGAACGCGCCTTCCTCGAAGCCTATTACACCCAATTGCGCGCGCGGCTTGAGCAAGGCATGCGCTTCGACCGACGCAAAGCCAACAAGCACACCCCGGGGGGCGGATGATCGAAGGCCTTGTAGGTTTGGAACAAGGGAAGGTGCGAGGGCCATCGCCCTCGCGCTCCCGGGAGTTTGGTTGTGTTTCCTCGGGGACGCTGGTTGCCTGTTCTAGCTATTGACTGCTAGTCATCAGGATATGGCAATTCCCGATTACCAGTGACGTGACCCCCTGATTTTCCTCCAAGAATGATTAGAGTCCGGCCCCTTGAAGGACGGACAGATGAAGCGATCACGGTTCACGGAAGAGCAGATTATCGGAGTGCTGAAGGAGGCAGAGGCGGGCGGGAAGACAGCTGATCTGGCCC
>NZ_CAMBTS010000175.1 GCF_945870625.1 Novosphingobium sp. Chol11 | reverse complement strand
TCGTCGCTCCCGAATTCGGCGGTGCGTTCGTTGCTCCGGGCGCGCTGCGTACCTTTGGCATCGAGGGCACGTTCAAGTTCTGATCTGACGTCCAACACAAAACAACCGGGCCATGCAGCGATGCATGGCCCGGTTTTTTGTGCGCGCGCCTCGCTTAGAGCGAGATGGTCAAGCCGCCATCGACGACGATCGTCTGCCCGGTGAGGTAGCTCGCCTTGTCCGAAAGCAGAAAGGCGATAACCTCGCCGATTTCGGACGCATGCCCGGCGCGGCCCATCGGCACCGTGCCTTCCGCAGCGGCCAGTCCGACCGGGCCGAGCGAGTTTTCCTCCGACAGGATCTGCGCGGTGCGGATAAAGCCGGGGGCAACCGCGTTCACCCGCACATTGTCCTTGGCCAGCGCGCAGGCGGCGGCTTTGACCATGCCCGTAATCCCGGCCTTGGCGGCGGAATAATGCCAATGATCGTCCCAACCCACGACCGCGCCGGCGATGGAGGAAACACACACGATCGCCCCCTGCTGCCGCGCGCTCATTGCCGGAGCCGCAGCGCGGATCAGCCGCAACTGGCCCTTGAGGTTCACGTCGAGCACGTGGTCCCACTTCTCGTCGGTCAGGATGGGATAGGCCGCGCGCGGCGCGATCCCCGCATTGGCGACCAGCGCCGAGAGGCCGCCAAAGCGCGCTTCGATTGATGCGATGGCGGCAACGCAGGCATCGGTATCGCTGACATCGAGCGCGACGAACTCGGCTGAACCCCCGCCGGCGCGGATGTCCGCCGCCACTGCTTCGCCCTCGACGGGGAGGATGTCGCTGACAAAGACATGGTAGCCCTCGCGCCCGAGAATCTTGGCGGTGGCGGCGCCAATGCCGATCCCGGCGCCGGAAACCAGTGCTGCACGCATATGTTCGATCCTTTCAAAGTGCGCCTTGCTCTCACGGCGCGTGCCGCAGAATGCATATGAGAATCATCCGCAAGGGCATCATAGCAAAGCCGGTCGAAATGTGCACAATACCTGCATCTGATGCGAAGAACTCCTTGTGTTTCATCAGTTTCAGCATACAAAATTGAATTGGAACTTGGTGGAGGTGTCGATGGAGTCGAGTCTGCCACAGCAACCGGACACGGATCCGGCGAACAATGCGCCGGACGATGCGACCATCGCCCGATTGCAGCAGATCTTGGGGCGCGAAAATGTCCTGCTCGATAATCCCAGCCGGGAGTTTTTTTCGCAGGACCTGAGCTTCCGGGCGCACGAAGTTGCAGCAGCGGTGATCCAGCCGGCGACGGTCGAAGCCCTGGCCGATGCGGTCGGCGTTGCCACGCGCGCCGGATTTGCCGTGGTGCCGCGCGGCGGCGGGATGAGCTACACCAGCGGCTACACGCCCGAGCGCACCCGCAGCGTATTGATCGATATGCGCCGCATGAACCGCGTGATCGAGATCAATGCCGACGACATGTATGTGATCGTCGAGGCGGGCTGCACCTGGCAGGCGCTGCACGAAGCGCTCGCCCCGCATGGGGTACGCACGCCGTATTGGGGCCCGCTTTCGGGCGCTTATGCCACCGTTGGCGGCGCGCTCTCGCAAAACAGTCTGTTTCATGGATCGGGCACCGGCGGCACCGCGGCGCAGACCGTGATCGGCCTCAAAGTTGTGCTCGCCGATGGCAGCTTGATCACCACCGGCAGCTGGGCGCATAAGAACTCGAGCCCCTTCTGGCGGCACTTCGGCCCCGATGTGACCGGGCTGTTCACCGCCGACACGGGTGCGATGGGGGTCAAGGCAGTCGCCTCGCTGCGGTTGGTGCGCACGGCTGGACACACCGGCTATCTCTCCTACAAGTTCGATACGCTTGAGGCGATGCTGGCAGCGCAAGTGCGGATCGCCCGGCTCGCGATCGCGTCGGAATGCTACGGCTTTGATCCGTATTACAACGCCGGGTTCGAAGGGCAGGGGATCACCTTCGAGGAAGGCCTGTCGCTGGTTGGCAAGATCGCGCGCAAAGGCGGGCTCAAGGGCCTCAAGAATGCTGCGCGCGTGGCGTTGAGCGGCAAGAAGATCCTCAAGAACGTGCCCTATTCGCTGCACATGACGCTCGATGCGCTGACCGAAGTCGTCGCGGCCGAACATACCGATCTGGCCGCCGAGGTCTGCGCCGACGAGGGCGGCACCGAAATGGCCAATTCGATCCCGACCGTCTTTCGCAATGCCCCGTTCGGCGGGGTGCGGACAGTGCTGCTGGGGTCCCAAGGCGAGATATGGATTCCGGTGCACGGCTATTTTCCGCTGTCGCGCGCCATCCCCGCGGCGCAGGCGACCGAACGGTTCCTCGCCGAGCGCAAGCCGCTGATGGAGCAATGGGGCATCAAGACCAGCTACCTGACCTGCTTTTCCGGGCCGGAATTCGTGATCGAGCCGAGTTTCTATTGGCACGATGCGCTGGGCGAGTTCCGCCTCTCGCTCATCGAGCCTGAATTTGCCGACAAGTGGCGCGATATTCCCGCCGACGAGGCGCGCCGCGCGGTCGCGCTGGGCCTGCGCGACGAGCTGCGCAATCTGTTTGACGAACTGGGCGGGCTGCACCTCCAGATCGGGAAGTATTACCCCTACCGCGAGATCATGAACAACGAAGCGCTGGGCCGGGTGGTCGCGGGCGTCAAGGCAGTGGTCGATCCCGAACGGCTGATGAATCCCGGCGCGCTGGGTCTTTGATCGCGCAGTTTCAGAAGGGCAACGAAGTTTCGGAGAAGCGGCGTGAAGTTTGGTGTGTTCCTCCCCAATGGCAGCAACGGCTATATCCCCTCAAAGGGCAGCCCGGTCTATCTGCCGACTTACGCGCATAACAAGGCGATTGCGCAGGAGGCCGAACGGGTAGGGCTCGACTTTGTGCTTTCGATGATGAAGTTCAAAGGGTTCGGCGGGGAGACCGGCTATTGGGACGCCTGCCTCGAAAGCTTCACGCTGATGTCGGCGTTGGCAGCAGATACCAAGCGGATCGGCCTGTTTCCCAGCGTTACCTTGCTCAGCGCGCATCCGCCGGTGGTCGCGCGCATGATCTCGACCATCGACGACGTCAGCGAGGGGCGCTGCGGGCTCAATATCGTGACTGGCTGGAACAAGCCCGAATATACCCAGATGGGCCTGTGGCGCGGCGATGAATACTATGATCGGCGCTATGATTATGCGCGCGAATATCTGACCATTCTGAAGGATCTTTGGCGCACCGGCGAAACCTCGTTCAAGGGTGAATTCTTCTC
>NZ_CAMBTS010000174.1 GCF_945870625.1 Novosphingobium sp. Chol11 | reverse complement strand
TCGTCGCTCCCGAATTCGGCGGTGCGTTCGTTGCTCCGGGCGCGCTGCGTACCTTTGGCATCGAGGGCACGTTCAAGTTCTGATCTGACGTCCAACACAAAACAACCGGGCCATGCAGCGATGCATGGCCCGGTTTTTTGTGCGCGCGCGCCTCGCCTAAAGCGAGATGGTCAAGCCGCCATCGACGACAATTGTCTGCCCGGTGAGATAGCTCGCCTTGTCCGAAAGCAGAAAGGCGATCACCTCGCCGATTTCGGAGGCGTGCCCGGCGCGGTCCATCGGCACCGTGCCTTCCGCAGCGGCAAGGCCGACCGGGCCAAGCGAGTTTTCTTCCGACAGGATTTGCGCCGTGCGGATAAAGCCGGGCGCCACCGCGTTCACGCGCACGTTGTCCTTGGCGAGCGCGCAGGCGGCGGCTTTGACCATGCCGGTGATGCCCGCCTTGGCGGCGGAATAATGCCAGTGATCGTCCCAGCCGACGACAGCACCGGCGATCGACGACACACACACGACCGATCCTTGCTGGCGCGCGCTCATCGCCGGGGCGGCTGCGCGGATCAGCCGCAACTGGCCCTTGAGGTTCACGTCGAGCACATGGTCCCATTTTTCGTCGGTCAGCACCGGGTAGGCGGCGCGCGGCGCAATCCCCGCATTGGCGACGAGGGCGGAAAGCGCGCCGAAGCGCGCCTCGATGGCGGCAATCGCAGCGAGGCAGGCATCGCTATCGCTGACATCCAGCGCCAGAAATTCGGCCGAGCCTCCGTCTGCGCAGATGTCTGCGGCCACCGCCTCGCCTTCGTCCGGCAGGATGTCGCTGACAAAGACGTGATACCCGTCGCGGCCCAGTATTTTCGCTGTAGCCGCGCCTATGCCGATCCCGGCGCCCGAAACCAATGCTGCACGCATGCGGTCGATCCTTTCAAACTGTGCCCCATCAAAGAAGAGCAAGCGGCAAGATGCATTTGAAAATCATCCACAGCAAGACCAGCAGAGCGCTAATGGCGTGTAATGTGCACAAAAATCGATTGAACTTGAATTGAACCTTGCGTTCCGACCGTTTCGGCATACAAATTTACAGACGCACACGGAGGAGGTTTCGATGGAGTCGAGTCTGCTGCAGCCGTCGGCCAGTGAATTGGCAAACAGCGATCTGGCAAACAGTGATCTGGCAAATACCGCGCCGGACGATGCGACCATCGCCCGCTTGCAACAGATCCTCGGGCGCGAAAATGTGCTGCTCGACAGCGCCAATCGCGCGTTTTACTCGCAGGACCTCAGTTTCCGCGCACACGAAGTTGCGGCCATGGTGGTCCAGCCCGCCAGCGTCGAAGCGCTGGCCGATGCGGTCGGTGTCGCCACGCGCGCCGGATTTGCCGTTGTGCCGCGCGGCGGCGGAATGAGCTATACCAGCGGCTACACCCCCGAACGCGCACGCAGCATGCTGATCGACATGCGCCGGATGAACCGCGTGATCGAGATCAATGCCGATGATATGTATGTGATCGTCGAGGCAGGCTGCACCTGGAAAGACCTGCACGAGGCGCTCGCCCCGCACGGCGTGCGCACCCCCTATTGGGGCCCGCTCTCGGGCGCTTATGCCACGGTCGGCGGCGCGCTTTCGCAAAACAGCCTGTTTCACGGATCGGGCACCGGCGGCACCGCGGCGCAGACGGTGATCGGCCTCAAAGTGGTGCTCGCCGATGGCAGCCTCATCACCACCGGCAGCTGGGCGCACAAGAACTCGAGCCCCTTCTGGCGGCATTTCGGCCCCGATGTGACCGGGCTGTTCACCGCCGACACCGGCGCCATGGGGGTGAAAGCGGTCGCCGCGCTGCGGCTGGTGCGCACGGCGGGGCACACCGGCTATCTCTCCTACAAGTTCGATACGCTGGAGGCGATGCTGGCGGCGCAAGTGCGCATCGCCCGGCTCGGGATTGCGTCCGAATGCTATGGCTTCGATCCCTATTACAACGCCGGGTTCGAAGGGCAGGGGATCACGTTCGAGGAAGGGCTTTCGCTGGTCGGCAAGATCGCGCGCAAGGGCGGGCTGAAGGGCCTCAAGAATGCGGCGCGCGTGGCGCTGGGGGGCAAGAAGATCCTGCGGAACGTGCCCTATTCGCTGCACATGACGCTCGACGCGCTGACCGAAGTCGTCGCGGCCGAACATACCGATCTTGCCGCCGAAGTCTGCACCGAAGAAGGCGGCACCGAGATGGCCAATTCGATCCCGACCGTCTTTCGCAACGCGCCCTTTGGCGGGGTGCGCACGGTGCTGCTGGGTTCCGAAGGCGAAATCTGGATTCCCGTGCATGGCTATTTCCCGCTCTCGCGCGCCATCCCTGCGGCGCAGGCGACCGAGCGTTTCCTCGCCGAGCGCAAGCCGCTGATGGAGCAATGGGGCATCAAGACCAGCTACCTGACTTGCTTTTCCGGGCCGGAATTCGTCATCGAACCAAGCTTTTACTGGCACGACGCGCTGGGCGAGTTCCGTCTCTCGCTGATCGAGCCAGAATTTGCCGACAAATGGCGCGACATTCCCGCCGACGAGGCGCGGCGCGCGGTCGCACTGGGCCTGCGCGATGAACTGCGCGACCTGTTTGACCAGCTCGGCGGGCTGCATCTCCAGATCGGCAAGTATTACCCCTACCGCGAGATCATGAACAACGAGGCGCTGGGCCGGGTGGTTGCGGGGATCAAGGCGGTGGTCGATCCGGAGCGGTTGATGAATCCCGGCGCGCTGGGGCTTTGATCGCGCGGGTTGGCGAAGGGTAACGAGGCTTCGGAGTAACGGCGTGAAATTCGGTGTGTTCCTCCCCAATGGCAGCAACGGCTATATCCCTTCCAAGGGCAGCCCGGTCTATCTGCCGACGTATGCGCACAACAAGGCGATCACGCTGGAGGCCGAGCGGGTTGGGCTCGATTTCGTGCTCTCGATGATGAAGTTCAAAGGCTTCGGCGGCGAGACCGGCTATTGGGACGCCTGCCTCGAAAGCTTCACCTTGATGGCGGCGCTGGCGGCAGACACCAAGCGTATCGGCCTGTTTCCCAGCGTCACCTTGCTCAGCGCGCATCCGCCCGTGGTCGCGCGCATGATCTCGACCATCGACGACATCAGCGAGGGGCGCTGCGGGCTCAATATCGTGACCGGCTGGAACAAGCCCGAATATACCCAGATGGGCCTGTGGCGCGGCGATGAATACTATGATCGGCGCTATGATTATGCGCGCGAATATCTGACCATTCTGAAGGATCTTTGGCGCACCGGCGAAACCTCGTTCAAGGGTGAATTCTTCTC
>NZ_CAMBTS010000173.1 GCF_945870625.1 Novosphingobium sp. Chol11 | reverse complement strand
TCGACCAGCGTGAACGTCACCGGGCGGCCGCTTTCCTGCGAAATGCGGCGCAGCAGATCAAGCTCGGCTTCCGGCTCGCTGCGTTCGCCGCCCAGCGCTTCCAGCTTGCCGACCGTGCCCGCCGAAATCGCCTCGACCACCCCCTTGCCGAGCTTTTTCATGCGCCGCGCGATGGCGAGCAGTTCTGCATCGGGCGCGAAGGTGCCGGGCACCGGCTCGCCCCACAGCGCGCGGTGGCCGATGGTGCGCGAGGTGGAAAAGCCCATTGCCCCGGCGGCGATGGCTTCTTCGACCAGGTCGGCGATCTTTTCCATATCTTCGGCGGTGGCATCTTCGTTGGTCCGCCCGCGATCGCCCATCGCATAATAACGGACCGCACCGTGCGCGATCTGCGCCCCCACATCGATCGCATATTCGCGGCTGGCGATGTAATCCATGTATTGCGGAAAGCTCTCCCAGCGGCCCCATTCGATGCCCTCGGCCAAGGCGGTGCCGGGAATATCCTCGACCCCTTCCATCAGCTCGATCAGGGCGAGTTCGCAACCCGGGCGCACCGGCGCAAAGCCGACCCCGCAATTGCCCATGATCACGGTGGTTGCGCCGTTGTGCGATGAAGGTGCCAGCTCGGTGTCCCAGCTAACCTGACCATCGTAATGGGTGTGAATGTCGATCCAGCCGGGGGTCACGATCATGCCCTCGGCATCGATCTCGCGCTGGCCTTGGGCTGCGATCCTTGCGCCCACTTCGGCGATCAGGCCGCCCGCGATGCCGACATCGCCGACAAACGGCGCGCCGCCCAGCCCATCGACAATTGTTCCGCCCCGGATCACGACATCATGCACGGCCTTGCTCCCGAAATGTGAAGGATGGAGGAGAGTTACCCGCAAACCATGCTGCAAACCATGCACGTTTATGCGAGTGCTGCGCGGCATTGGAACAGGTTAGCCGCGCGCCGCGCGGTAGGGGGAGCATTGGATGCACCGCAATGGCTACGATGTCGCAATAGTCGGGGCCGGGATCGTCGGCCTTGCGCATGCGCTCGCGGCGGCGCGGCGGGGCAAGCGGGTCTTGGTGATCGACCGCGATGCGCAGGCCAATGGCGCTTCGATCCGCAATTTCGGCTTTGTCACCGTCACCGGGCAGGAACGCGGGCTGGTCTGGCAGCGGGCCATGCGCACCAGCCGGATCTGGTCCGATCTCGCTGCCGAGGCCGGTATCGCGGTGGTGCATCGCGGGCTGCTCATGGCCGCGCGCCGCGCCGATGCCTGCGATGTGCTCGATGCCTTCCTCGCAACCGAAATGGGCACCGGCTGCACCCGCCTTTCCGCCGCCGATGTCGCGCATCGCCTGCCCTTCGCTCCCCCGGCCAGCGGCGGGCTGTGGAGCCCACACGACTTGCGCGTCGAATCGCGCGAAGCGATCCCGCAGCTGGCCCAGTGGCTGGAAACACGCTGGCAGGCGGAGTTCCGCCGCGGTCTGCGCGTCACCGAAGTGCGCGAAGGCCGGGTCACAACAACCGGCGGCGCCATCGCGGCGGAGAGCATTATCGTCTGCCCGGGCGATGATTTCAGCGGGCTCTATCCCGATGTCATCGCTGCCCATGCCTTGGTGCGCTGCCAGCTCCAGATGCTGCGCCTCGCCGCGCCGGGTTATCGCCTGCCCGGATCGGTGATGTCCGATCTCAGCCTCGTGCGCTATTTGGGCTATGCCGCGCTGCCGCAAAGCACCGCCGTCGCCGCGCGGCTTCGGGCAGAGCAGCCCGATCATCTGGCGAACGGCATCCACCTGATCGTGGTGCAAAGCGCCGACGGTTCGCTCGTCGTGGGTGACAGCCACCATTATGCCGCCACGCCGCCGCCCTTTGCCAGCGAGGCGGTCGACCGGCTGATCCTCGATGAATTTGCCGCCGTGCTCGGCCCCGCGCCGGCCCTGCGCGAACGCTGGACCGGCACGTATGCCTCGGGCCCCGAACAATGCCTGATCGAAGCGCCAGAGCCCGGCGTGCGCCTGGTCATCGTCACCAGCGGCTCGGGCGCGTCAACCAGCTTTGCCATTGCCGAAGACGTGATGGCCGATCTTTATGGCTAAGGAGGTCTGACCATGGCGCATCGCATCCAGACTATCGTGTTCGATTGGGCGGGAACGATGGTCGATTTCGGCTGCCGCGCGCCGGTGCGCGCCTTGCAGGAGGTGCTGCGTAGGCATGGCGTCGCGGCGAGCGAGGCCGAAGTGCGCGCCGACATGGGCAAGGCCAAGCACGCGCACATCGCCGCGCTTCTCGCTATGCCCGGCCTCGCGGCGCAGTGGCGGGCAAGGCATGGCCGCGCGGCAAGCGGCGCAGACATCGACCGGCTGCACGATGAAGTCGGCCCGCTGATGATCGCGGCGGCGGCCGAGTGCGCGGCCCTCATCCCCGGCGCGCTGGAAACCGTGCGGTGGGCGCGGGCGCGCGGCATCAAGATCGGCTCGAACACCGGCTACACTCGCGCCATGATGGAGGCGATTGTGCCGATCGCGGCGGCGCAGGGCTATGTGCCCGATATGATCGTTTGCTCCGGCGAAACCGCCGAAGGCCGCCCCGCGCCGCTGATGCTGTGGAAGATCATGGCCGAGCTTGGCATCTGGCCGGCCAACGCCTGCGTCAAAGTCGATGATGCGCCCGTCGGCATCGCTGAGGCGCGCAACGCGGGCACTTGGGCGGTGGGCGTCGCCGCCTCGGGCAATGGCGTGGGCCTTGATGCCGCCGCCCTCGCTGCGTTGCCACCGGCGGAACGCGGCTCGCGCATTGGAGAAGCGCGCGCCGCGCTGCTGGACGCCGGCGCGCACATGGTGATCGACAGTGTCGCCGATCTCCCCGCCGCGATCGCTGAGATCGAGGCGGGGGTCGTCATCGCTTAACTCAATGTCGCTTAAATCGATTGATAGTCCTGAATATGGATCACCCAATCGTTCGCCACGAACTGGTTCACCACCCCGCCATTATCGATCAGCCCGCCGTTCGCCGTGCCGAGCCATTCGCTAAGCTGGCCATTGTCGTTGCGCCACGCGATGTCGTCGCGGCCATCGCCGTTGAAATCGCCGGTGCCCTGGATTTTCCATTCCAGCGCCACGAACTGGTTCACCACCCCGCCGTTATCGACGAGCCCGCCGTTCGCGGTGCCGAGCCAATTGCTCAACTGACCGTTATCGTTGCGCCACAGCACATCGCTGAGAGGTGGCCTGATTGGTCTGAACAGCGATCGGCGCCGGATAAGTGGATTGTCCGCCGGGTTACTGTCCTGAATTGCCGATATTGGGCGTCACGCAGGGAGGGCGTAGCCCGACCGGAGAGAGGC
>NZ_CAMBTS010000172.1 GCF_945870625.1 Novosphingobium sp. Chol11 | reverse complement strand
CCACTTTGACGGAGGCCGCATCGCCAAGATCTGGGTGCTGAGCGATACCACGGCGCTGGACGCGGTGCTGGCGGCCAATGCCGAGGCGGCGCGCGGGGGAGAGTGACGGCGTCGAGCTTGCCAATAAGTTGACAGAGTTGACACTGTGTCAACTTATTGTTTGGCGGGAAAAATCTTTAAAAATAGATATTTAATTCGCCAAAGTGACAAGGTGACACGTGGAGCAATCCAAAATCTCGCGTGCCCGTCAGGCTTACGCGCCAGACTTTCTGGCGGGGTGTTCACAGGATCAAAGAGCGCAGGCCGCCGTCAGCAGCAGAGCGCGTTCTTGTCGCAGATTTGCGGGAAGTAGGAAAGGCGTGCGGTATGGCGAACTGGGTTTGATGTTTTTAGTGACGCCGACCCCTCCTCGCGTAACGGGGAGATTAGGGGCTTTCGGACCTGTCACCGTAACTCCTTGGCTCAATCAATGAGTCCTGAGCCTAGGGGTTTTCGGACTTGTCTCCGTAATTCAAACCGCCTTACAGAATTTGTCGATCAAGCTGAAGCAGATGGCGTCGAAATTAGGGTGACACATCCAAAAACCCCTGAATCGCCGCCCCCTCAAGCCGCCACAGCAAGTCGGACACCCAGCGCCCGCATCACGCGCAGCAAGGTGTCCAACGTCGGGTTGCCGCTGTCGCTGAATGCGCGGTAGAGTGCTTCGCGGCTGATGCCAGTTTCACGGGCCAGCGCCGACATGCCATGCGAGCGGGCAACCGTGCTAAGCGCGCGGAGCAGTTCCTCGCTGGTGCCATCCTCCAGATAGGCATCGAGATAGGCGGCGATATCTGCCGGGGTGTTCAGCACCTCGGCCGCGTCCCAGACTTTGGTTTCGATTGCCATCAACCCATCTCCTGCTGATCGAGCGCACAGACCATAGCCTTGGCCCGCTCGACATCACGGTCTTGCGATCCTTTGTCCCCGCCGCAAAGCAGGATGACCACGACATCGCCGCGCCGGGTGTAATAGACCCGGTAACCCGGCCCGAACGCAAAGCGCAGCTCGCTAAGCCCATCGCCGAGCGCCTTGGCGTCGCCAAAGTTTCCCTGCGCGATCCGGTCAATCCGCTTCGCAATCCGGGCACGGGCCGGAACATCCCGCAATGCCAAAAGCCAGTCGACGAATTCGGCAGTGCGGCGAACCTCTACCATGTCAACTATAATGCACAGTTCGGGCGAGTTTGTCAACTATAAGTTACAGCGAAGGGTGCGCGGACCACTGCATTGACGCCTAACCCCTCACGCACCGCCATGGTTCACGCGGCATCCCATCATCTGACCAGCGACAGCGTCAGGCTGATGTTGTGGTTCATCCGGTCGGCGCGTCGAAAGCGTGCGACGTATTGGTTCATGTATCCGGCCTCGATCCAGATGCCACGGGCCAGCGGCACGCCCACCCCGGCGAACACGCGCGATTGGTCAAACCCGCCGCGCGGCCCCCAGCTGACCGAATTGAGATTGACGAAGGCTTCTGCGGTGCCGATCGCCAGAAAGCCGCCGCCCAGCGGCGCTGTGCCGCGCAGCATCTGGCGCGCGCGCAGGCCCATATCCGGCGCGCCTTCGACAAACCGCTCCTCCAGCCGGGTCCGTCCGATCAGTGTCGGCCCTTTGCCGTTGCCGGTAATGCGGAACATCGCCTGCTGGAACGGCCGGTGTTCGCGCGTGGTGGCCCCCGACGGCGCGCGGGTTCCGGCATAAGCATAGCCTTGCGACAAGACGATCGTCGGCCTTACACGGATGCCCAGCGACACACGGCCAACAACCTGGCCCAGCCGCGAAGCATCGTCGGCGTAGCGGTATTGCCAGTCTGCCATGATCACCAGCGGCTTGCCGCCCTGCCCGCCGCGCGGCACATCGACCATGGCCATGGCCCCCACCCACAGCTGGGTGTCTTCTTCTGCGGCATGGGCCAGCGGCATTGGCGCAGCAAGGTTGAGCGCGAGCAAGGCGCAGGCGGCTTGGACAAGTCGAATCATGGTCGGCTCACTTCGCAGGGCAGCCAGCAGCGGCGCGCGAGGCGTAGCAACGCTTGGCCTGCGCGGCCATCCCCCTGGCCGTTACGCCGCCCTCACCCCTCGTGCACCGCCTTGGTCACGAGGCAGGCCATCACGCCCTCCGGCCCGTCTTCCGAGCCGTGGCCCGACCATTTCATGCCGCCGAAGGGCGAATCGGCAGCGCCCACCGCAGCGGTATTGATGCCGATCATGCCGCTTTCGATTTCGCGGCCGATGCGTTGCTGGCGCTTGGCGTCCTGCGTCCAGGCGTATGCCGCAAGGCCATAGGGCAGGCGGTTGGCCTCGGCGAACATAGCCTCCTCGCCCGCGAAGGGATTGATCAGCGCGACCGGGCCGAACGGTTCCTCGTTCATGATCGCAGCATCGAGCGGGATTTCGGAAAGCACCGAGGGCGCATAGAAATAGCCGGCATTGCCGATGTGCGCGCCGGTGGGCCGTTCGCCGCCGGTGTGCAGCTTCGCGCCGCGCGCTTTGGCATCGCCGATCAGGCGGTCCATCGCTTCGGGGCGGCGCGGATTGGCCATCGGGCCCATTTGCGAATTTGCATCGAGCCCGGGGCCAACGCGCAGCGCCGCCGCGCGCGCGGCAAAGCCATCGCGAAAGGCAGGGAACGCGGCTTCTTCCACGATGAAGCGCGTGGGGCTGATGCACACTTGCCCTGCATTGCGGAATTTGGCGGCGACCATCGTATCGAGCGCGCGCTCGATATCGGCATCGGCAAACACCAGCACCGGGCCGTGGCCGCCTAGTTCCATCGTGGTGCGCTTCATGTCTTCCGACGCCAGCTTGACCAGATGCTTGCCCACCACGGTCGATCCGGTGAAGCTCAGCTTGCGGATGATCGGCGAGGCGAGCAGATGCCGGCTGACTTCATCGGGCACGCCGAACACGGCCTGGCCGACATTGGCGGGGAGCCCGGCATCGAGCAGGGCTTGCAGCACGCTGAGCGCCGAGGCAGGGGTTTCCTCCGCCGCCTTCAGGATCACCGAGCAGCCGGCCGCGATAGCGGCGCCCAGCTTGCGCCCGCAATTGCTGACCGGGAAATTCCACGGCGCAAACGCTGCCACCGGCCCCACCGGCTCGTGCACCACGGTGGAGCGCATGCCTTCGGGGCGGACCAGCGCGCGGCCATAGAGCCGGAAGGTCTCGCCCGCATAGAAATTGAACAGATTGGCGACCACCGCCACTTCGAGCCGCGCCTCGGCAAGGACTTTGCCCTCCTCCATCGTGACGATGTGAGCGAGGTCCTCCTGCCGTTCCATCAGCAGCCGCGCGGCCCCCTGCAGCACGGCGGAGCGCTG
>NZ_CAMBTS010000171.1 GCF_945870625.1 Novosphingobium sp. Chol11 | reverse complement strand
CGCTCGCGCGCCACGGCGGCGGGATCGAAAGTCAGCTCGCTGGCGGTTTCGCGCATGATCATCAGCGCGGTATCGAGCAATTTCGGATCGGCGCGCGGCAGATCGAGCAGGTAGAGCGTGTGTTCGAAGCTGGTCTGCGCGTTGGTATCCGCGCCGAACGCGAGGCCTTCGCGCTCCAAAAGCTTGACCATCTCGCCCTCGGGCACATGCGCCGATCCGTTGAACGCCATATGCTCGACAAAATGGGCAAAACCGCGCTCGTTATCCGCCTCGTCGAGCGATCCCGCAGCGATATTCATGCGCACCAGCGCGGTGCCGGGCGGAGTGGCATTGCGGCGCAGGATGAAGCGCATGCCATTGGCAAGGCGGCCAAAGCGGAACGCCGGATCGACCGGCAGATCGCTTTTCTGGAAGGCCCAATCGGGTTTGGGCGGCGGCGCGCTGGCAAGGCGCGCAGGCTGCGCAGCGCAGGCGGCGAGCGAAAGGGCGGCGAGCAGGGCAATAATGCGGCGCAGGATCATCGTTGGCGCTTTTGGCGGCTGGAGGATGAATGCGCAATGATGGCCTTGGGGAAGGGCGAGGCGGTCAACGGCGCTAGTACAGTTCGTCCTTGTAGACCTGATCCAGCACCTGTTCGGTGTGGGCCACGTCGTCGGTGCCGAGCAGCTTCTGGCTGGCATAGCCGCGCGCGGCGATGGATTTTGCGTCTCCGGTCCATTTCTCCGGTTGCCAGAGATGCGAGCGGATGAGCGCCTTGCCGCAATGGAAATGGCATTCGGTGGGGCGCACGCGGGTGTAGAGCAGGGCAGGCTTGCCACCGACTTGCATGGCCTCCAGCGTTTCGGGGTCGTTGTGAATGGTGGCCAGCCCCTTGATGCGCAGCGTTTCGCGCTGGTGCGGGGCGAGGAAGATCAGCCCGATCTGGCCACCTCGCAGGATATTGCGAAAGCCGAAGGTCAGCCGGTTGCCGGGGCGCTCGGGGATGAGCAGGTCGCCCTGTTCGTCGACGCGAACGAACCCGGCGGGATCACCCTTGGGCGAAATGTCGGGGCGGCCCTGCGCATCGATGGTGGCGATCATGGCCAGCGGCGAGGATTGGATGAACGCGCGCATGGAGTCTGACAGGCTTTCGGTGATCTTGGCGCGGACGAACTCCATCGGTTCGCCAAGCACGGCTTCGAGCGCGGCTTCGTCGGTGATCTGGTGGGTGGCGGGCATGGGGCGGTCCTCCTGTCGGGGGTGATCATGCTATGCTTGGGGGCTGTGCGCAATCAATGCCTGCGATTTGGAGTGGGGCGGTAGCGGGGTGCAGGATTATCGCTGCCGGTTGCGGTGGCTGGCAGTTGAGTGCGCGGTCTGGGGATTTTGGAAGGGCGTTAGATAGCCCGCATTCCGATACTCTTCGTGTGGAACGACAAAGAGAGTTCGAAGATTACAATGTCAAACTAGCGAATTTTCGTACGCTTTGTGCGAGGCAAAAGCTCAATGCATTCCTGCATCGTGCGGTGATTGACGCAGTGTTCGAATGGTGATTTCCCAAATTTCGGGTGAAATGTGTGAAGAAACAATTCGAGGTGCTGCTCATCATAGACTTTCGAGGCGGCCTGTCGTAGTTCATTACGACGGGAAGACGCTTCATTTCGAGCACGAATGGCGGCTCGGCGAACAACGGCTGCCGATGCAAGACTTACCCTAGCACGCTGATACGATAGATCATCGAGGCCGGCCTGATCGATCCAAGACATTTCATCATCGTCTTCCGACGGTCCTGAAAGCCAGGAGTTGGCATCCTCGCCCAATTCTAGCTGAGCCGCTTGGGTCAGGCTCAGCCGACGGTTTGAGGCCGCCATCAAAAGCTTTTCTCGCGCGCGGAGTTGGGCGCGAGCAATCTCTTCTGAGAGCGGAAGCCCGAGTATTTCGTCTGTGACCGGCCCGCCTTCGCTCAAAAGTTCGATACGCTTCAATGCGCGATCAAAGTCGCGAAAGGCATCATCGCCAAGCCGACAAAGTGTTGTGGGATCGGCTTTTTGGCCCGGTGCGCGCATCGTGAGCCAGCGATCAAGATCAAACGAGCCAAGCTCTGATGCAGGCAGCCGCGCGAGTATGACGTTTATGCGGTGGCGCAAATCCTCGGATCGGCTTTCGAATTCCTGCCGTCGCCGCTCGCTTGCGGAAAGCCGATCAGCATATTCTTGTGTGACGGTAAATTCTCCTGCTTCGGAGCGCCACAAAAAACCAGTACCAGCGAGGTCGTCGAGAAACAATTCGACCGCCTCGGTCGGTACTCGGTGATGTGGCCACTCATCACGTAGCTTCGCGATCACTGCTGCCGCCAACGGGCGACGAAAATCAGGAACAAGATGACGGCTGATCGTACGTAACGCACGACTGATTGAAATTTTCTCAGGCCACTGATAATCCAGTGCATTAGGAAATGTAATTAATTCCTTCACTAGGTCGGCTTGCCAAATGAGCGGGTGAACGGCAAAACCGACTGTCTTCGGATGCGACCAAGGTACATCGTGAAATTGTTCGACGAACGCACTGATTCGATCTGGGATTTGGTTTAAATCGCCCTTGTGTGTTCGGACCGCTTGAATGAGCCGCGCGCTTTCGCGCTGCGCCTCCATCTGCTCGCTGCGGACCCTTCGGGCTTCTGCCGCAGCAAGGCGTTTTGCGCGATCCTCTAACTCCCTCAGCTTCTTTGCAGCCTCGGCCGCTAGACGGTCGCGCAAGCGATCATCGAATTTTGCCTGCTTGGCATTGCTGAGCCAATCACGTGGTCCGCTCGTGAGCAACGCATCCTCAACCTCAGCTTGTTTTGTCGATGTACGGAATCGCCTAAGGTCAATTTCGACGGCCGAAAGGCCGATGCTCCTTAGCTTAGCAACCTTAGTCTCATCACAAGCATGGGTTACGCGAACCTCGACAATTAGTTGTGTGCCATTTTCGGTGATTAGGACGACGTCCGGCACGATCGTATTGAGCCGCTTTTCTAGTTTTGCATGTGCGAACGTGTAGATTCTGGCGGGACTTACAATCTCCTTCTGCCCCTCGTGTTCAGCAATGATGGGAGGAATGGTCAGCCTCTTTTCGCGCTCCAGAAACTCCTTTGCCCAAATATGCGCATTCGTCTCAGCAATATGGCTACAGGATACGGATTTAATATGGTGAGCGAAGTGGACGCCTCGAAAAACCGGTAGCGCTTGAGGGCGCCGCGTGATTCACTGCCGGTCGATGACGGTGGAGGCGGCGATGGCGGGACAGCCTGGTTTCTTTGATCTTTCGGACAGGTACGAGGCGTTGAGCGCGGCGGGTGATCCGCTTGAGCGCCTAGCGGCTGTCGTCGACTTCGAGGTTTTCCGCGGACCG
>NZ_CAMBTS010000170.1 GCF_945870625.1 Novosphingobium sp. Chol11 | reverse complement strand
AAATGCCCCCGCAGATCGGGAGCGGGCTTGGCCGGCCTTGCCTTCGCTCTTTCGGCCTTTGCCCTCACCGGGAAAGGCTGATGCGACCGGTGCGGGCTGCGGGTTCAAGGTGGGGCGGTTTCCCCAAGTCCTTGATCAGGCGACTTACCGCGCCAGCACAGGGTCATGGTCCATCGGGCGTTTGGCGATCTCAGATCCCCAGGCGCTGTCAAGAAACCGGCACGCAGGCGAGCCGCTCCCCCGGTTTTGGGCTTTGATCGACAAAATGGCTGCGCCGGAGAGGATCTGCCCTCCCGGCCACTCGCACCCTAAGCAGAACACGACGCCCTCCCCGCAGCGCCAGTGCAGGCGCCGCACCGGTCGCGCGATCCCCCCTCTGCCCAGACGCCGCACCCGTGCGCCCGAAATCCAAATCCAACAGGATCGCGGCACGCCCAAGCACGCACCCCGGCAACCCTCCGCTCACCATCAGCAAGGCGCGCGGCCGCTAAGCCGCCAGCGCTGCGCCGCCTTGCGCGCTGCCCTCGATCCACCGGTCCCAGAAAGCGCGCGCATCGATGGGTTTGCCGATATGCCAGCCTTGCGCGATGTTGCAGCCATATTCGGCCAGCTTGGCCAGGCACACCGCGTCCTCGACCCCTTCGGCCACGACCTTGAAATTCATCTCGCGGGCCAGTTCGATGGTCGAGCGGACGAGGATCTGGTCGCTGGCGTTATTCACCATATGGGTGATGAACGACTTGTCGATCTTCACCTCGTCGAGCGGGAATGCCTTGAGATAGCCCAGCGTCGCGCGGCCAGTGCCATAATCGTCGATCGAAACGCGCACGCCCATCGCGCGCAAAGCCACGAGCACGCTCACGGCCACCCCGGTTTGATTGATCGCGGCGGATTCGGTAACTTCCAGCGTTACGAACGGGGTCAGCGCCGGGGCGCGGTCCAGCCTCCCACGAAGCTCACCGATGAACTCGGCGTCCTCCAGCAGCGCCGCCGAGATATTGATGGCGACCGAGATATGCGCTCCGGCATCGTGCCAGCTGTTCAGATCGCGCAGGCAGATGTCGGCGATGGCCAAAGTCAGCCGCGCCATGTTGCCGCTTTCTTCGAGCAGCGGAATGAAATTGTCCGGCGCGATCAGGCCAAGCTCGGGGTGGTTCCACCGCACGAGCGCTTCTGCCCCGCAGATGCGCGCGTCGGCGATCGACCATTTGGGCTGATAAACGATGCGGATGTCGCCCGCCACGATCGCCCCCTCGATATCGGCCAGCAGGATCAGCGCGCGCTGCGCATCATCGGCGCTCTTGGCGTTGTGGACCGACCAGCACCGCCCGTTCTCCTGGGCTTGGCGCGCGGCGAGCATGGCCTGCGCCACCAGCTGGCGGCTCGCCCGCCCTTCGCCGCCGCAAATGCCGAAATTGGGCGTGGCGAGAACCGCGCGATCGCCCAGCTGTAGCGGCGCGCGAAACAGCGCTGCGGTCGATTCGATGCGCTCGATCAAGGCCGCCGTTTCGCCATCGGGTTCGCTCCAGCCGATGCTGCCCGGGCCCACGATATGGAAGCTCTGCCCTGGCAGGCCGAGCGAGAGCCGGTCCAGCGTGCGCTGCGCCCAGAGCGCCCGGGTCTTGTCATCGAGCTCAGCGTCCATCTCCTCGAACCAGCGAAAGCGGACGACCACCACCGACACCGCCGCTTTGGCGGCATTATGGCGGGCAAAGGCGCGGGCATTGGGCATGCCGGTTGCCAGATCGGTCAAGCGCTCGGTCTGGAGGCGGACCGCGAAGGCGCGCGCCGCTGTCCACAGCCATTCCGCGCCGAGCACCGCCCCGGCCGCCACCACCGCGAAAGGCTGAAACCCCAGCCATTCGGCCAGCAGCGGCGTTATCAGCAGCGCCGCGAGCCAGCCCACGCGGATCAAAGTCTGGAGCGATGGCCCATGCAGCCGCCTGAGCAAGGCCACCAGCAGCAAAGTGGCCGCGACTGCTGCAAGCGGGCCGATGGCGGGCACTTGCGATCCGCGCAGCAGCGTTTCAGCGGCCAGGATCTGGATCATCACGCCGGGAATGACGCCGTGCTGCGGCGTGGCATAGCGATCGCCAAGTTCGATTGCGGTGGCGCCGATCACCATCTGCTTGCCGCGCACCATCGCCGGATCGACCCGGCCGGCCAGCACATCATCGGCGCTGATCCGGGGCAATGTCGCCGGATCGATCGAGGTGTCGATCCGAAATTTGCTGTCCATCCGCCCCGATGTCCCGGCCAGCATCGCCGCCAGCGAGGGCCGGGGAATGCCTGCCGTCACCACGCCGTAGGAATAGCTGGCAAGCTGGCCGTCCGGATCGGGCGTGACATTGACCGAGGCGAGCAAAGCATGCTGGCGCAGCGGCTCGATCGGCAGATTTTCCTTGAATGTCGTGCTGCCGACCGAGGCGGGCTGGCGGAATGTCGGCAGGATCACACTGGCGTTGGTCTGCGCCAGTGCCTTGGCCAGGGCCACATCGTCGACGGGATTGCTGCGCGCGGAAAAATCGACATCGAAGCCGATCGTGGTGGCGCCCATCGCGCTGAGGCGGTCGATCATCTGCGCGTGAAGTTTGCGCGGCCAGGGCCATTGGCCCGCGCTGGCAAGGCTTTTTGCATCGATTTCGACAAGCACGATCTTGCCGCTGGCGGGATGGGTCAGCAATGCTTCGCGGGACTGGCGCAGATGCTCTTCGAAGCCTCCGGCAGCACCGGTGGCGAGCAGCATGACGGCAACTGCCGCGGCTACAATCAGTCCGGAAAAGCGGGACAGGAGCGAGGAGCCGGGCGAAGATGCGCTCGTGCCCGGCATCGCTGATCGGGGTTTCAATCCCAGAATGCCGGCCACTCCTCTTGCCTCCACTGGGCCTACCTTAAGCGATCAGTCGCTAAAGGTGCATGAAGAGGCCGGGTGTTCGGCGAACGGGCTTATCGCCTGCTGTGTTGCCCGTCTCAAGGCTCACTTCGCTAACGCTGCCCGCGTTGCCGCCGTTGCCATTGCCGTTGTTGCCATTTCCTAGGGCGATCTCGGTGCTCACTTCGGCGACGTTGTCCGCGTTTCCGCTGTTGCCATTTCCTAGGGCGACCTCGGCGCTCTCTTCGGCGACACTGTCAGAGCTTCCGATGTTCTTGCCGGAATTGCTGGCCTCCTCCGCATCGCCATCATCGCCGGAATCGTTGTTGCCGCTTCCGTTGTTCTTGCCGGAGTTGCCGCTGTCATCCGCATCGCTGTCGTCGCCGGAATCGTCGTTGCCGCTTCCGTTGTTCTTGCCGGAATTGCCGCTTTCTTCCGCATCGCTGTCGTCGCCGGAATCGCCTTTGTCGTTCCCGTTGTTCTTGCCGGAATTGCCGTGGTCATCCGCATCGCTGTCGTCGCCGGAATCGTCGTTGCCGCTTCCGTTGTTCTTGCCGGA
>NZ_CAMBTS010000169.1 GCF_945870625.1 Novosphingobium sp. Chol11 | reverse complement strand
GACGCGCATCCCCACATTTCGCGGGTCGAGGCGTTTGTCTTTGATCTGATGGGCGCGGCCAAGGGCAAGTGGCTGGAGCGGGGCAAGGCGGGCGCGGTGGATGCCAAGGGGTTGCCGATCCCGATCTCGGTGTTTGCGCTCGATGCCTGGGGCTGCGACGTGGCGGGCGCGGGGCTGGCCTTTGGCACCGGCGATCCCGATGCGCTGTGCTATCCGGTGGCCGGGCGCTTTGCTGAAATGCCCTGGGCCGGGCCGGGCATTGGCCAGTGCTTTATCACGATGCGCGGGCCCGATGGCCAGCCGGTCGTCTCCGATCCGCGCGGCGCGCTGGAACGAGTGCTCTCGCGCTACGCCGCCAAGGGGCTGACCCCGGTGGTGGCGATGGAACTGGAGTTCTATCTTTACCGCCTGGAAAACGGCGCGCCGGTGCCGCCCGATGGCAACATGCGCCGCAACGATACGCTCTCGACCAGCGTGCTGGCACAGAACGCTGCGCTGTTTGACGCGATCTTCGCCGCTGCGCATGCCATCGGCATTCCGGTGGATGGGATGATCAGCGAGGCCGGGCCCGGGCAGTATGAGCTCAATCTGCTGCACCGCGCCGATGCGCTTGCGGCGGCCGACGACGTGCTCTTGCTGCGCCGCATTGTGCGCGCGATGGCCGCGCAGCATGGGCTGGGCGCGACCTTCATGGCAAAGCCCTATGGCGAAGCCTCGGGCAACGGCATGCACATTCATGCCAGCCTGCTGGCTTCAGATGGCACGCCGGTGTTCGCCAAAGCGGGAGGCGGCGCGAGCGACATGCTCTATCATGCGGTCGAAGGGCTGCTCTCCGCGATGCCGGACACGATGCTGGCATTTGCGCCCAATTTCAATTCGTTCCGCCGGTTTCGCCCCGATGCGCATGCGCCGCTTTCGGCCAGCTGGGGCATCGATGACCGCTCCGCCGCCGTCCGCGTGATCCCCGGCGATGCCAAGACGGTGCGGATCGAGCACCGCATTTCGGGCGGCGACGTCAACCCCTATGTGGCGATGACCGCGATGCTGGGGGCCATGCTCGAAGGCATCGAGGCCGCGATCATGCCGCCGCCGCCGCAAGATCCCAAGGACCCCGGCCAGGGCCGCGCGCTGCCTGTGGAATGGGGCGCAGCAATCGCCGCATTTTCCAGCTCAGAGATCACCGCGCGCATCTTCGGCGCGCGGTTCCGTGATATCATGGTGGCCTGCAAGCAGCAGGACCGCGCCGCCTTCCTCAGTCATATCGACCGGTTCGAGTACGACACCTACCTCGGGCTGGTTTGAGGGTTTGATGTGGGCGCTGACCCCGCACTTCCCTCGTCACCCTGAACTTGTTTCAGGGTCCATCGTGCCGCAACCGCTGGTCCCTGAATTCCAAATCCAACTTGCAGCAAGGTTCCTGAACCTCGGGGGCCAGCGTAAACCGATGGATGGACCCTGAAACAAGTTCAGGGTGACGAGAAAGGGAGGAGGACGGAGGGGTAAGGCTTACAGCGCCGCCAATTGCGCGGGGGACGCATCGAGCGCGGCGCCGATGATCGCCACCAGCCGGTCGATTTCCTCATGCGTAATCACCAGCGGCGGGCTCATCACGATGGAATCGCGGATCGCGCGGACCATCAGGCCGCGCGCGATGCAATGATCGCGCACGATCGGGCCGGCCTGCCCGCCCGCTCCGTGGCGGCGGTTGGTGCCCTTCTCCGCCACGATCTCGACCGCGCCGAGCAGGCCCAGCGAGCGCACTTCGCCCACCAGCGGATGACCCGCCAGCCTCTGCAGCGCCGCGTTCAGATAGGGCCCGACATCCTCGCGCACGCGGTCGACCAGATGCTCTTCCTCGATGATCTGGATATTGCGCAGCGCGACCGCAGCGGAGACCGGGTGGCCCGAATAGGTGTAGCCATGCACGAAATCCTCGCCCGAGGCGCGCAAGGTCTCAACAATCTCGCTGGAAACGCCCGTCGCCGAAATCGGCAGGTAGCCCGACGAGAGCCCCTTGGCCATCGAGACGATATCGGGCCGGAAGCCATAATGCTGAAAGCCGAACCATTCGCCCAGCCGCCCAAACCCGCAGATCACCTCGTCTGCCACCAGCAGGATGCCGTATTTGCGGCAGATCGCCTCCACGCGCGGCCAATAGCCCGGCGGCGGGATGATCACCCCGCCCGCGCCCTGCACCGGCTCGCCGATGAACGCCGCGACGTTTTCGGGCCCGACCGCAAGAATGCGGTCCTCGATCTCCTGCGCCGCGCGCGCGCCAAACGCCTCCGGGTCCTCGCCAAAGCCTTCGCCGAACCAGTAGGGCTGCATCACATGCTCGATGCCCGGAATCGGCAGGCCGCCCTGCACATGCATGTAGCTCATGCCGCCGAGGCTGGCCGAGGCGACGGTCGATCCGTGATAGGCATTGTGGCGGCTGATAAACACCGTGCGCTTGGGCTCGCCCTTCATGCCCCAATAAGTGCGCACGAGGCGAAACACGGTATCGTTCGATTCAGAGCCGGAATTGTTGAAGAACACATGCTGCAGATGGCCGCCAAGCAAGCTGGCCACTTTGGCCGCAAGCTCGATCGGCGGCACGGTCGCGGTGCGAAAAAAGGTGTTGTAAAACGGCAGTTCTTCCATCTGCCGCGCGGCGACTTGGGCCAGCTCCTTGCGGCCATAGCCGATGTTGACGCACCACAGGCCGGCCATGCCATCCAGGATCGCATTGCCATCGCCGTCAACGATGGTGGAGCCTTGCGCGTGCGTGATGATCCGGCTGCCGCCCAGCTCCACCTGCAAGCCATAGCTCGATTGCGCAGGCAAATGGTGCGCCACATCGAGCTTGCGCAGCGCAGGGATATCGTAATTGCGGACGGTGGCCATTGCGGGTCTTTCGGAGGCGTGAATCTGCGATCACAGATGGAGGAGAAGCGCCGTTCTGTCAATCGAAACGGGCTGTTTGGCCAAGCTGTCGCAATGCGTGAGGTTCACCTCTTTCGTCACCCCGGACTTGATCCGGGGTCCCGCTGGCCAAGAGCACAGCGTCTGCGGTTAAGCACCCGTTTGGCGGCCAAAGGCGTTGATCCGGCCTTCGCTTGTTGTAGAACCGCGCAGGTGAGCGATGTCAAAGTTGAAATCGAGGGCGGCGCGCCCTCCTTGCGCGAGCAGGTCTATGACGAGCTGCGCTTTCGCCTGATCACCGGCAAGATCGCGCCCAGCCTTGGCATCTCCTCGCGCGGGCTGGCGCTGCAATTGGGCGTCAGCCAGATGCCGGTGCGCGATGCGCTGGGGCGGCTGGCGGCAGAGGGCGCGCTCGAAATCCGTTCAAAGCGCGCGGTGATGGTGCCGCGCATGAGCGAGGCGCGCTTTGCCGAGATCATGCGGCTGCGCACGCTGCTCGAACCGATGGTGGCCGCCGAGGCCCAGCCTTTCATCGACGCCGAGCGCCTGCGCCTGATCCGCGCCGCCGACGAAGCGACCGACGAGGCACTGCAAAGCGGCGATGTGA
>NZ_CAMBTS010000168.1 GCF_945870625.1 Novosphingobium sp. Chol11 | reverse complement strand
GTGATCAAAACCATCTTTGCTGGGTGTCTGCTGATCTGGGTGCTCTCAGTCGCATCGTGCGCCATGCTCGGCTATGGCACGACCATGATGGTGGAATCGATGGCCGATTCCAAAACAGCCAAGAAAATCTCGCAAAAAGCACGCCAGTGGGAGCTGGAAAAGCACAACGAGCGCGCCAATCGCGAAGGCTCGTATCACCGGCGCGATGACTACATCGAGGAATACCTCGCCAAATAAGCATGCTGGGCCAAATAAGCATGCTGAGCTAAATAGGCACGCAGGGCATGCGCGGCCCCTTGCAACGAAGCGCACCGTTCCCTAATCGTTCCAACGTGAACGCGCTCCCCACATCCGACTCCGCCACCGCCTGGCTCGATGGCCTGAACGCGCCGCAGCGCGAAGCCGTGCTGACAACCGAGGGCCCGGTGCTGATGCTGGCGGGCGCGGGCACCGGCAAGACGGCGGCGCTCACCGCGCGGCTGGCGCATCTGCTGCGCTCGAAGCTGGCGTGGCCCTCCGAAATCCTGTGCGTGACTTTCACCAACAAGGCCGCGCGCGAAATGCGCGAACGCGTGGGCGCGCTGATCGGCCCGGCGGTTGAAGGAATGCCGTGGCTGGGCACGTTTCATTCGGTCGCGGCCAAGATGCTGCGCCGCCATGCCGAGCTGGTTGGGCTGCAAGCCAATTTCACGATCATCGACACCGATGACCAGTTGCGGCTGATCAAGCAGCTGATCCAACTGGAGCAGATCGACGACAAGCGCTGGCCCGCGCGTCAGCTGGCCGGGCTGATCGACAAGTGGAAGAACCGGGGGCTTGGCCCCGCCGAGCTCGATGCCGCCGACAACGAAGCCTATGCGGGCGGCAAAGGGACCCGGCTCTACACGCTTTATCAAGACCGATTGCGCGCGATCAACGCCTGCGATTTTGGCGATCTTACCATGCACATGCTGAGCATTTTCAAGAAACACGCTGAGGTTCTGGAAAGCTGGCAGGCGCGCTTCAAGTATGTGATGGTCGACGAATATCAGGATACCAACGCGGTCCAGTATCTGTGGCTGCGGCTTCTGGCGCAGAAGCGCAAGAATATCTGCGTGGTGGGCGATGACGATCAGTCGATCTATTCTTGGCGCGGCGCAGAAGTGGCCAACATCCTGCGGTTTGAAAAGGATTTTCCGGGCGCAAAGGTCGTCCGGCTGGAGCAGAACTATCGCTCCACGCCGCATATCCTCGCCGCCGCCTCCGGCCTGATCGCGGAGAACGCGCAGCGGCTGGGCAAGACGCTTTGGACGCAGGCCAATGGCGGCGACAAAGTGCGCGTCGTTGGCGTGTGGGACGGCCCCGAGGAAGCGCGGCGCGTGGGCGAGGAGATCGAGCGGCTGGAGCGCGAGGGATGCCCGCTGACGAAAATCGCCATCCTCGTGCGCGCCTCGTTCCAGACGCGCGAGTTCGAGGACCGCTTCATCCAGATCGGCCTCAATTACAAGATCGTCGGCGGCTTCCGCTTTTACGAGCGCGCCGAAATCCGAGATGCGTTGGCCTATTTGCGCGTGATCGCCTCGCCGTCGGACGATCTGGCGTTCGAGCGGATCTACAACGCGCCCAAGCGCGGGCTGGGCGACAAGACGCTGGAGAAGATGCACCGCCATGCGCGGACGCGCGGCATCCCGCTCGCCGCCGCCGCGATCGAATTATGCGACAGCGACGAGCTCCCGGCCCGTGCGCGTGGCACCTTGGCAGGGCTGATGCGCGATTTTGCACGCTGGCGCGATGCCTCGGCCAGCCTCGTGCCCGCCGAACTGGTGCGCACTTTGCTCGACGAAAGTGGGTACACGGCGGCGCTGCAGGCCGAGCGCAGCACCGAAGCCTCAGGCCGCCTCGAAAACCTCGCCGAACTCGCCCGCGCGATGGAAGAGTATGAGAGCTTAAGCGATTTCCTCGAACACGTTTCCCTCGTGATGGACAACGACGCCGCCTCTGACGCCGAGAAGGTGACCGTCATGACCATCCACGCCGCCAAGGGGCTGGAGTTCGATCAGGTGTTCCTGCCCGGCTGGGAGGAAGGCGTGTTTCCCTCCCAGCGCGCGCTCGACGAGGGCGGCCTTGCCAGTCTGGAGGAGGAGCGCCGCCTAGCTTATGTGGCGATCACCCGTGCACGCAAGCGCTGCACGATCCTGCACGCGGCCAACCGGCGCATCTATGGCCAATGGACCAGCTCGATCCCCTCGCGCTTCGTGGGCGAATTGCCGCAGGACCATGTCGAAGCCGAAACCACGCTGGCGGGCGGCGCCTCGCTCTGGCGCGCGCAATGGTCGGAGCATTCCGATCCCTTTGCCGACGTGGCCCGCGCGCAATCCGCCAACGCGGCCGCCCGCGCCGCGACCCGCGGCCCCGGCTGGCAGCGCGCGGCGGCGGGCACCTACGACCCCGCCCCCAAGCGCATCGCCGAACCGGGCCGCAGCGCCGCCAGCTTCGCCAGCAAACCCCGCAGCGACCTCAGCGTCGGCGCGCGCGTGTTCCACGACAAGTTCGGCTATGGCACCGTGGCCGCGCAAGAAGGCAACAAGCTGGAAATCGACTTCGACGGTGGGGACCGGAAGCGGGTGATTGATAGCTTTGTGCGGGCCGGGTGATGGAGACGGGCGTTGTGTGCTAAAATTGCGAATGGCAACAAACGCACTGCTGCAGTCATTCGGAGGATTCAAAGCCAAATGAAGCTAAATTGATTTGTATGGTTGATCGGTGGACAGATTCTTTCTTTTGGCCCGCTTTGATCGGCGCTTGGTTGGGCGCGTTTGTTGGTTTGTGCGGTGCCGTCTTTGGATCGAGGGCCACAGCTATGGTCTTTCCCACTGCAATCGGCCTAGGCTCACTTGCCGCAACTATCTTTGTGCTTGCGCTTTTTGATGCGCCAACTCGTATCGCAGTTAGTTCATTTAATCTTGATTCAAATGAGCAGCTGCGAAATATATCGTGGTCGGATCGTTTGTTGTCCTCGGATTACGGCGACTTGAGACTGTTGATAATTAACCGCTTGGTGGCGCTAGAGACGGTCATTTTTATCTTCGCCGACTTGGGTCACGACCTCATCGCAGTAGTCTGCTTCGAGAGCTTTGCCCTGTCGACCCTCATGTTGATGCTCATGCTGAAGCGTCGAAACACAAACATGGCACGTAGAAGCTAACCGCCAATTCCCTGCCTCACAGAAACCGTCATCCTGAACTTGTTTCAGGATCCATTCCACAGCCAAAGCCGGAGCGTTGTCGAAGCGCGCAGCCGTGACGCCGGGCTTCTCGCGCGTGGCTCAGTGTATGTGGCACGATGGATGCTGAAACGAGTTCAGCATGACAGGAGTGTTTGGAGCGGCAGTGGTGTTCTACTCTCACCCCCTTGAGGGGAGAGACATGTGAGGTTTGGTGTTACGCCGCGCGGACTCCGATGACTTCACGTTGATCTTTTTTGCGTCCCCCCGTGCTTGACACGGGGTTGGGCTGTTCTTCTCGCGCGGCGTTGAAAAGAAAAGCCAAGGCCCGGATCAAGTCCGGGCCGACGATTCCATAAGATGTGATTCTGGCTTAGCCGGAGCCCACGAGGCACTTTGCCATTACGGTGAGGC
>NZ_CAMBTS010000167.1 GCF_945870625.1 Novosphingobium sp. Chol11 | reverse complement strand
GGCCACCGCATGGCCGAGCACACCCGCCGCTGGGATCAGCCCTCTGATCACATCCCGCTGATCACCGAGTTTGCGCTTTGAGCGATACGAACGGTCCGCGTGCGGTCGCGCTCGCGCTCGATGCGCTGCGCCATGGCTGGGCGATCCGGGTCGAAGGCGAAGGCGGCGCGCTCGATCTGCTCCCCGCCGAAACCGCGTTCGTGCAGCCGGGGATTTATGCCGCGCGCATGCTGATTTCCGCCGCGCGCGCCGCCACGCTCAAGCTGGCCAACCAGCGCGACGCCGCCGTGCCCGAAACCCCGGTGCTGATCCACGGGGCAGAGCCGTTCTCGCTCCATGCCGCGCGCGCGCTCGCCGATCCCGCGCTCGATCTGCTCCACCCTATGCGCGGCCCCTTCCGCGCCGAGCCGGTCGCGGCCTACCAGGCGGCGAGCGCAGCGCTCGATCTCGCGCGGCTGGCCGGCATCCTGCCCGCCTTTCTGGTCTCGGCCGGGGTCGAACCCGCCGCCACCGTCACCCCGGCCGCGCTCGCCGCGTTCAAGGATCCGCAGAGTCTCTCGATCCAGGCGCGCGCGCGCCTCCCGGTCATGGCCTGCGATGCCGCCGAAATCGTCGCATTCCGCGCGCGCGACGATCTGCGCGAACATGTCGCGCTGATCATCGGCGCGCAGAACGGCGACCGCCCGCCGCTGGTGCGGCTGCACAGCGAGTGCCTCACCGGCGACATCCTTGGCAGCCTCAAATGCGATTGCGGGCCGCAGCTCGATGCCGCGCTGGCGCGCATGGCCGAGGAAGCGCGCGATGGCGCTGGTTGGGGCGTGCTGCTCTATCTCAGGCAAGAAGGGCGCGGCATCGGCCTGATCAACAAGCTGCGCGCCTATGAATTGCAGGATCAGGGGTTCGACACGGTCGATGCCAACGAACGGCTCGGCCTGCCCAATGAAGCGCGCGATTTTCCGGTCGCGGCGCGCATGCTCGATCTGCTGGGCGTCTCCGCCGTCCGCCTGCTCACCAACAACCCGGCCAAAGTCGCCTCGCTCGAAAGCGTCGGCGTCACCGTGCTCGAACGCGTCCCCCACGAACTCCCCGCCAACCCCCACAATGCCCGCTACCTCGCCACCAAACGCGACCGGTCGGGGCATTTGCTGGGGTAAGCGCAAAGAGCAGGACAAGCGCCGCCCAACCGAATCATGCTCGTCACCCTGAACTTGTTTCAGGGTCCATCGTGCCGCGACGCCGGTGCTCGGTGGCACAAGCCCCTACCGCCGCCAAGCTCTTGAATTTCAAGCCTCGGTGCCAGCCGAGAGATGGACCCTGAAACAAATTCAGGGTGACGGAAAAGCAGAGGAGTGGCCAAATCCTCGCCCCCTCAAAACCCGCGCAGCACTTCCAGAAACCGGTCGCCGAAGGCCTCCAGCTTGCGCGTGCCCACGCCGCCGATCGCGGCGAGCGCGGCGCGGTCCGCCGGGCGCTGCGCCGCCATGTCGCGCAGCACCGAATCGTGGAAGATCACATAAGGCGGCACCCCCGCCTCCAGCGCCAGCTCGCGCCGCAGCGCGCGCAGCGCATCAAACAGCGGATCACCCAAAGGATTGAGCGCCGCCGCCGCGCTCTTGCTCTTGCGGCTCGTCCGTTCGGCACGCGGCGCGACCACCAGATCGAGCTGCGCCTCCCCTTTCAGGATCGCCCGCGCATCCCCGCCCAGCGCCAGCCCGCCATGCTCGGTCGGCACCAGCGCACCCCGCGCCTGAAGCGCGCGGCTGACCTGCCGCAGCAGCGGCGCTTCGTCGGCCGAGACAATGCCGAACACTGAGAGCTGATCGTGCGCGCGCTGCGTCACGCGTTCATCCGCCTGCCCCGTCAGCACTTTCTCGATATGGCCGAACCCGAACGACTGCCCGGTGCGATAGATCGCCGAGAGCACCTTGCGCGCCAGCTCGGTGGCGTTGGTCACCCCCGGCGCGTGCAGGCAATTGTCGCAATTGCCGCAAGCGACCGGCGGGTCCTCGCCGAAATGGCGCAGCAGCACCGCGCGGCGGCAGGTGGGCACCTCGACCAGCCCGGCCATCGCCTCCAGACGGGTGTTCTCGCCCGCGCGGCGCGCTTCCTCCACTTCCATAAGCCGCTGGCGCGCCCGGGCAAAATCTTCCGGCCCCCACAGCAGCAGGGCCACCGCTGGATCGCCGTCGCGCCCCGCGCGCCCGGTTTCCTGATAATAACCCTCGATCGATTTGGGCAGCGCGGCATGCGCGACAAAGCGCACATCGGGCTTGTCGATCCCCATGCCGAACGCCACCGTGGCGACCATCACCATGTCCTCGCTCGCCACAAACGCGGCCTGATTGGCGGTGCGCACCTCGCTCGGCAGCCCGGCATGATAGGGCAGCACGGGCCGCGCCTTGGTCGCCAGCTGGTCGGCCAGCTTCTCCACTTGCGCGCGGGTCGGCGCATAGATGATCCCCGGCCCGGGATGATCGGCCATCAGCGCTTTCAACTGGCGCAGCGGATTGTCGCGCGGGGTCACGCCGTAGCGGATGTTGGGCCGGTCGAACCCCGCCACGATCAGCCCGTCCGCCGCAATGCCCAGCTGCTCGAGGATATCCTGCCGCGTGTGGTGGTCCGCCGTGGCGGTCAACGCGAGGCGCGGCACTTCCGCAAAGGCATCGAGCATCGGGCGCAGCAGGCGGTAATCGGGCCGGAAATCGTGGCCCCATTCGGAAACGCAGTGCGCCTCGTCGATGGCGAACAGCGAGACTTGCGCGCGCGACAGCAGGTCGCGGAAATGCGGCTGGCTGGCCCGCTCAGGCGCCACATAGAGCAGATCGAGTTGGCCGCTGCGAAACAGGTCGATGGTCTGTTCGCGGTCGGTATCCACGCTGGTCAGCGCGGCGGCGCGGATGCCATTGGCCCGCGCCCCGCGCAGCTGATCATGCATCAGCGCGATCAGCGGCGAGATTACCACGCAGGTGCCCTCGAACATCACCGCCGGCAACTGATACGTCAGCGACTTGCCCGCCCCCGTCGGCATCACCGCCAAGGTCGATTGCCCCTGCAACACCCGCGCCACCACCTGATCCTGCACGCCCCGGAATGCGGCAAAGCCGAACACGCGGCTGAGTGTCCCCAGCGCTTCCTCAGGCGTGGGCGGCGGCAGTGCCTCGCGCGGCGCAAACATCGGCGTGCGCTCATCGGCATAGGGATCAAACCCCGGATCGCCATCCTGAAACGGCGCGCCGAGATCGGGCATGTCCCCGAAGCCTGGGTCTTCATCCAAATCGAAAGGCGCGCCGGGGTCTGTCACCGCGCCGCTATGGCAGATCGCAGCAGGATAAGAAAATCCCGTGAGGCGGGCTTTATCCACCGGGACTGCGGGTGGCGCTTATTGCCCGGCCCTGCGGCAACCGTATCCCTTGCTTTGGCACACCAAGTCGACGGCCGCCATCGCCAGAGTTAGGGTCATCCCAAGCACTTAGAGCGTTTTCCGATCATTCTGGATCATAGCCACACGAACTGAAGTAGTTGGCGCATTCGTCCGGCTTGAAGATGTCAACGAGTCTGCCGATGAGGTCCCACAGGCCGGAGACGGTTCGTTCGCCTGCTTTGCGCAGCATGGCCTT
>NZ_CAMBTS010000166.1 GCF_945870625.1 Novosphingobium sp. Chol11 | reverse complement strand
TCCATCCCGAGCTGGCCACTTTCATCAACGACGGCCTGCCGACCACACTGTTTGAAATGTACCCCAGCGGCCACAACGCGATGTGGATGATCGGCCATCAGGCCACGACGCGGAAGGATTACGAAAGCGGCGATGTGCCCCCCGGACTTCATGAAGCGGCCGAGGCATGGGGCATCGATCCCAAGGAATACCGCGGCCGCACCGGCGCCATCCGCGAGGCAGTGATCAAGGCGAAGCGCGAACTGGGGCCATCGCGCGGTTACAATTACGACAACATGAGCGATCAGCAGCTGGTGGATTATTTCCACTGCACGCTGTTTCCCAACCTGACGATCACGATGTCGCCCGAACAGTGCCAGATCCTGCGCACCGAGCCGCACCCGACCGATCCCGAAAAGTGCGTGTTCCAGCACTGGTGCCTCTATCCGCCGGTCGCGGGCATGACCACGGTCGAAACCCCGGTCGGTCCCGCGCCATTCCGGCACGACGGGATCCACAGCCATTCGGTCTATGGCGACGGCGTCTCGGTCGGTTTTGTCGCCGATCAGGACTTGTCGATTGGCACCACGCAGCAACAGGGCCTCAATTCGCGCGGTTTCAAGGGCTGCCATCTTTCGGGGCAAGAAAAGCGCGTGCAGCGCTTCCACGAGCTGCTCAACGACATGATCCTGGGGCCGCAATCATGACTGACACATCCCATTCGCTCGCCTGCATTCCGGGCCGCACCGGCCCGCATATGATGCAGGCGGCTTTCGTCGTCGACGACATCGCAGCGGCGGCGGCGCTTTGGACCGAGACGACCGGCGTCGGCCCATTCCTGCTGGTGCCGCATATCAAGCTGGTGGAGCTGAACTATCGCGGCGAGCCGAGCGCGCCGCTCGATTTCTCGGCGGCGCTCGCGCAATCGGGCGGCATCCAGATCGAGCTGCTCCAGCAGCATTGCGACACCCCGTCGGCCTACCGCGACACCATCGCCAAAGGCACGCAGGGCTTTCATCACTTCGGCATCTACACCGCCGAATACGACACCGCGCGCCAGCATTACCTCGATCTGGGCCATGCCATCGCGGTGGAGGGCAAGTTCGGCGCGATGCGGTTTTGCTACATCGATACCAGCGCCGCGCTGGGCTGCATGATCGAGCTGGTCGAAGAGGACGCCGGCCAGACCGCGTTCTTCACCCGCGTGGCCGAGGCTGCGCGCGATTGGGACGGCGTGACCGATCCGATCCGGCCCGGCTTTCCGGTCTGATCCCTTTTCAAGACCAACAAGGATGCTTTTGCCGATGACCGCATGCCCGATCGAAGACCGCCTCGCGATCCAGGACCTGATGACCGCTTATGCCCATGCGGTAGATTCGATGACCGACATCGATGGCATCTGCGATGTGTTCACGCCCAACGCGGTGTTCGATCTCTCCGGCATCGGCCTTGCCGCAATTCATGGGCATGAAGGCATTCGCGCGTTTTTCGGCAATGTGTTCACCACCATGGCGCACCATGCGCACTATCTCACCAACTTCGCGGTGACCGCTTATGCTGGCGAGAGCGCGTCGATGCGTGCCTATGTGATCGGCATGGGCGTGGGCAAGGATGGCCGCCCGGTGACGGTGAACGGGCGCTACTACTTCGATGTGGTCCGCACGCCTACAGGCTGGAAAGCGGCGCGCTATACGATGGATTTCCTGCTCCCCTTGAGCGGCACATTGGACAACGCCAAATGACCGCCACGGGGGATATCCGCCAGATCGTGCTGGTGCGGCGGCCGGTGGGCGCGCCGGTGGCCGAGGATTTTGCGCTGGTGCGCGCGCCGATGCCGATGCCGGGGCCGGGCGAGATTCTGGTCAAGATGCGCGTCGGTTCGTGCGATCCGGCTATTCGCGGGTTTCTTGATGATCGCCCGAGCTATCTGCCGCCAGTGGCGCTGGGCGCGCCGATCAATGGCATGTCGCTCGGCGAGGTCGTCGCCTCCAACAATCTCGCTTGGCCGGTGGGCGCTTTGCTGCGCGCGTTTGCGACATGGTCCGATCATTATGTGATCGGCGCAGATGCGATGGGGCTGGAGATGGTCGAAGCCGCGCCCGGCGTGCCGCTGCAGCACTATATGGGCGCGCTTGGCCCGGTCGGGCTCACGGCGTGGGTCGGGCTGTTCGAGATCGGCAAGGCGGCTGCGGGCGAGACTGTGGTGGTGAGCGCGGCGGCGGGCGCGACGGGCAGCACGGTGGTGCAGTTGGCCAAGGCGGCGGGTTGCCGGGTCATCGGCCTGGCCGGCGGGCCTCACAAGGCCGCCATCGTGCGCGATCTTGGGGCCGATATCGCGATCGATTACAAGGCAGTGCCCGATCTGGCCGCCGCCGTGCGCGCCGCTGCGCCTGATGGCGTGGATGTCTATTTCGACAATGTCGGCGGCGAGACGCTGGACGCGATGCTGCCGCTGATGCGGCTGCATGGACGCGTGGCGGTGTGCGGCATGGTGTCGCAATACAACGATGCCGATCACCCGCCGGGCCTCAAGAACCTGTGGCAACTGGTGGTCAACCGCCTGACCATGCGCGGCTTCATCACTTATGATCACCTGCCCGTGCTGGGCGAGGCGCAGGCCATGCTCGACCGCCTGCTGGCGGAAGGAAAGCTCACGCCGCTCGAGAATGTGCGCGAAGGGTTTGAAAAGCTGCCCGAGGCGTTCATCGACCTGATGAACGGTCGAACCACCGGCAAGACGCTCGTGCTGGTGTGACCGCGCGCGCCGCAATTTCAAAACGGGAGAACATGCGATGCCTTTTAGTGGTCCTGCCGAAGACCGGCTTGCCATCCGCGAATTGCTCGACACGTATGCCGAGGCCGTAACCCGCCTCGATGCCGAAAGCTGGGCCGCGACCTGGGCCGAAGACGCCGAATGGTCGCTGCCCGATTATCCCGAGATCGGCACCACCCGGGGCCGCGCGGCGATCAAAGCGATGTGGATCGAGGCGATGAAGGGCTATCCCGGCATCATGTTCGAGGCATGGCCCGGCTCGATCGAAGTGACCGGCGACACCGCCACCATGCGCAGCTACACCGCCGAAGTCTATGATCAGGGCGAGATCACCGTGCGCGACCGTGGGATGTACGAAGACACTTGCGTCAAGGTGGACGGCCAGTGGTTGTTCAAGACCCGCGCATTCCGCAACATCCACCGCCAGCATGCGGCCAAGGGCTGCTGAGGGCTGACGGGGAGCAAGCCGATTTGAGCACTTGAAGGTGAATGACCGGCGTTGGTGGTTAGCGGACGGCCTATCGCATTGACCTATTTCTGACCCGATGGGTTTGCCCTGATCAATCGCTCGCAAACATCTGCTGGGCTGCTGTTGTAGCCAGTCGCTCGCTTGCCATACCAATTCAGTCCCACAAACAAACCATCGCCTTCAAGACCGGGAAGCCAATTCTCGATGAACTCGGCCAAACTCAGCTCGAAAGGCTCGAAGTTCGAATAGGCTTTGACACCTTCAATAATCTTCTCTGCGCGGCTCTTTTTCGACCAGAACGGCATCGCAGTTTCACCAGAAGCACTGGTGGACGTCGGAAACCCAGCCAAGTCGCGGATCGCCCAAACCGATCCGCCCTCGGTGACTTCGGCAAAAAAGATCTCCGCGTTTGATGCTGAAAGGCTCATGCATAAGTTTGAGCGGGGATCTGGAACGTCC
>NZ_CAMBTS010000165.1 GCF_945870625.1 Novosphingobium sp. Chol11 | reverse complement strand
CGCTCGCGCGCCACGGCGGCGGGATCGAAAGTCAGCTCGCTGGCGGTTTCGCGCATGATCATCAGCGCGGTATCGAGCAATTTCGGATCGGCGCGCGGCAGATCGAGCAGGTAGAGCGTGTGTTCGAAGCTGGTCTGCGCGTTGGTATCTGCGCCGAACGCGAGGCCTTCGCGCTCCAGCAGCTTGACCATCTCGCCCTCGGGCACATGGGCCGATCCGTTGAAGGCCATATGCTCGACAAAATGGGCAAAACCGCGCTCATTATCCCCCTCATCGAGCGATCCCGCAGCGATATTCATGCGCACCAGCGCGGTGCCGGGCGGGGTGGCATTGCGGCGCAGGACGAAACGCATGCCATTGGCGAGACGGCCGAAGCGAAACGCCGGATCGACCGGCAGATCGCTTTTCTGGAAGGCCCAATCGGGCTTGGCCGCGCTGGCACTCGCGAGCCGGGCGGGCTGCGCGGCGCAGGCGGCAAGCGTAAGGGCGGCGAGAAGGGCGGTCAAGCGGCGCAGGATCATTGCTGCCGTCTCTGGCGGCTGGCGGATGAATGCGCAATGCGGGCGTTAGGGAAGGGGGCGCGAAAATCAGCGCTAGTAAAGCTCGTCCTTGTAGACCTGATCCAGCACCTGTTCGGTGTGGGCCACATCGTCGGTGCCGAGCAGCTTCTGTTTGGCATAGCCGCGCGCGGCGATGGATTTTGCCTCGCCGGTCCATTTCTCCGGTTGCCAGAGGTGCGAGCGGATGAGCGCCTTGCCGCAGTGGAAATGGCATTCGGTGGGGCGCACGCGGGTGTAGAGCAGGGCAGGCTTGCCGCCGACCTGCATCGCCTCCAGCGTTTCGGGGTCGTTGTGGATCGTGGCCAGCCCCTTGATGCGCAGCGTTTCGCGCTGGTGCGGGGCAAGGAAGATCAGCCCGATCTGGCCACCTCGCAGGATATTGCGGAAGCCGAAGGTCAGCCGGTTGCCGGGGCGCTCGGGGATCAGCAGGTGGCCCTGTTCGTCGACGCGGACGAAGCCGGCGGGATCACCCTTGGGCGAAATGTCGGGGCGGCCCTGCGCATCGATGGTGGCGATCATGGCGAGCGGCGAGGACTGGATGAATTCGCGCATCGAGTCCGACAGGGTCTCGGTGATCTTGGCGCGGACGAACTCCATCGGCTCGCCAAGCACGGCCTCGAGCGCGGCTTCGTCGGTGATCTGGTGGGTGGCGGGCATGGGGCGGTCCTCCTTTTGGCGGCGATCATGCTATGCGGGTGTGCTGTGCGCAACCGTTGCCGCAACTTGGAGTAGGGCGGTGAAGCGGCACCGAAAGGTTTGCCTCCGGCGGGCAAGGGCCATCGCCCTTGCATCCCGGAATTTGGTGCGCCGCTTAGCGCAGCAGTTCGCTCACCAGCGAAGGCTGCCTCGCGATCATGGCAAGCAACACCTGCGCGGGGCCGGTGGGATGCCGGCGGCCATGCTCCCAGCCCAGCAGCGTGCCCTTGGCAACGCCAATGCTGCGCGCGAAGGCTGCTTGTGACAGGCCAGTGCTGGCGCGGATCGCGGCAACATCGACCTTAGGCACTTCAATAGCGGGCACTTCGATCCGGTGGACGACCGCGCCGTTCTCCCAGCCTTCCGCAAAAGCCATAGCCTCGGCCAGACCCTGCTTGATGCTGTCAAATGCGCTCATGATCGGTCTCCATACTGTGCCAGCAAGGCCTTGCCGAGGGCAACCAACTCCGCCTGCTCCGCCCTGCTTAAATTGTCTTTCTCGTTCTTCGCAAAAACGGTGACGAGAAAGATCGGCATTGCCGCGCCTCCGAACACATGAACAGTTCGATAGCCGCCGCTCTTGCCACTGCCCTTGCGAGCGATACGAACCTTGCGCAAACCACCACCGAGCAAAACGCCTGCCTCCGGGTTGGCAGCGATAAAATCCACCAGCGCGGCGCGCTCTTCATCAGACATGATCGCCTTGGCCCGTCGCAGAAACTCGGGAAGTTCCACCACGGTCTGCAAGCTGGTTATGGGAGGCATATATACGCCATTGGCTTATAGGTCAATGACACATCTGCGGAGCCATTTTCACGCTGCCATCGCGGCGCACCAATTTCTTGGAAGAAACAGCCTCCGGCGGGCAAGGGCCATCGCCCTTGCATCCCGGGGACAGGATTGGCGGTGTCAATTGTGTGCACTGTCACCGAGTTTACACCCAATTGTGTGCACTGTCACCGATTTTACACCAGGACTGGATGAACTCGCGCATGGAATCCGACAAGGTCTCAGTGATCTTGGCGCGGACGTACTCCATCGGCTCGCCAAGCACGGCTTCGAGCCCGGCTTCGTCGGTGATCTGGTGGATGGTGGGCATGGTGCGGTCCTCCTCTTGGCGGCGATGATGCTATGCGGTCGTGTTGTGCGCAAACAATCTCGTAATCTGAAGAAGGGCGGTAACGCGGCGAAGGATCATCGCTAGGGCTTTTGGCGGCTTGTGGATGAATGCCTAATGGTTGCCTTACGGAAGGCGGGGTGATGGTAGAAACTCTGACGGCGTTTTGCGCGCGGCTGTTTGGTGCGCTTTCACTGTAAATCAAGATCATTATCTCTATTGAGCAGGCGCGCCCGGGCTCCTGCAAACTCTTTTTCCGTAACGACGCCATCCTCACGAAGCTGATTCCACTTCGCAAGTTCATCTGCAATTGAATATGTCGAGAGGCCGTGCCTGCCGACAATTGGAGAACCGCTCGCCGGTTCTTTAATTGAAGAAACTCCAACGCGAACAATATTTATGAACTTACCGGTAACAACACCACTTTTATAGGCAGCGTTTGATGCCATTCGACTCCAAGGGATGTTTAAAATTACGAAGAGAATAAGACTAAAACCCCCAAAAAAAATGGATAAATTCTGCCTTTGTTCATATTCATAATTTTTCGCACGGAACATATTTGACTGCTGAGTTTGTTCCTCCAAAGCCTTTATTTCTCCACCTAGATCATTACCCCAGTTCTGAGAATATTCGGTAGGCGGTTCAGGCTCATTTAATTTCTGGTTAAGAGAGATTGCGGTCCCAAATAGAACGACTGCAGCCACAATAAAAAAAAGACGCAGAATTTTGATCATTATGGTCTTTCCGTAAAAACTACATCCATTCGTGCGCACCTAGCTATATTCGTATAACGATGAGCCGTACAGTCATCTCAGTTCGAATTATGGTGACAGTGGAATTATGGTGACAGTGCGCTTAATTTGCGAGTTTTTGCAAAACAATGACATTCAAATAGTACTCCTTGCAAACCCGCCCCGCCTTCACCTCACCACCGGCAAATCAATATAGCTCCCATCACTCCCGCCCACGCTGATCTTCTGCGTCGCTTTCACATAATCCCCCGGCTTGGCGTCCAAAATCGAAGGCACGAAAGTCTGCGGGTTGCGGTCGTAGAGGGGGAACCAGCTGGACTGGACTTGCACCATGATGCGGTGGCCGGGCAGGAACACGTGGTTCGCGGTCGGTAGCGCGAAGGTGTAGGGCAGGGCCGCGCCCGCCGTGATGGGCCGCGCTTCGGCGAGGTTTTCGCGGAAGCGGCCGCGGAAGATGTCCATGCCGACGGCGAGTTGATAGCCTCCCATCTCGCGGTCGCCGGGGACTTCGTCGGGATAGACGTCGATCAGCTTGACCACCCAGTCGCTGTCGGTGCCGCTGGTGGC
>NZ_CAMBTS010000164.1 GCF_945870625.1 Novosphingobium sp. Chol11 | reverse complement strand
CCGCTGACGATCACCGCGATCGGCGCTGCGACCCTTGCCAAATACAACGTCAACAAAGTGGCCGACATCGTCAGCCGCATCCCCACCCTGAACGTCCAGATCGGCGGATCGGGCGCAGGCGCCCAGCTCAGCTTGCGCGGCGTCGGTTCGTCCAACATTTCGGCCGCGTTCGACAGCGCCGTGGCGCTCGATTTCGATGGCGTGCAGGTTTCGACCAGCCGCTTGCTGCAAGCCGGCTTTGTCGATCCCGCACAGATCGACGTGCTGAAAGGCCCGCAATCGCTGTATTTCGGCAAGAGCGCCTCGGCCGGCGTGCTCCAGATCCGCACTGCCAATCCAACCGCCTCGTGGGAATATGGCGCAACGGCATCGTATGAATTCGAAGAGCGCGGCTACCTCGTTGGCGGCTTCATTTCGGGTCCGCTGAGCGATACTTTTGGCATCCGCCTTGCGGCGCAGTATAACGACGTCAAGGAATACGTGAAAATTGCACCAGGCACGCCAGCATTGCTGCGCAATCGCGGCCTGCGCGACTTTGTCGGCCGCGCCACGCTGCAGTGGGAGCCTTCGAGCGATTTCAAGGCGAACCTCAAGGCGACTTATACACGCAATACCAACGATGGCGCGATCGGCACGGCGGATATCTCGTGCGGCAGAAACGGCCGGGCTGACGAGATCGTACTGCTTGGCGGCGCAATCGCGATCCCTTCGAACGCCGATTGCAATCCTTTCAACAAGTTCGTCACCACCTCCGATCCCTCGCCGACGCAAGTGGGCAAGTTTCCGGATGGCAGCGCAGGCGCAAACGGCAAGTATCCCGGTCACCCCTTTGGCGAAACCGACCTTTTCTTCGCGCGCTTGCTTGTTAACGCAAATCTGAGCGATACCATCAAGCTCGTCTCCACCACCGGTTTCCTCAGCTTGCGGGCGGTTGACTTCGACTCCTATTCCTACCTCGGCGTTGGCCCCGCATTCAATCCGGCTGGCGCCCCGGTCGGATTGATTGCCCCGGCATTGGCTGCAGTCAACACGCCCGGATCGGCGCAAGGCTTTGGTTCGAGCGATCCGCTGAACAAGACCAAGCAGTTTACGCAGGAATTGCGCTTTATCAGCAACTTCTCGGGGCCATTCAACATCTCGCTCGGAGCGTTTTATGAAAAGCGCACGATCGACTTCAACACCTCGCAGCAGGGCGTAAACATCTCGATCATCGCTCCCGATCCGGTCACCGGGAATACCTATGACTGGTACAAGAAGCATCGCACCAAAACCGATGCCTATTCGCTCTTCGGCAGCGGCACGTTCGAGATCACCGAACAGCTCGAATTGACGGGCGGCGTGCGCTGGACCCGCGAAGAGAAAGTCAACACGATCACCGTGCCTTATGTGCACGCCTTCCTCTCGGCCGGTCCGGCGTTCATCGACAGCGGGTTCTTCTCTGGGCCGATCCCGTTCAAGGACACCAACTTCTCGCCTGAAGTAACGGTTCGCTACAAGATCAACCCGGACTTCAACGTGTATGGCGCATTCAAGACCGGCTACAAGTCGGGCGGCATCGACAACAGCGCGCTTCCTTCCAGCAACCTGCTCGGTTTCGACAATCCGGCGACCCGCGATGCCACGGCTGCTGGCTTGATCTTCAAGTCTGAAACAAGCCGCGGCGGTGAAATCGGCTTCAAGTCGCAATTGGCTGATCGCACCATTACGCTGAACGCAACCGCCTATTACTACACGTTCGACAACCTCCAGGTGCAGAACTTCAACGCGACGACAATCCAGTTTATCACCGCCAACGCTGGACAATTGACGACCAAGGGCATCGATATCGACTTCGGCTGGCGCTCGCCAGTAGAAGGCCTGCGGTTCTCCGGCGCACTGGCCTATACCGACGCCAAATTCACCAAGCGGTTCATCACCGGCACTGGCCCTGATGGCATCGGCGGAAATGCCGACGATCCGGATATCAACGGCCGCCGCGCCGCCCGCGCGCCGGAATTCGCGGGTAACCTCGCGTTCGATTACACCGCACCGCTCAGCGATGCGCTGGAATTGGGGGTTTCGGGCAACGTTGCTTATAGCGGTTCGTTCTATACGCGGCAGGAAAACGTAGCGGATTACATTCAGCCCGCTTACGCGACAGTTGACGCATCGATTTCGGTCGGCGCGCCGGGTGGCAAGTGGAAGCTGGCACTGATTGCCAACAACCTGACCGACAAAATCTTTGTCAACACCTCGGGCGGCCGTCCGTTCCTTGCTGGCCCTGGGCTTGGCCTGCCAGTTGGCGACGACGAGGTGTTCACCGTCAATCGTGGCCGCCAGATCTTCATCCAGGGCAGTGTGAAGTTCTGATCAAACCACATCTACTGGTCTGAAAAAGGTGCCGCCCCCGAAACGGGGCGGCATTTTTTTGGGGGTGAGACGGGTAGCACCTGTCCTCGTCATGCCAACCAGCGTTGACCAAGACCGACCTGCTTGCGCCGAACGGGCAAGGCCATCACATACGAAGGTTCGTAACACTTCCTCGTCACGCTGAACTTGCTTCGGGGTGACAATGATCGAGAGGCGTGTTCATTGCGCGCAAGCAAGCAGAGCAGGCTGTCCTACACGCCCTGACCTTGCCATACTGCGCGAAACGCTCGTTGAAATTGTCGATCAGGCGCGCGAAAGCTGCAAAGTGTCACCTTGTCCACTTCGCCAGAAAAGCGACTTAAAATCAGCTAGATAGGGCAGGAAATAAAAGGTGACACAGTGTAAACTCTGTCACCTTTTTTGCTCCCAGTAACGCTAACAGCGGCCCTTCGATCAAGCCGCCGTTACGCGCACCGGGATCGCGCTCTGGATGGCTTGGCCGGTGATCGGGTCGATATCGGTATCGTCGCTGATCAGGCGGTTGGTCGAGCTGCCCTTGGTCATCACATCGTCCTTGCCCGCGTCGTCATCGCCAAACGCGTGGCTCATCGAAATGACCCCGCGGCGGACTTTGTCGCTGGCCTTGCCGATGGCGAAGATCGAGGCGAGCGGCGAGCTGATCTCAACCATTTCGCCATCGTTGACGCTCAGCGCGGCAAGGTCTTCGGGATTGAAGAACGCGGGGTTGGTCGGCATCTTTTCCTGCAGATGCGGAAAGGTGTGCCCGTTGCTGTTGTAGCGATGCTTCGAACGGCGCGAGATCAGGCGGAAATCGAATGCCGATTGCTCGTCGCCGCGTTTCGCGTAATCCTTGAGCTGAGCAGGCATCGCGCCTTCTGCCAAATCGAACTTGCCGCTGGCATCCGGGTCCGCCGGGCCGACAGTGAGGTGAAGCTCGGGGTAAAACACCGCGCTGCCCGGCCGATCCGATGCGGCCGCATCGGCGCGCGCCTTGCTCGGTTTGAGCAGCGCACCTTCGCTGACCAGATCGAGCACGGTCATCTTGTCGGGGCAGACGTCCATCGACACCGGGCCGCCCGGAAAAGCAAGCTGGAGGCCCATGTGCTTGGCCAGCCACCACAGCATTTCATATTCGTCCATGGTGTCGCCGGGCGGCGGCACCATCGCCTCGGTATAGTGCGCGTAAGGCTCCTCGCAGAAGTTCTCCGAGACGTTGTTGATGTCCTCGCGCTCAAGGCACATGCTCGGCGCGAGGATCAGATCGGCACGCTTCGCGCTGGCCGACATCCACGGATCGATCTGGATGAACAGGTCCACCGCATCGAGCGCGCGGCGCACCTT
>NZ_CAMBTS010000163.1 GCF_945870625.1 Novosphingobium sp. Chol11 | reverse complement strand
GCGGCGGTGAAGGCGGTTCTAGCGGCGGGCTGAGGCCTGCCGGACCTTTTTGCCGGGACGATTGCCAGAGCCGGTATTGCGAGTTAGCTTTTCACTCACAACAGGGTGGGGGAAGAGCGATGATGCAGACAAAGGTTGGCCGGCGTGCGGGCTTGCTCGCCGCAGCGATGGGCGGGGCTTTTGCGGTGGTTGCCGTGCCGCTCGCCCCGGCGCTTGCCGATGTGCCTGGTGCGTCTGGGCGCAAAGCGATCACGATCGATGATATTGTCGGCATGCAGAGGATTTCCGATCTCGCCTGCGCACCGGACGGGCGGCAGGCGGCATATGTGGTCAAGACGCTCGACGCCAAAGGCGACAAGCGCAACGCGGCGCTGTGGCTGGCCGATCTGGGCGGCGCAGCGCCGATCCAGCTGACCGGCGAGGAGGAGAGCGCGGGTTCGGCTGCGTTCAGTCCCGATGGACGGTTCATCTCCTTTATCGCCAAGCGCGGCAAGGATGAACAGGCGCAAGTGTGGCTGCTCGACCGGCGCGGCGGGGAGGCGCGGCGGTTGACCGAGGTCAAGGGCGATATCGAGAGCTATCGCTGGTCGCCCGATGCGCGCCGCCTGCTGATCACGATGACCGATCCTGAGCCCGAAGCGCCCAAGGATGATCCCAAGCGCCCGCGCCCGGTGGTGGTGGATGACGTTGCTTTCAAGCGCGATGGCACCGGGTTCATCACGGCCGAGAGCCACAGCCATCTGCATCTGTTTGACATCGCCGCGCGCATGTTGACGCAGCTGACGCCGAGTGGGCTGACCGATGAAAGCGCCGCGCAATGGTCGCCCGATGGGAAGCAGGTGGCTTATCTGGTGGATCATGCGCTCGATCCCGCGGCACTGGCGACCCAGTGGCTTTATGTGCAGGGTGCGCAAGCGGGCGCAGCGCCCCGGCTGATCGCCAAGCTGCCCGCGGCCTATGGGCAGGAGCTGATCTGGTCCGCCGATGGCAGCCGGATCACGCATCTGGTGGGTGATGCTCCCAAAGTGAACCAGTATAGCGGGCCGCATCTGGCCGAGACGGTGGTGGCCACCGGGCAGACGCGGGTTCTGCCAGCAACGGCAGCCGCCTATGTGCAGCGGCCGGTCGATCTGGGCGGCGGGCGCATCGGCGCGATTTTGGCCGAGGACCGGCGCGAAGTCCCGGTCGTGATCGATCCGGCAGGCGTTATGCAGCGGTTGGGCGATGGCAGGCTGGCCGTGGCCGAGCATTGCGACGCAAAGGATGCCAAGGCGGCGCGCGCGGTTATCGCCAGCGGCGATGATGCCATGCCCGAAGTCTATGCGCTGGCGGGCAAGACGATGCGCGCGCTGACCACCCACAACAGCGCGATGAGCGCGCGCATTGCCTGGAGCGAGGTGCGCGATTTTGCCGCCACGGCGAGTGATGGCAGCGAGGTTCACGGCATGCTGACGCTTCCGGCGGGCTATGTGCCGGGCAAACGCTATCCCACCGTGCTGTGGATCCATGGCGGACCCACGGCGCAAGATGCGCACGAGACCGATGTTAACCGCCAGTTGCTGGCGGCGCATGGCTATGCCGTGTTGGCCGTGAATTATCGCGGCAGCTCTGGCCGCGGCGATGACTATGCAAAGGTGATCGCGGCGGATTGGGGCAACAAGGAAGTGCTCGATCTTTATGCCGCGACCGACTGGGCGGCGGCGCAGGGCATTGCCGATCCGGCGCGGATGGGGGTCGGCGGGTGGAGCTATGGCGGCATTCTCACCGACTTTTTGATCGTGCGCGACAATCGGTTCAAGGCGGCGTTCAGTGGCGCGGGCGAGGGCAATATCTTTGCGCTGTTTGGTGTGGACCAGTACATCCAGCAATATGCGCAGGAAGTGGGCGCGCCTTGGACAAACCCCGATTTGTGGCTCAAGCTTTCCGAACCGCTGCTCCATGCCGACCGGATCAAGACGCCGACCTTGTTCATGGGCGGCATCGCGGATGACAATGTGCCGCTGATCGGCGGGCAGCAGCTTTATCAGGCGCTGAAGCTGACCGGGGTGCCGACCCGGTTGATCGGCTATCCCGATCAGAATCACGGCCTCACCCGCCCCAGTTTCGAGCGCGACCGGCTGGAACGCATGGTCGATTGGTATGGCCGCTATTTGAAGCCGTAGTCCATCAGGCTTTAGCTCGCCGGGCGGCGGCGGCGCAGAGAATGAAACGGGGGAGGGTCGGTATCGGCGCTGCTGTCCCTCAATTTCTTGCGCAGTTCGTCGCGCTTTTCGTGGATCGAGGCGATTACCGGGCCCATCGCTACGCCCAGATCGACGAGCACGGCTTCGGATAGCTGCAGCGAGCTTTCGAGCGTTTCGGGAACGGCATGGCTGGCCCCGTCGCGGTAAAGCTCTGCGGCATGCGCGGTATCGCGCGCGCGCACGATGATCGGCAGATCGGAGCGGTGCGCGCGCAGCTTGCGGACGATGCGTGAGACCAGCACCGGCTCGTCCATCGTCAGGATCAGCGCGCGCGCATGATCCAGATCGAGGCGGCCGATCACGCTGGCGCTCTCGATACTGCCAAAGAGCACGGGGAGCCCGGCGCGGTGCGCGGCGTGAACCACCGCTGGATCATCGTCGATGGCGATATAGGGCATGCCATGCACCGCCAGCATATCGCCGACCAGCTGCCCGACCCGGCCATAGCCCAGAATCACTGTGCGCTCACCTTGCGGAAGCGCGACTTCGCCCGGCATTTCCGTGCTTTGCGCGCGGGCCAAGCGGCCCGCGATGGCGGACCCGAGGTATGCCAGCAGCGGCGTGATGGTGAGGCCGATGGCGGTGACGATCTGCCAGAATTGCGCGGTTTGCGCGCTGATCAGCTGGCCTTGCGCGGCGGCGGCGAGCACGATCAGGGTGGTTTCCGATGGGCTCGCCATCAGAATGCCCGCCTGCACCGCGGTGGGGCGATCCTTGCCCATGACGCGCAGCGAAAGGCCGGTCACCGTTGCTTTGAGCAGCACTACGCCCGCCACCGCCAGCGCCAGTGGGCCCGCCATCGCCCAGACCTGGCGCAAGTCGATGCCCATGCCGATGGTGATCAGGAATACGCCGAGCGCCAGCCCTTTGAAGGGGCGGGTGATCGCTTCAACCTCGCCGTGATACTCGGTCTCCGCGATCAGCAAACCGGCGAGCAGCGCGCCCATGATCGGCGATAAGCCGACCGCCGCCGTAGCGAGCGCGGCCAGAATAACCACCAGCAGGCTGGCGGCAAGGAACAGTTCCGGGCTTTTGGTATGCGCGGCCTGCGCGAACAGGCGCGGCAGCGCGAGCCGGCCCAGCACCATCAGCACCGCGATCATGGCAGCCCCCTTGACCACGGTTTCGATGAGGCCGGGGCCGCCGCCCGCCGGGCCCAGCGCGCCGAGCAGGAAGATGATCGGCACCAGCGCGATATCTTCAAACAGCAGCATCGCCAGCGCGGCGCGGCCCACCGGCCCCTCGGTGCCCGCAATCGGCAACACCAGCGCAGTTGAGGATAGTGCCAGCGCGAGGCCGAGACCGAACGCACCGGCATAAGTCTCTCCCATCGCGGCCAGCGCGAGCGCGAGCAATAGCGAAGACAGCGCCAGTTCGATTGCGCCGAGCCCGAACACCAGCCGGCGCATCGCCCACAGCCGTTTGAAAGAGAGCTCAAGGCCGATCTCGAACAGCAGCAGGATGATGCCGAACTCGGCAAACGGCGCGATCGCGCCCGGCTGGGTAATCGTGACATGATAGAGCCACGGGAACTGGGGCACCATCGCGCCAAGGCCATAAGGGCCGACCGCGAGCCCGACCAGAATGAAGCCGATCACCGGGGTAATGCGCAGGCGGGCAAAGGC
>NZ_CAMBTS010000162.1 GCF_945870625.1 Novosphingobium sp. Chol11 | reverse complement strand
GGCCATCCATGCTGGCCTCCTGCCCAGCCAGCAGGATGAATCAGATTTTCAACGCCGCTGGAATCCTTCGCGATTCAGAGGCTGTGGAAAACGCTCTAGTGCTCGACGCGGTGTTCTGCGGGCAGGGCGGATTGTTCCAGAACGAAATTATCTGGAAGCGGACGGGGCATCACAGCCCAAGAACATCATTTGGGCCGGTCCACGACACAATCTTCTATTATACGAAGTCCCAAGATTCGCTGTTTAACATCGTTCGCAAGCCTTACATGAAGGGGCACGTTGAAACTCGATATAAGCGACAGACGGACGGCCGATACAAGTTCAGTTCGGGCGGCAATGTCCTGAAGGGAGCGGGTTGGACCGAAGGCTCGTCAGGAGAAGTCTGGCGTCGCTTTGACCCAAAGCGCACCAATCGTCACTGGGCGGTGCCTTCGTTTTACGAAGAACAGATGCCCCCCGAATACAAGCAGTTGAATTCGATCGAAAAGCTGGACGCCCTCTATGAGTATGGACTCGTTGAAGACGATGGAAAGTCCGCTTGGCCTATCATGGTTCGTTACCTTGATGAGCGCGATGGAACGGCCATTAATGACGTGTGGGCTTATCAAGCATACACGGAAGGCACAGTATTCGGGACAAAAGAGGGCATTGATGAAGATGTGAAGCCTCTTGGTCCCACCGACCCTGAACGCCTTGGCTACCCAACGCAAAAGCCTGAGGGCCTCCTCGAACGCATCATCCGCGCCTCGTCCAACGAAGGCGATACCGTGCTCGATGCTTATTGCGGGTGCGGGACCACGGTGGCGGTGGCGCAGCGGCTGGGGCGGCGGTGGATCGGGATCGATACCACGTATCAGTCGATTGCGCTGATCCTCAAGCGTCTGGAAGACAAATACAAGGACGACTACCCCGCCATCGAAGCCGATCTTCTGCTCGACGGCGTGCCGCGCGATATCGACAGCGCCATTGCGCTCGCCAACCGCAAGGATGACAAGACGCGCAAGGAGTTCGAAAAGTGGGCGGTGCTTACGTTCTCGAAAAATCAGGCGCGGATCAACGAGAAGAAAGGCGCGGACGGCGGAATCGATGGCATCGCCTATTTCCTCATCGACAAGGACACTAACGGCAAGGCGATCCTGCAAGTGAAATCGCGCCCCGGAACGCGCAGCGACCTTGCCACGCTGAACAGCGACCGGCTGCGCGAGAAGGCCGAGTTCGGCTTTCTCATTTGCACCAGTCTGCCGACCAAGCCGATGCGCGACGAAATTGCGGCGGCGGGCAAGTACAAGCACCCGATGCTGGAGCGCGAGGATGACCGGCTGCAAGTGATTACCGTGGCCGAGTTGTTCGATCATCCAACCAGACCGGCCAGACGGCTCGATCTACCGATGGGGCGCGTCGATGCGGTGAGAGCGGCGGCGGCGCTGGGCGATGCGGACAAGCAGGGTTCGCTGTTGTGACTTGCAATGATATCGCAATATGATATCAAACGGCTATGCGAACACTCGTCGATATACCTGATCCCCAACTACGCCGCCTCGACGTGCGCGCGCAGAGCGCCAAGCGGTCGCGCGCGTCGCTCATTCGGGAAGCTGTCGATCAGTTCCTGGGTCCCGACGATGTGCTTTCGATCGATCAGGTCTTTGGATTGTGGGGGGATCATGCGCTAGACGGGGTCGAGTATCAGCGACGGATACGCGCAGAATGGGATCGCGATTGGGATCCTGATTGATGCCAGCGCCTACCTTGTTTGATTCGAACATCATAATCGACGCGTTGAACAAGCACCAACCAGCCTTTGAAGCCATTCAAGAGTTTGGTGCGAACGGGACGGTACTTAGCCGGGTGAGTTGGATCGAAATTCTGGCAGGTGCCGAACCCGATCACCTGCTGGCGACCGAGGCTTATCTGCGTGGATGCACGATTATTGAACTGACGCCAGAGATCGCAGCGCGTGCCGCCGAAGTGCGGCGCAAGACCCGCCTGAAACTTCCCGATGCGATCATTTGGGCAACGGCATCTATCACCGAACGCCGGCTGATCACCCGCGATATGAATTTCCCAGCGCATTGGCCTGGGATACACCATCCCTACGTCTGGTCGCATAACAAGGCTTAGTACCCCATGTGCGGAATCATTGGAATTGTCGGCAAGGATCAGGTGGCGGACCGTCTGGTCGATGGCCTGCGCCGGATGGAATATCGCGGGTATGACAGCGCAGGCGTGTGCATGGTCGAAGATGGCCAGCTGATCCGGCGGCGCGCGCAGGGCAAGCTCAGCAATCTTGTGCTCGAACTGGCGCGCCATCCCGCCCCCGGCATGACCGGCATCGCGCATACCCGCTGGGCCACCCACGGCGCGCCGACCACCAGCAATGCGCACCCGCATGCCACGGGCGAGCTGGCGCTGGTGCACAATGGGATCATCGAAAACTTCAAGCCGCTGCGCGAAGCGCTGATTGCGCGCGGGCGCACCTTCGAAAGCGAGACCGATACCGAAGTGGTCGCGCATCTCGTGTCCGAACTGGTCGAGGCGGGCCAATCGCCGCGCGATGCGGTGAAGGCGGTATTGCCGCAATTGCGCGGTGCGTTTGCGCTGGCGATTGCGTTTCGAGCGCACGACGACATGCTGATCGGCGCGCGGCTCGGCTCGCCGCTGGTGGTGGGCTTTGGTGATGACGAGACGTATCTCGGCTCGGACGCTCTCGCGCTCGCCCCGCTGACCCAGCGCGTAACGTATCTGGAAGAGGGCGACTGGGTGGTGATCACCCGCGCCGGGGCCGAGATTTTCGATGCGGCGAATAATCCGGTGAGCCGGCCCATCGTGGCCTCGGGCGCGACCTCGGCGGCGATCGAAAAGGGCAATTATCGCCACTTCATGCAGAAGGAAATTTTCGAGCAGCCGACCGTGGTGGCGCAGACGCTGCGCAGCTACCTTCGCCGGATCGATCAGACCGTCGCGCTGCCGCAGATCGATTTCGACCTCTCGAAAATCAACCGCGTCACCATCGTCGCCTGCGGCACCAGCTTTTATGCCGCGATGGTGGCGAAATACTGGTTCGAACAGTTTGCCCGGCTGCCGGTCGATATCGATGTGGCGAGCGAATTTCGCTACCGCGATCCGGTGCTGGAAGAGGGCGGCCTTGCGCTATTCATCTCGCAGAGCGGCGAGACCGCAGACACATTGGCCGCGCTGCGCCATTGCAAAGCCGCCGGGCAGACCATCGCGGTCGTGGTCAACGTGCCCACCAGCACGATGGCGCGCGAGGCAGACCTGCTGCTGCCGACGCACGCCGGGCCGGAAATCGGCGTCGCCAGCACTAAGGCGTTCACGTGCCAGCTTGCCGTGCTCGCCGCCTTGGCCGCGCACCTGGCGGTCAAGCGCGGTAGGCTCAGCCATGCGGAAGAGGCGGTGATCGTTGGCCATCTGGTCGAAGCGCCCGCCGCGCTCAATGCTGCACTGGCGCATGACGAGGAAATCGCGGCGATGGCGCATCTGATCGCGCCGGCGCGCGATGTGCTCTATCTCGGGCGCGGAGCCGATTATCCCCTCGCGATGGAGGGCGCGCTCAAGCTCAAGGAAATCAGCTATATCCACGCAGAAGGCTATGCGGCGGGGGAAATGAAGCACGGGCCGATCGCGCTGATCGACGAGGCGGTGCCGGTGATCGTGCTCGCGCCATCGGGCCCGCTGTTTGAAAAGACCGTCAGCAATATGCAGGAAGTGCGCGCGCGCGGCGGCAAAGTGGTGTTGATTTCAGATGCCGCCGGGATCGCCGAAGCGGGCGAAGGCTGCCTTGCCACCATCGAAATGCCGCGCGTCCACCCGCTGATCGCGCCGCTGGTCTATGCCGTGCCCGTGCAATTGCTGGCCTATCACGTGGCCGTGGCCAAGGGCACGGATGTCGATCAGCCGCGCAATCTGGCGAAGTCTGTGACGGTGGA
>NZ_CAMBTS010000161.1 GCF_945870625.1 Novosphingobium sp. Chol11 | reverse complement strand
ACCGTCAACCGCTGGCCCCACGGTTATTCCGCCGAATACAACTCGCTGTGGGACGCACGGCGCGACGATGAAGCGGACGCGCCGCATCTGGTGGGCCGCGCAAAGTTCGGCGCGATCACGATTGCGAACGCGGACTCGGGCCGCGCGGCTTATACCAGTTCGGCGATCGATCAGGCGTGGCGGGCGGTGGGCGAGCTGTTTGGGTGAGGGCTTTAAGTTCCGGGCAAACGCCCCCGCGTCATCATCTCGCGGAGCCGATAGGCAAGTTCTTCGATGTGGTAAGGCTTTGCGATAATCTCACTGTCTGCCAGCCTCTCCGGCAACATGTTGGATTTATCGTAACCGGTGCTGAAGGCGAAGGGTATGCCCCGTTCGTTCAGCACATCGGCGACGGCCCACGACATTTCCCCGTTGAGATTGACGTCAAGCAACGCTGCGTCAAATGTTTCGGTCTGGGCAAGCGCAATCGCTTCATCGAGCCGCGTAGCCGGGCCAACGACGTGCCAGCTAAGGTCTTCGCACATTCTCTCGATGGTAAGGAGAACGAGGAACGAGTCCTCCACCACCAAAAGCCGAAAGCGTTGAGGCGTCGCTGGGGCCGCATCCGCTTTGGCGGCGGCCGATGGCATTGCCGGAGATGCCACTGCAAAGGCGACAAGCGAGGTTTTGGGTAAGACGATGTCGCAGATGACACCGCCGGGCTCATAGCGAATGGTCGCAGTGCCACCGGTTTCGAGCGCCAGTGCCCGCTCGATCAGGTTGGACCCGAACCCTCGCCGTTCCGGAGGTTTGACCGGCGGACCTCCCGTTTCAGTCCAGGATATGCCCAGGCCCCCGTCTTCGCGCAGATGCCAGACGACATCGACATGCCCCCCTTGCGTGGAGAACGCACCGAATTTTCCTGCATTGGTCGCTAGCTCGTGCAGGGCCAGCGACAATGACAGGGCCGATTTGGGGGTCAGCACCGCATCCACCCCGTGCAACGCGACGATGTCGGTTGCCTGGCTGTAGGCTTCCAGTTCCTCGCGCAGGAGACCCTCAACGGAAACACCCTCCCATCTGCTCTGTGTCAACAGGCTATGCGCCTTGGCCATCGATTGAATGCGCTTGTCGAGGCCTTCGACAAAGCTCTTCAATGATTCAGCGCTGCGACTGGAAAGCGTGACCAGTGCCTGGATGTTCGCCAGCGTGTTCTTCACGCGGTGATCAAGCTCGGCCATCAGCAGCTTATCGCGGTCGTGCGCTTTGATGCGTTCGCGCGTTGCTGCTTCGATCCGGTGCAACACCACCTGCAGAAGCGAGACCCGCAAGTCGAATGCCGCATCGGTCTCGGCCGGCGTCCATGGCAGGGCGCGGCCGCGCACGGTGTGTTTCCACACTTCGAATGATTTACGCGGCGACAGCTGATCGCCGTCCGGGCCGGTCGTCATCGCCTTGGCCGGGTCGCCCGCCCATAGAGCGGTTTCGACCAATTCGGGCCGGAACCAGAGAATGAAATCCGATGGATCGCGCGATACCGCAATGACCAGAAGGCCCGATGCAACACCGACAAACGCCTTGGCCGGCGGGTAGATTTCGCTCAAGCGATCCGTGGCGAAGGTGCCTTCGGTTTCGGTCATGTAGGATGCCAGCCATGCGGTGAGCGCGGTGATTTGCGCGCGATCCGGGGTGACCCCGAGATAGGTGATTTTCCCTTCGACGCACACTGCTACGCCGCCGTGGCGCGCGCCGTCGGGGGCGATGTCCCCGCCGTGGATATAGTCGAGCAGATTGGGCGTTTGCTGGGTTAGGCCATACGCATAATCCTCGACACCAGCGAGATTGACCATCAGTTCTTGCAGAATTCTTCGGCTTGTGAGCCGGGCCTCGAACTGTTCGCTCCTTTCGCGCGCCTCCAGCTGAAGCGAAAACATCGAACCGAACAACTCGCACACCGCGCGCAGATGGCGGGGCAGCCGACGCGGACTGTCATTATGGCAGGCGATCAGCCCCCACAGCTTTCCGCCGACGATGATCGAGATCGACATCGATGCATCGATGCCCATGTTGCGAAGATATTCGCGGTGGATTGGCGATACATCGCGCAAGATCGCGTGGCTCATGTCCAGCGGCTTGCCTGTGCGCGGGTTCAGCGTGGGCGTCAGCGGGGCGGGATCATAATCGACTTGCGTGATCAGCCGCAGCCAGCTTTTCAGATAGAGGGCGCGGGCCTGCAGCGGGATATCGGTCGCAGGATAATGAAGATCGATGAAGGGTGTTAGCTCAGGCGAACGGCTTTCGGCGATAACCCAGCCCGATCCGTCGGCCATGAACCGGTAGACCATCACACGGTCGTATTGCGCGACGCGCCGGACGCTGGCGGTCGCCATCTGGCATAGCGCGTGTAGCGAAGGTGCTGTCCCAAAATCATCGATCATCAGCAGCACGGCCGAGAGCGGATCAATGACGAACGGATCACTTGGCTCGCTGGCCTCGAATTCGATGATCAGGTTACCATCGACGCGGTGCGCGCTGGCATCGAGCGGAAAATCGGGCATCACGCGCATGAGCGGGTCAAGCAGGTGGCGCGGTTTGACAAGGTCGCTGTCGTTGCTCAGCGCCTGAAGCCGATCGATCTGGCCCCGGGAAAACAGACTATCGACCGGGCGATCGAGCAGCGCGTCGATCGACCGGCCCAGCAGGCCCTGCGTATCGCCTGCCGCCTGAAGGACGCGCAGCGTGCCGCTTTCCAGCACCAGCATCGCGCCGTGGGGCAGAATCGCGCCGGGAATATGGATCGGCTCGCGATCGCAGTTGGTTAAATCGACCTGATCGCGCGCAAGGTTCTGCTCAGTCATGCCAATCGTTCCATCCCTCAAGCCACTGCTCGAATATTGCGAAGGTGCGGGTTGCTCCCGCAACACTCTCCGTTTGGGCTGCTAACCCGGTCGGCGCGTTCCACAGTTGGTCAAGATACGCGCGCCATTGCGCGCCCGTTTCCGCGCCGTGCCCGGCAAAGAACCGCCGGCCAGCGGTCACGCCATGGCCCAGCAAGCCGTCAAGCTGCCGCGCCAGCCCGCGTCCGCCCAGCGCCGAGCCCTCCACCACATAGCGCGCGCCGAGCAGATATTCGGGCGACGCCTGCGCAGGAAAGGCTAAGGCGTGGGGCAAAAAGGCTATGGAGCCGGGATCGACTCCCAGATCGATCAAGTCGCGCTCAAGCCAGATCGTGCGAACGGGCAACAGCCCCGCCATCATCTCGAATGGTCGGTGGAAGCCATACAGGCGGCGCAGCAATGCCGTGTAAGCGGTTTTTCCAATCATGCCCGTTTGAACCGCCGCGAGCCCCGGATGGTGGTGAAGTCGCTCGTGGACCTCGCTCGTCGCCGATCGCAAGTGGTCGCGCAGGTCCGGTGCCGACGAACGCGCGGATGTCGAGCAGGTTTCGAGGCCTATCGCATGCCTCTGCATCACGAAGGCGTTGAACATGTTTTGTCGCAAAGCCGGGGCCGGGCAGCCGACTCGACTAGCATGAAACCCCTTGCATCCAATCCGCTTGAAATGAAGCGCTGATGAACTTTTGTCAGGGAAACATGCCTCCGGTCAGCGCGAACGACACCCTCACCCGATGATGGTAAGCCCCCGATATAGGCTCTAAGCCCGCCCGGTGGCCTTTGTTCCGTGGGCGTTGATTAAATATTTTTCCGGCGGTCCGCATACAATCAAAAGCGGATGCCGGGATCGTTGTCCAAGCCAACCGCCTGCCAAACCCCTAAATCCCCAGCTTCTCCCAATCCTTCATCAGATCGCGGCAATCGCCGATGTCGGCCGCGATTGCGTCCCGCAAGGCCGCCGCGTCGCCGCATGCTATGGCCCTCGTGGCGGCTTTGTGTTGGTCGGCCATGCTGGCGGTGCCGTAGCGGCCATAGACGACGCGCATGAACGGGCCGAACTGCATCCAGAGGCCCTCGATCATCCGCCCGGCCAGCGGCATCGGCGCGGCGGCGTAGATCAGCGCGTGGAAGCGGAAGTTTGCCTCCATGTAGGTGCTCACATCGCCGCTTTGCAGTGCCTCGTCGGTCGCTTCGTCGGCGGCGCGGATCAGGCGCAGGCGCTCGGCGTCGATGAAAGGCTGGGCCTCGGCGGCCACCATCGGTTCGAGCAGCGTGCGCAGCCGCATGATCTCGGCAAAGCGCGCC
>NZ_CAMBTS010000160.1 GCF_945870625.1 Novosphingobium sp. Chol11 | reverse complement strand
ACCGCCTCGATCGCCTTGGGCGGCCACTGACCGGCGACTACCTCGGTAAGTTCATTGGGAAACATCGAGAAATCGAAGAAGGCCCAGAACCAGCCGACAAAGAACATCACTTCCGACGCGATGAACAGGATCATGCCATAGCGCTGGTGAAGCTGCACGACCGGGGTGTGATCGCCCGCATGCGCTTCCTTGATGACTTTGCCCCACCACGAGAAAAACGTGAGTGCAACGCCGGCAATGCCCAGCAGAAACAGCGGCAGGCCGCCCGCCATCTTGTGCATCGTCAGCACGCCGCCGCTGGTCATGACAAGCGCCGAAACCGCGCCGACAAACGGCCAGATGTCAGGCGGAAGAATGTGATAATCGTGGTTCTTAGCGCCAGCCATGATCGTCGATAACCCTTGCGTGTGTTGAGCCAGACAGAATGATGATGAGCCCTTACCGAGCCAAAGCGACCCGGTCCAGTGGCTTTGCGCGGGTTTTGGCGGTGCCGGGGGCAATACTGTCAGCCGCCTCGAGAAAGGTGTACGACAACGTGATTTCCGGCACGTCGCGCGCGTTACGGTCGTTCAGCATCTCAGGATCAACATAGTAGATCACCGGCATGCGCACTTCCTGCCCCGGCTGAAGCGTTTGCTCATTGAAACAGAAGCACTGGATCTTGTGGAAATAGACACCCGTCTGCTCGGGTGTGACATTGAACGTGGCGCGCCCGGTGATCGGCCTGTCCGAGAGGTTCTTGGCAATGAAGAACGCCATCTTGCGCTCGCCGATTCTGCCGTCCTGGCTCACCTGCTCAGGGCGAAACCGCCATGGCAAGCCGCTGGCGATATTGGAATCAAACCGCACGGTAATCGGCTGGCCGGTTACTTTGACCCCGGCGGCCTGTTCGGCGCTCGACCGCTGGGTGGTACCGTTGAGGCCAGTGGCCTCGCAAAACATCCGGTAGAGCGGCACCGAGGCGTAGCCCAGGCCCAGCATGGTCAGCGCCGCTGCGGCCGCGATCCGCGCCACCTTGCGGTTCTGGTGCGCCATCGTGGGCGCAGCGCTTGCCATCACTCTTGCCCTGGTGATTGGCTGGAGGTCGCCGAGGGCGCTTCCTTGGCCGGGATAACCGCGATTTTCACGATCGAGACGGCGTAGAACAGGATCGCCAGACCGCCGAGGATCAGGCCGACCACCAGGTTGCGGCTGCGCTGGCGCGCCCGGATCTGCTCAAGCTCAGGAGGTTGCATCATCAACACCGATCAAGACTGAATGCCGTTCAATGTCGCAAACCGGTCAACCACCAGCGCGCCGAACAGGATGAAAAGATAGAAGATCGAATAGGCAAACAGACGCTTTTCGGGCTTCATCTTGTCGCCTGGCTCCGCGTTTCGCAAACCGACCTGTGCCGAATAAAACAAGAAAATCGAACTCAGCACTAGCGCCGAAATCCCGTAAAGATTGCCTGCCCCGCCGATGTACCAGGGCACCAGCGTCAGCGGCAAAAGCAAGACCGCATAACCCAGAATTTGATGCCGCGTCGATTTCACGCCCGCAACCACTGGCATCATCGGAATGCCCACATTGGCATAGTCCGTCTGCACAAACAGCGCGAGCGCCCAAAAGTGCGGCGGGGTCCATACAAAGATGATGAGGAACAGCAGGATCGGCATCAAAGTGATGTCGCCTGTCACCGCAACCCAGCCGATCAGCGGCGGGAATGCGCCCGCGCCGCCGCCGATGACGATGTTCTGCGGGGTGCGCGGTTTGAGCCACACGGTGTAGATCCATGCGTAATAAAAAATCGAGAACGCCAGGATCGCGGCGGCCAACCAGCCGATCACCAGCCCCATGATCAGCACCGATGCGCCGGCCAGAAACCCGCCAAAGTCACGCGCCGAGATCGGGTCCATCCGGCCTGCGGGGATCGGGCGCTGCGCGGTGCGCTTCATCCCGGCATCAAGATCGGCTTCCCACCACTGGTTCAGCGCCGCCGAGCCAGCAGCGCCCACCGCGATACACAGCATGGCGGTAAATCCGAGCACGGGATGAATGCTGCCGGGTGCGGCCAGCATCCCGCAAATCCCGGTAAAGATAACGAGGGTCATCACACGCGGCTTGGTCAGCGCGTAGAAATCCCGCCAGTCGGTCGGCAGGGCGGCGGTTTTGGCTTGGCTCATAATCGGCTCGCCCATAGCTTGCGCAGCGCCTGAGGGGAAGCGCCACAGAGGGTAAATCGTCTGGCGCGCCAAACGTTGCGTTGCCCTGCCTTTTGTTCACCCCTCACGGCGCTTCTTAGCCATACAGATTATCTGCTTTTGATCGCATCGCCGCTGCGGCTAGTATTGACCCTTAAGCTTTGCGGGTACGGAGATTTGTGATGGTTCGCGTGTCCCTTGGCACTCTTGCAGGCTTGGCGCTCCTCTTGCCGTTTGCGGTTCAGGCCGCACCGCCCCCCCGCATGACGATCAGCAGCTTCGAGCAGATCGCCCGCCCCCTGCCCCTGCCTTATGACGAGAAAGCCGATGCCGATGCGGCGGTAGCCAGCGCCCGTGCGCGCGCCAAGCGGGCGGGCAAGCTCCTGCTCATCGATCTGGGCGGAAACTGGTGCCTCGATTGCCGCATCCTCGCGGGCGTGATGGAAACCCAGCCGCTGACGGCATGGATGGCCAAGCGCTTCGAGATCGTGTCGGTCGATGTGGGCCGGTTCGACAAGAATCAGCAAATCCAGCAAAGCTTCGGGATCAAAGGCCGCCTCGAAGGTGTTCCCGCCTTGCTGATTGTCAACCCGCGCACCGGCAAGCTCGTTAACGCGGGCCGTGTCACCGCGCTCGCCGATGCGCGCGCCCTGACGCCGCAAGCGCTGGCAGACTGGTTCGCCGGCTGGGCACCCTGACCAGAGCAGCGGCCGCCAAGCGAAAGGGCCCCGGAATTGCTTCCCGGGGCCCTTCTTCATGCTTGACCGTTAGGCCGTGCTCAGTGGGCCGTGGCGCCATCGATGATCGGCAGCGTCTCGAACTGGTGGAACGGCGGCGGGCTGGAGAGCGTCCACTCCAGCGTGGTCGCGCCTTCGCCCCAGTAATTGCCTTCGGCCTTCTTGCCGGCAACCAGCGAGTAGGCAATGTTGGCAAAGAACACGACCATTGAGGCAGCCATGATCGTGTATCCGTGGCTGGCGATCGTGTTCCAGAACTCGAACGCCGGCGCATAGTCAGGATAGCGGCGCGGCATACCCTGCACACCCAGGAAGTGCATCGGGAAGAAGATGGTGTTCACACCGATGAAGAAAATCCAGAAGTGCACATGGCTGAGGAACTCGCTGTGCATCCGGCCCGACATCTTGGGGAACCAGTAATAGAAGCCAGCGAACAGCGCCGTCACCGCGCCGAGCGAAAGCACATAGTGGAAGTGGGCGACAACATAATAGGTGTCCTGCATGTTGTCATCGATGCCGCCGTTGGCAAGCACCACGCCGGTCACGCCGCCCAGCGTGAACAAGAAGATGAAGCCCAGCGACCACACCATCGGCGATTTGAACTGCACGCTGCCGCCCCACATCGTTGCGATCCACGAGAAGATCTTGATGCCGGTTGGCACCGCAATTACCATCGTTGCGGCGGTGAAGTACATCTTGGTGTTTACGCTCATGCCAGTGGTGTACATGTGGTGTGCCCACACAACGAAGCCCACCGCGCCGATGGCAACCATCGCATAAGCCATGCCGAGATAACCGAACACGGGCTTGTTAGAGAAGGTCGAGATGATCTGGCTGATGATACCAAATCCGGGCAGGATCATGATGTAGACTTCGGGATGGCCGAAGAACCAAAACAAGTGCTGATACAGCACCGGGTCGCCGCCGCCCGAAGCGTCAAAGAATGTTGTGCCAAAATTGCGATCGGTGATCAGCATGGTGATCGCCGCCGCCAGCACCGGTAGCGCCAAGAGCAGCAGGAACGCAGTAACCAGCACCGACCAGACGAACAGTGGCATCTTATGAAGGGTCATGCCCGGTGCGCGCATGTTGAAAATGGTGGTGATGAAGTTGATCGCACCCAAGATCGAGGCTGCGCCCGCAAGGTGGAGCGAGAAAATAGCGAAATCGACCGCAGGGCCTACGGAGCCCGAGGTCGAAAGCGGCGCGTACACGGTCCAGCCCGTGCCAGCGCCGATGCCCGTGCCACCGGGCAGGAAGCCCGAGATCATGAGCGATACAAAGCCCGCGACGGTCAGCCAGAACGAGAC
>NZ_CAMBTS010000159.1 GCF_945870625.1 Novosphingobium sp. Chol11 | reverse complement strand
ATGGGTCAAATCTCAATGGAAACTTATGCCCCTCCCGGGTCACTTCTCAGCGCAAATCTACAGAACGCCTTTTGCGCGTCCGTGAACTTTGATGCCTTCATGCCACGACTCCTCGCCCAGCCAAGGAAATCTACGGCACAAAACTCTATCAAAAAATGATCCAGTTTTCAGGTGGCAGAGCAGCGGGGCCGGTTTGGTTGAGCAGCTCAAGCTGTGGCGCCGAACCGACGGGCAAAGGGGCTCGGTCGATTTCTCGCTTGCCACAACTCTGTGGACACGGTGTAAGCCGTCGACGGAGTTACACAGCGAACCACAATTCTCGAACACCATCACCAAAGCCAATCTGGCACGTTGGCCTTTGGGCCTTAAGAAAGCGGAACTAAATTATTGATTTTAAATTATAATTTTCTATTTTTGAACTACTGCAAGTGAGTAGTGGAGATTTGAAAAACGCCAACTTGGTTCAAAATTCATGCGACATGCGCAGTGTGTAAGTTTATGGGTTTAAGTCATTGATTTTAGGCCACAAAGATCACGATGGCTAAAATGCTCACTTACACAAAAGTTACACACTGAAAAAATTGCCATTTAACTTATTGATTTAATTAGATAATTTTTTCGTTATTTATTGAGTGGGAATAGCGTAAGCGGCGCCTTAGCTCAGGCCTGACCGCCTTGACCGCTAAGCTGGCTGGGGCGGTCAGCCGCCCGCCGCGCCAATGGTCTCGGCAAGCATGGCATCGGTGCGTGGCCCCAGCCAATCATAAGCGCCGACAATCCGCCAGACCTCGCGGCCTTTGGCATCATAAAGCACCGTGGTGGGCAGCACGCCGGTATTGTAGTGGAAGCTGAGATTGTTATCCGGGTCCAGCCACGGCTTGAGATAGACGAATTTGCGCGCCGCATAGAACGTGGTGACTTTCTCTGCGGCGTCTAAATCCTGCGAAACGGTCAGCACGCGCAGCGCATCCTTGTGCTTTGCGGCCAGCGTGTCGAGCATCGGCATTTCCAGCACGCAGGGGCCGCACCAGGTGGCCCACAAGTTGATCAGCACCGGCTTGCCCTTCAGATCGAGGGTGCGCAGCTTTTCGCCCGACGGATCGGTGAAAGTGAAATCGGGTATCGCCGCGCCGCGATTGGCGATGTCGATCTTGCCGCTGGGTGGCGTTGCTGCGCTTGTCGCTGCGGCTTGCTCGGTGGGCGTGCTGGCCGGTTGCGCCGCGCCGGGGGTTTGCCTATCGCAGCCGCCAAGCATGAGGGCGAGAGGCATCGCCAACGCGGCAAGCGAGCGCCCACTAACGACTGGCAGGGATAATACCGGCATGGGAAATTCGGGCAATTCAGGCTCCAACCAGATGTGGGGCGGGCGCTTCGCGGCTGGCCCTTCGGCCATCATGCGCGAGATAAACGCCTCGATCCCGTTCGACAAGGCGCTGTGGCGGCAAGATATCGCCGCGTCAAAGGCCCATGCGGACATGCTGGGCGCGCAAGGCATCATTGCGGCGGATGATGCGGCGCTGATTGCGGGTGGGCTGGACCGGGTCGCCGCTGAATACGAAGCAAGCGGTGTCCCGGAAAACTGGGATCTCGAAGACATTCACATGACCACCGAGAGCCGCCTGGCCGAGCTGATCGGACCTGCTGCCGGGCGCCTCCACACCGCGCGCAGCCGCAACGATCAGGTAGCCACCGATTTCCGCCTGTGGGTGCGCGATGCGGTGGATCAGGCGATGAACGGCCTGCTTGACTTGCAAAAAGCGTTGGTTGCCCGCGCTGGCGAACATGCGGGGTCGATCATGCCGGGCTTTACCCATCTGCAGACGGCGCAGCCGGTGACGCTGGGGCACCATTTGATGGCCTATCATGAAATGGTCGCGCGCGACGTATCCCGGTTTGCCGCTGCCCGGGTGCGCATGAACGAGTGCCCGCTGGGCTCCGCTGCGCTGGCCGGCACAGGCTTTCCGATAGACCGGACGCGCACCGCTGCTGCGCTGGGGTTTGACAGGCCGACGCGCAACAGCCTCGATTCGGTGTCCGACCGCGATTTTGCGCTCGATTACCTCATGGCGGCGGCGCAATGCTCGCTGCATCTCTCGCGGCTGGCGGAGGAATTCATCATCTGGGCCAGCCAGCCGTTCGGTTTCGTGACCTTGCCCGATAGCCTTTCGACCGGCAGTTCGATCATGCCGCAAAAGAAAAACCCCGATGCGGCAGAACTGGTGCGCGGCCATTCGGGGCGGATCATCGGCTGCCTCACTGCGCTGATGATCACGATGAAGGGCCTGCCGCTGGCCTATTCAAAGGACATGCAGAACGACAAGCCGCCAGTGTTCGAGGCGGCCAATCTGCTTGGGCTGTCGATTGCGGCGATGACCGGAATGGTGGCCGAGGCGACATTTCGCACCGAGCGGATGCGCGCCGCCGCCGAACTGGGCTATGCCACCGCCACCGATCTGGCCGACTGGCTCGTGCGCGCGGCAGGCGTGCCATTCCGCGAGGCGCACCACATCACGGGCGCTGCGGTGAAGCTGGCCGAAAGCCGGGGCATCGCGCTCGATCAACTGCCGCTGGAGGATCTGCAAGGCATCGATCCGCGCATCGATGATTCGGTCTATGGCGCGCTGTCGGTCGAAGCGTCGGTCGCGGCGCGCGCCAGCCATGGCGGAACCGCGCCATCCGAGGTAAGCAAGCGCGTGGCCGAGGCGGCGCGCGCGCTTGGTCTGGAGGAATGATGGCCCGTATTGCCTGCATGCTGCTGCTGATGATGAGCGGCCTTGCCCTGTCCGGTTGCGGCAATCGGCGCGAGCTTGAGCCGAAGGTGGGCCAGGTCCTGCCAGCCGCGCCCTATGGACGCAGCGACAAGCCCACCGCCGACACGCTGCTCAAACCGCCGGTGCAGGCCAAACCCGAACGCAATGTCGAATTGCGCCAACGCTCCGAAGAGCGCGCCGACGATCCATTCGATCTGCCGCCAGAAAGCTGATTTCAAGCAGCGGCTGCACCTACCCTGATCTTTTTTGCGGATTTCCCGATGGACCATTTTGAATATCGCAGCGGCGTGCTCCACGCCGAGGACATGGCGTTGCCGCTCATCGCCGAGGCTGTCGGCACGCCGGTCTATGTCTATTCGCGCGCCACGCTGACGCGCCATGCCCGCGTGTTTCGCGATGCGCTGGCCGTGCTGCCGCGCGTCCATCTGGCGTTTGCGGTGAAATCCAATCCCAATCTCGCGGTGCTCAAGGTGCTGGCGGCGGAGGGCTATGGCGCGGATGTTGTCTCGGTGGGCGAGCTTGACCGCGCGCTGGCGGCGGGGATTGCACCTGCCGATGTCGTGTTCTCCGGCGTGGGCAAGACCGCGCGGGAAATGCGCCGGGCGCTGGAAGTGGGGACCGGGCAATTCAACCTCGAAAGCGAGGAGGAGGGCCAGGAGCTGGCCGAAATCGCCGGGGCCATGGGCATGGTCGCGACCTGCACCTTACGCATCAATCCCGATGTCGATGCGGGCACGCACGAGAAGATTTCGACCGGCAAGGCGGAGAACAAGTTCGGCGTGCCTTTTGACCGCGCGGCAGGGATCTATGCGCGGCTGGCGGCGCTGCCGGGGCTGAACATGCGCGGCATTGCGCTCCACATCGGCAGCCAGCTTGCCAGCCTCGATCCGCTGGAGGCTGCGTTCACCAAGGCCGGGGCGCTGATGCAAGATATCCGCAGCGCGGGCGGCACCGTCACGCACATGGACCTCGGCGGCGGGGTGGGCGTGCCCTACAAGGCGGGCGAAGTGTTCCCGCAGCCCGCCGAATACGCCGCGATGATCGCGCGCGTGACGGCGGATTGGCATGTTACCCTGATGTTCGAGCCGGGCCGCGTGATCACTGGCAACACCGGCGTGCTGCTGACCGAAGTGGTGCGGGTCAAGGAAGGCGCGGTGCATCCCTGGGTCGTGGTCGATGCCGCGATGAACGATCTGGCGCGCCCCGCGATGTACGACGCATGGCACGATTTCAGCGCGGTGGCACCCACGGGCAAGCGTATGACCGCCAATATCGTCGGCCCGATCTGCGAATCGAGTGACACCTTCGCCAAGGCGCGCGATATCGACGTGGTCGCGCGCGGCGATCTGGCGGTGTTCCGCACCGCCGGGGCTTATGGCGCGACAATGGCGAACACCTACAACTCGCGGCCCATGGTGCCCGAAGTGATGGTGGATGGCGAAAAGTGGGCCGTGGTGGCCGACCGGATCGAGCC
>NZ_CAMBTS010000158.1 GCF_945870625.1 Novosphingobium sp. Chol11 | reverse complement strand
CCAGGGATGCAAGGGCAATAGACCTTGCCCGCCGGAGGCATGACAAGCACGCGCGGTTGAAAGAGCGCGGCCAAGCGGGCATAGGCCTTGGCCATGCATGATATCCGCTTGATCCGCGATGATCCCGCCGCTTTTGATGCCGCGATGGCTCGCCGGGGGCTTGCGCCTTTGGCCGAGGCGATCCTTGCGCTCGATAGCGCGCGGCGCGACGCGCTAACAACGCAACAGGAAGGCCTTGCTCGTCGGAATGCTCTGTCGAAGCAGTTTGGCGATTTCAAAAAGCAAGGTCAAAACCCGCCAACCGATCTCGTCGCTGAGCTTGAGTCACTCAAACACAATCTCCCGCAAGGTGATGTTGACGTTGCGGCAAAGACTGAGGAGATTCATGCGCTCCTTAGTGCTTTGCCCAACCGCCCCGCCGCCGAAGTGCCCGAGGGCGCGGACGAGGCGGGCAATGTCGAAGTGGCGCGCTGGGGCACCCCGCGTGTGTTCGACTTCCCGCCCATAGAGCATGCCGATCTCGGCCCGCCGCTGGGCCTCGATTTCGAGACCGGGGCGCTCATTTCGGGCGCGCGGTTCACCTTTCTGCGCGGCCAGATGGCGCGGCTGCACCGCGCGCTGGGCCAGTTCATGCTCGACCGGCAATCGGGCGAGAACGGCTACACGGAATGCAATCCGCCCTTGCTGGTGAAGGACGAAGCGGCGTTCGGCACCGGGCAATTGCCCAAGTTTGCCGAGGATCTGTTTCAGACCACCGAGGGCCGCTGGCTGATCCCCACCGCCGAGGTCAGCCTGACCAATGCGGTGCAGGGCCAGATCCTGAGCGATGCGGCGCTGCCGCTGCGGATGACCGCGCTCACACCGTGCTTCCGCTCCGAAGCGGGCGCGGCGGGGCGCGATACGCGCGGCTTCATCCGCCAGCACCAGTTCGAAAAGGTCGAGCTGGTCTCGATCGCGCGGCCCGAGGATTCCGAAGCCGAGCACGAGCGGATGACCGCCGCCGCCGAGTCCATCCTGCAGGCGCTGGGCCTGCCCTATCGCCGCATGTTGCTCTGCGCGGGCGATATGGGGTTCACCGCGCGCAAGACGTATGACCTCGAAGTCTGGTTGCCCGGCCAAGGCGCATACCGCGAGATTTCCTCGTGCTCGAACTGCGGCGATTTTCAGGCGCGGCGGATGAACACGCGCTACCGGCCAGAAGGCGGAAAAGGCACCGAGTTCGTCCACACGCTCAACGGATCGGGCCTTGCGGTCGGGCGCACGCTGGTGGCGGTGCTTGAGAATTATCAGCAGGCCGATGGCTCGGTCGATGTGCCCGAGGCGCTGAAGGGCTACATGGGCGGCCTCACCCTGCTGGTGCCGCAGGGCTGATGGCGCGCCGCCTGCTGCGGCTGGTCGTTGCTTCCTCGCTGCTGAGCATGTCCTTCGTTCTCGGGCCCGCGTTGGCGCAGGCCCCGATTGTGGCGTGGAGCTATACCGTGCGCACCGGCGATACGATGAGCGGCATCGCCCGCGCCATGGGGGTCAGCATCGAGGCGCTGGCGGCGGCCAACGGCCTCAGCCCGCCCTATGTGCTGCGCAGCGGGCAAGTGCTGCGGCGCCCCGATCCCGCTGGCGCGCCGCCGCCACCGCGACCTGTGTCACTCCTGCCGCCGCGCCCGGCGGCCTCGGCCAGCCGGCCGCCAAACCTGCTCTGGCCTACTTCGGGGGCCATCGTCAGCCGCTATGGCGCGCCGGTGAAGGGCCTTGCCAACAACGGCTTCGATCTGGCCGCGCTGCCCGGCATGGGGGTATATTCCGCTGCTGCCGGACGGGTTTTGTTTGCGGGAACGGAGCCCGAGCGGTTTGGCCAGCTCATCCTGATCGACCACGGCGGCGGCTGGGTCACGGCGTATGCCTATCTCGGCAAAGTGCGGGTGAAAGAAGGCGATTCTGTGGCCCGGCGGCAATTGATCGCGCGCATCGGCAAGAGCGGCGAGGCGAAAAAGCCCACGCTCCATTTCGAACTGCGACAAAACAACCGCCCGCGCGACCCCTATCCCTATCTGCCGATCAGGCTTTGAACAGCCAGAAGACCGCGCCCATTGCCAGATAGGCCAGCAGCCAGAAGCCCGCATCGATCAGCGCAAGGCGGGTGCTGATCCGCTGATGGGTATAGCTGGTCCACAGCGCCGGGATCACAAAGGCAATCGCCAGCCCGCCCGACATCATGAAATAGAGCCACGGCTTTGCGGCCAGCGTTTCCGCGCCGACGCGGGCGAACATATGCCCCATCATGGATGCGGTGATGAACAGCGCCGCCGCGCTGAGCGCCAGTGTCCGCCCCGGCGCACTCCGGATGCCGAGCCCGCCCGGACCCACTTCATCCAGCCTGACGCGGCCATAGAGCGGGCCATACCACAGCGCCGAAAACAGCAGCGCCGCCGCCACCGCAGCACCCACCGCCAGCCAGTTCACCGGACCCATATTGTCTCTTCCTGCGCAAGGCCGCCCCCCTGCTGCCTCCGGACTACGCGGCATGGCGCGGCTTGGCAATTCGCAGAGCCGTCAGGGCCGTGACTAAGACGCCGATATCGCGTATGCGCGGCGGCACAATGGCTTCCACTCCTTCCCCCATCACCCTTCCCCGTGCGCCCAAAGTGGGCATGGTCAGCCTCGGCTGCCCCAAGGCGCTGGTCGATTCCGAGCGGATTCTGACCCGGCTGCGCGCCGATGGCTATGCCATGAGTGCGGATTATGCCGGGGCCGATGTGGTGCTGGTGAACACCTGCGGCTTCCTCGATTCGGCGAAGGAGGAGAGCCTGGCCGCGATCGGCGAGGCGATTGCGGAAAATGGCCGGGTGATCGTGACCGGATGCCTGGGCAATGAGGCCGAGGCGATCCGCGCGCGTTTCCCCGCCGTGCTGGCCGTGACGGGCGCGCATCAATACGAGGCGGTGGTCGAGGCGGTGCACGAAGCCGCGCCGCCTTCGATGGGCCCCTATGTCGACCTCATCCCGCAGGCCGACGCGGGCGATGTGAAGCTGACCCCGCGCCATTACAGCTACCTCAAGATTTCCGAGGGCTGCAACCACACCTGCGCGTTCTGCATCATCCCCAGCTTGCGCGGCAAACTCGCCAGCCGCCGGATCGATGCGGTGCTGCGCGAGGCCGAAAAGCTGGTCGCGGCGGGCACCAGGGAGCTGCTGGTGATCAGCCAGGACACTTCGGCGTATGGCGTCGATGTGCGGCACGAAGAGCGCATGTGGCAGGGCCGCAGCGTTCGCACCCACATGACCGACCTCGCCCGCGAACTTGGCCAGCTGCGCACGCCGGGCGGCGAAACGCCGTGGGTGCGGCTGCATTATGTCTACCCCTATCCGCATGTCGATGCGGTGATCCCGCTGATGGCGCAAGGGCTGGTCACGCCCTATCTCGACATCCCGTTTCAGCATGCCAGCCCCAGCGTGCTGCGCGCGATGAAGCGCCCGGCGAACGAGGCCAAAGTGCTCGAACGGCTGAAGGCGTGGCGCGAGATCTGCCCCGACATCGCGATCCGCTCCAGCTTTGTCGTCGGCTTTCCGGGCGAGACCGAGGCCGATTTCCAGTACCTGCTCGATTGGCTGGATGAAGCCCAGCTCGACCGGGTCGGCGCGTTTCGGTTCGAGCCGGTGGCGGGCGCGGCGGCCAATGCGCTGCCCGATCCGGTGCCCGAAGCGGTGAAAGAAGAACGCTATGCCCGGATCATGGAAAAGACGGAAAGCATCAGCGCGGCCAAGCTGGCGGCGAAGATCGGCCGCACGGTGCGCGTGATCATCGACGAAGTGGGCGAACCCGACGAGGACGGCGACATCGGCGCGACCGCGCGCTCCGAAGCCGATGCACCCGAGATCGACGGCGCGGTCTATCTGCGCGATGTCTCCGCCGATCTGCAGCCGGGCGACTTTGCCGATGTGCTGATCGAAGACGCCGACGCGCACGATCTTTATGGGGTTATCACGGCGGCAAGTTGATAAAGTTCTGAGAGAAAGCTCGGAGGGCCTTTCGCATTTCAGCATCAGGATCTTGCCCATGACGTCTCTCCGTCTCGCGGCGATTGCCGCGACTGCGCTCGTTTCCGCTCCGCTGCTCGCGCACGGCTTCAAGGCCGGTGCCATCCAGATCGGTCATCCCTGGTCGCGCGTCACCGCGCCAGCGCAAGCGGTCGGCGCGGGCTACATGACGCTCACCAACACCGGCAAGACCGGCGACCGGCTGCTTTCCGCCACATCGCCCGCCGCGCGCACTTTGCAAATCACCGCGGTGAGCATGGGTGACGGCGAGATGCGGACGCGCGC
>NZ_CAMBTS010000157.1 GCF_945870625.1 Novosphingobium sp. Chol11 | reverse complement strand
CGCGCCAATTCGCTGCATCCGGGGTTTGTGCGCACGCCATTGCTGGCCGCCGGGTTCCAGCGCTGGGTGGATCAAGGCTTTGCCGAAAAGCCCGAAGATCTGGTCGATGGGGTGGTTGCCAGCACGCCGATCGGCCGCCTTGCCGATCCCGCGGAGATCGCCAGCGCGATCTTCTTCCTCGCCAGCGAAGACAGCAGCTACATGACCGGCGCCGAGCTGGTCATCGATGGCGGGTGGACGGCACAATGACCATTGCTCTGGAAAATGTGATCGCTGTCGTCACCGGGGCCGCAGGCGGCATCGGGCGCGAACTCGTAGCCGCGCTGAAAGCCGCGCACGCCACCGTTATCGCCACCGACATGGCGGACGATGCCGATATCGCTGGTGCAGACCACTATCTTCGCCACGATGTGACGAGCCCTGATGACTGGCAGGCGCTGGCCGCGCTCGTGCAGGAAAAGTACGGCAGGCTCGATGCGCTGGTTAACAATGCGGCGATTTCCATTGTCACCAAGTTCGATGAGACCCCGCTGAGCGAGTTTCACCGGGTCAACGCGGTCAACGTCGATTCGATCATCATCGGCACACAGGCGCTGCTGACGCTGCTGCGCGAGGGCGGCAAGGCGCGCAAAGGCGGCGCTTCGGTGGTGAACTTCTCCAGCGTCGGCGGCTTGCGCGGGGCGGCGTTCAATGCGGCCTATTGCACCAGCAAGGCGGCGGTAAAGATGCTGTCCAAGTGCCTCGGCGCGGAATTTGCGGCGTTGGGATACAATATCCGCGTCAATTCGGTGCATCCGGGCGGGATCGATACCGCGATGCTTGGCTCGATCATGGACCGCTACATTGAAATGGGCGCGGTGCCATCGCGCGAAGCGGCGCTGCAGGGCATGGTTGCCAGCCATCCGATCGGCCGCATGGGGCGGCCGGACGAGATGGGCGGCGGCGTGGTTTATCTGTGCAGCGAGGCGGCCAGCTTCGTTACGTGCAGCGAATTCGTGATGGACGGGGGCTTCAGCCAGGTCTGAAGCCCGCGCGCCGCGCGGCTTTCAGAGCACTGGTTCGGGCAGGTCGCGGTCATCCTGAAGATACCAATTCAGCCATTCGTGGAAGTACTGGTTGCCGCGTTCGTTGCGCCCGAACACCAGATCGTCGTGCGCTCCGGTTTCCAGCCCCTTCTGAATTTCAAGGCCGATGAGGTAATCTTCGGTATAAGTAACATCGCGGAAGAAATTCATCGCCGCTTCGACATTGGCGCGGTCTGCCTCGTCCTTGATCGGCTCGCGGCGCAGATAATTGAGCACTGTGCGGTTCTGCCCCGGCGTCGGCCCGGGAGACAATTGCGCCACTTGCGTGATCTCGGGCGCGATGAAGGCCGAAACGTTGGGGAACATGATCCGCACGAAATCGAAGCCATTGTTCTCCTGCGTGCCCCACTCAGCGCGCGGCACACCCGCCAGCGCGTCGGCAATCTTGTGATGCGGAAAACCGATGCGGATGTGTGGGCCGAAGGCTTCGAAATGCATGCAGTTTGAAGGCGTGCGCGGAAAGATGGTTTCTGGATGCAACGAGGCGAAGTGATACCCTTCGAGATAGCCGTCAAACGCGATCTTCCAGTTCGCGCCTTCGATCACCCGGCTGCCCATGTAGGTCCATTTGCCGAAATCGAGCGCTTCAAAGTCTTCCAGAAACCCGCGATAGTACGCGCCAATGTCGATCGGTGCGTTGGGCGTAAGGCAGACAAAGATCATGCCCGCCGCTTCTTGCACCGGAAGCTCGCGCAGGCCCATTTCGCCCTTGCGCACTTCGCCAAATTTGCTGGCCTCCGAAATGCCGAGCAGCTTGCCGTCTTGCCCATATGTCCAGCCGTGGTACTTGCAGGTAAACCGGGCGCAGTTGCCATGACCCTCGCTCGCCACCGGCGCGCCGCGATGCGAGCAGACATTGAGGAACGCCCGGACAACGCCCTCCTTGTCGCGGTTGATCAGCACAGGTAGGCCCGCCGCATCCATCGCCTTGTAATCGCCGGGGTTCGGCAGTTCGGCGGTGAATGCCAGTATCAATGGCACGCGCCGAAACACCAGCTCCATCTCGGCCTTCCACTGGTCGGGATCGGTGTAGGTGCGCGTGGGCACCCGCATCGTTTCCTCGGTCAGGAAAGTCTGCTTGTTCGCGACATAATCGCGCATGATCTCGGCGACGTCGCCGATCTGGCTGATGCGATCCATTGTTATGTGCCTCTCCAATCCCGCGTGCGCGGACCATTGCCTGCATCATGCGCTTGCGAGCCCGCCGGGCCAAGCTGTTACGTTTGGCAGGGTATCCCCGCCTCCATTTTGGGCAGAGAGCGTCCGATCAACTGACATTATAAACAGGCCACCTGCAACAAGTTGCAGTTAGCGCTTGGGGGCAGGTCTGCCAGTGGCGCGTTCGTGGGATGCGCCAGATGCGCACAATGCAAGGGAGAGCATTTTCATGAATTACGCATTCGCGCGGACGGTCATCGCGGCCGCTCTTGGCACAACATCGGTTCTTGGTTTCGCGCCTGCTGCCTTTGCGCAGGACGCAGCCCCAGCCGCCGCTCCGCAAGCCGAAGCAGAAGCCCCCGCCAGCGAGGATACCGGCGCGATCATCGTGACCGCGCGTCGCCGTTCGGAAACGCTGCAATCCACCCCGCTCGCGATCACCGCGATCAATACCGTGGCGCTGGAAAACAAGGCTGCGGTCAACATCGGCGATCTGCAGGGCGCGGCTCCGGGCTTGCTCATCACCCAGCAGAATTCGGGCGCTCAGGCCGCCAATATCTCGATCCGCGGCCTGACCTATGCCGACATCGAGAAATCGCAGACGCCAACCGTGGGCGTGGTTGTCGATGGCATCACCATCGGCACCAACACCGGCCAGTTGCAGGATGCGTTCGATATCGCGCAGATCGAAGTGCTGCGCGGACCGCAGGGCACGCTGTTTGGCGCAAACACCATCGGCGGCGTGATCAACATCCAGCGCACTGCCCCCACCATGGAGCCGGGCTTCAAGGGCGAGGTCACCTATGGCCGTTTCAACACCTGGGCCGCCAAGGCGGTTGCGAACTATGGCAACGGCGAAACCTGGGGCGTGAAGCTGTTTTACCTTCACAACCAGACCGATGGTTTTTACCGCAACGTTACCCGCAATTCGTCAGCCGGTGCCAGCAAGGGCGATACCTATGGCGGCACGCTGCTGTTCAAGCCCACGGGTTCGGGCTTCGATCTCAAGCTGACGGTTGAAAACGTGGTTCAGTCGTTCGAGCCGGTGGTGAGCAACATCACCCAGACCGGCGAAGTGTTCTGCGGCTTTATTCCCGCAAATGAATGCAACCGCAACACGACCACCGATCTTTAAACCACCTTCGGCATCGCCGCGAACAGCAAGTATAATGCGCCTGATGCCACGCTGGAAATGAACTATGATCTGGGCGGCGTGAAGCTCTCCTCGATCACCGGCTGGCGCAAGAGCAAGGAAGCGCAGACGCAGGATTTCGACGGTTCATCGGTCGATGTCTATTACGTTGATCGCCGCCAGAACTACACCCAGTGGAGCCAGGAGCTGCGCGCTGCGGGCAATCTGTTCGATGGCTTCGACTATGTCGTCGGCGGCTTTTTCTTCAAGTCGAACTATGACCTGACCCAGTGGTCGCGCGTGTTCGGTTTTTCTCCCAATACGCCGCCAACGCAGTTTGACCTGAATTCGCAGCACGTTGAAGGCGAGACCACCAGCTTTGCCGGGTTCGGCGATTTCAACTGGGCCTTCGCCGACAAGTTCCGCCTGTCGTTCGGCGGCCGCTGGAGCCATGACAACAAGAAGCTGCTCAACGGCTTTGCCGGCGGCAAGCTGATCGATCCGGCCAATGTCAATGCCAGCCAGTTCGTCACGGTCGGTTCGGGCGATGCGAGCTTCAGCAAGTTCACCCCCAAAGTCGGCATCGATTACCGCCCCAACAGCGATATGCTGTTCTATGGCAGCTGGTCGCGCGGCTATCGCTCGGGCGGGTTCAGCCCGCGCGCGGCGACCGCTGCTACTGCCAGCACGCCGTTTCAGCCTGAGACCGTGGATGCTTTCGAAATCGGCGCAAAGCTGGCGACGCCTGACCACAATCTTGAGGTCAACATCGCGGGCTACATCTCCGACTACAAGAACATGCAGCAGAACCTGACCCTTCCTGGCGGCCCGACCGGCAACCAGACGGTGACCGGCAACGTGGCCGGCGGCGCGATCATCAAGGGCATCGAGATCGACGGCACGTGGCGCGTCACGCCGCAGTTCAAGATCACTGCATCGGGTGCCTATATGGACTCGAAGTTCCGCAACTTCGTCGCCAACGGCGCGCTGGCCAGCGGGGCGCTGGTGCCGTTCGATTATTCGGCCAACAAGCTGATCTACGCGCCGAAGTTCACCAGCTCGATCAACGCCGAATACACCGTGCCCACCAGCTTCGGCAAAGTGGTCGCCAATGTCGGCTGGCGGCATATCAGCCCCTATGACCAGCAGATCTCGATTGCTTCGACCACGCCGATCATCACTGGCGGCGCGACCACCGGGGTTATCGTCAACGGCAACGATCCGCGCGTGCGCACCGCGACGCA
>NZ_CAMBTS010000156.1 GCF_945870625.1 Novosphingobium sp. Chol11 | reverse complement strand
GCGCCAGCGCAAGCGGTCGGCGCGGGCTACATGACGCTCACCAACACCGGCAAGACCGGCGACCGGCTGCTTTCCGCCACATCGCCCGCCGCGCGCACTTTGCAAATCACCGCGGTGAGCATGGGTGACGGCGAGATGCGGACGCGCGCAGTGCTCGATGGCCTGACGATCCCGGCGGGAGCCACGGTCGCTTTCCAGCCCGGCGGCTATCACCTCATGCTGATCGGCCTGAAAGCGCCGCTTAGGCAAGGCGCACAGGTTCCGGCCACGCTCAAGTTCCAGCGCGCCGGAACGGTGAGGGTCACATTCAAGGTCGAAGCAGGCGGGTAAGCCGGGCCGGACGGGCAGCGAGACGCCGACGCCCATGACCTTGACGGGGTGATTTCGGGGCCAAGTTGACATAGTTGACACAGTCCAGAGAGGAAACTGCGGGCCCCGTTGGTGCGGCGTATTATGCTGAAATTCAAAGAAATTTCAGCAGATCGCGCTGCGGACCCCCGGCGCGCGAAAAAGCGGCGTGTTGGAGACGACCTGTCAGGCACACCGATCCTCTACCCGGAGTGGCAGGGCCTCAAGGCCCTGCGTGCGGGGAAAGGATCAGAGGCGCGGACACATGATCCACGGTTCAAAGAGCATAGAAACGCGACTGACATAAACGTGGCGTGTAGGAAAGAGTGTTGTCCCGGGTCTGCACTCGGCACCTCTTGCTTGCCGGAGCGAATAAGTCCAAGGGGCCGCCGTGGCTTCCTTGCGCTCCCTCCCCCGGCACATCTCGCTCGCATTGATCGCGTTCGCGCTGCTGCTGCGTATGCTGGTTCCTGCCGGTTACATGCCGACGACAAGCAGCGACGGGATGATCCGCATCTCGGTGTGCACTGGCATGGGCGCGCAGACCGCGTTCATCGGCCGCGACGGCAAAGTTCATAAGGATGACCCTGCCAGCAGCCATCATGACCCCCAGCCTTGCGGCTTTGGCGCGCTCGGGCTCGGATTGGATGCTCTGCCAAAGCTGAACCTGTTGCTGCCCGCGTTGGCTGCGGCGATTGCCATTATCGCAGCGCACCCGGCGCCAGCCATCGGTCGCGGTCTAGCCGCGCCGCCCCCGCCGTCAACCGGACCGCCCAGCCTGATCTGATCCGCCGCCGCGCAACGTGCGCGGCCGTAAGTGTTTTAGCATCAGGATTTTACCCATGACGAATTTTCGTTTGGCTGCGCTTGCGGCCTTTTTTCCCGCGTATGCCCATGCAACCGAAGCTCCGACAACAGCGGACCGACCGCAAGACATTATCGTAACCGCGCCGCCTTATAGCACCACCATCGCCACGACATCGAGCGCGAGCAAGACCAGCCAGACCATCCTGCTCACGCCGCAATCGGTGCAGGTCATACCCCTCCAGGTCCTGCTTGATCAGAATGCGATCACGCTGACCGATGCGGTGCGCAACGTGGCCGGGGTCTCGTCCGATTTCGGCTTTAACGGTTCGACCGAGCCGCTGCTGATCCTGCGCGGCTTTCCCTCGACCTCGATGACCGCGCAAGGCTCGATGTTGGGCAGCGCGACGTACTATCTCGACGGGACGCGCGTGAAGGGCATTACGGTCAACATCGCCAATGTCGAGGCTGTGGAAGTGATCAAAGGCCCAAACAGCGTTTTGTTCGGCCGCGCCGAGCCCGGCGGTCTGGTCAATGTGCGCTACCGTCCACTGACCGCCAAGCCGACGTTCGATTTCGAGCAGACCATCGGCCAATACGACCTTTTTCGCACATCGGCACATGGCAGCGGCAAGCTGGACAGCGATGGCAAGGTGCTTGCCGGGTTATCGGCATCTTACCTCACGTCGGGCTCATACCGCGATTACATCAAGGAGCGGCTGGGCTCGATAAACGCCTCGCTCGCGTGGCTGCCGAGCAGCGAAACGCGGATTGCCTTCACCTTCGACTATAGCGACCACCGGTTCCGCAACGATTATGGCATCCCGGCCGTCGGCGCGCGGCCGGCAGACGTGCCGATCTCGACGGCTTACAATGACGCACCCGTGCTTCCGCGCAATGTGTCGCAGTCCTACCGAGTCGATATCTCCCAAGGCCTCAGCGCGGACTGGAAGCTCAAGCTGCGCGGTGTGCATGTGCGCGCCGATACACGCGATGTCGATGTCGTGCCCTACCGGGTCGATTTGTTAACCGGCAACGATTGCTTCGCCGCCAACGGCGAGCTGTGCCGCTATTATTACTATGCGCGGCCCGACGGGCATTACAAGCTCGACCAGATCACCGCCGATGTGACCGGATCGCTGACAACAGGGCCGATTTCGCACAAGCTCGCGTTCGGCTTCGAATGGTACCGTGACGACAGGCGCGGGCTGTCTTATCTGCAGCAGCTTGCGCCGGTGAATGTGTTCAATCCAGTGCTCGGTAATACCCCGCCGCTGAGCACCGATCCGGCGCTGCTGCTCGACACGCAGAACACGCAGGACCGCAACCAGTGGACAAGCGTCTTCGGCGAGGACCAGATCGATTTCGGCAGCGGCATTCACGCTGTGGTCGCATTGCGGCATGACTGGACCAGCGCGATCTATGCTGCGCCCGGCGTCGCACCCAACAAGGTGGAGTTTACCTCGCCGCGCCTTGGCCTCGTCTGGGAGTTCGCCGCGGATCACACCTTCTACGGCCAGTTCCAGCGCTCGCTCGCCACCAACAACGGCCGACTGTTCGACGGCACACCGCTCGCGCCGGAGAAGGCGCGGCAGTTTGAAATCGGCTACAAGTTCCAGAGCGCCAACGGCAAGTTGACGGCTACGCTGGCGGCGTTCGATCTCGTCAAGACCAACCGCGCCGATTACACGCTCTTTCCCATCATCCGCACGATCGGCCGCGCGCGCTCACGCGGCATCGAGATCGACTTGATCGGCGATCTGACCCCCAAGCTCTCGGTCGTCGGGGCTTATGCCTACACTGATGCCAAAGTCGATGAAGCCACGCTCAGCAACGGGCTGACGCTCGCCAATGTGCCGCGCCATGCCGCCAGCCTCTCCGGGCGCTATGCAGTGATCACCAACGGGCTGATCGGCGGCGGCTTCTATTATCAAGGCGCGCGATATGGCGATATCGGCAATACTTTCACCCTGCCGGGCTATGTCCGTTTCGATGCGTTCACCGCCTACCGCTTCATAGTGGGCGGTGCGATCGCCACCGCGCAGATCAACCTCAAGAACGTGTTCAACAAGCGCTATTTCACCGGCAGCCACCAATTCGTGCAAGACTGGATTCAGGTAGGACAGCCGCGCACCGTATCCGCAACGCTGCGCGTTGAACTTTAAGGAGATTTGACATGATGGATCGCCGCGATCTTTTGCGCGCAGCCGGGGTGGGGTCGGCCGCCGTGTTGGCCCCCTCCTTGGCCCCCTACCTCGCCATCGAACGCGCCGCCGCGCAAGTGAAAATCCAGACGCCTGACGACATGATGGCCGATCCCGGCCACATGGCAAAGATGGAGAAGGTGATCGGCAAGGGCCTGATGGGCAGCGAGCAGATCGCCATGCTGCTCTATCCGGGGTTCACCACGCTCGATCTGGTTGGGCCGCATTACTTTTTCGCCTGCATGTTCGGCGCAAAAGTGCACCTGGTCACAACCGCTGCGAACCTCGCGCCGGTTGCCTCCGACCTTGGCCTCGCTGTCGCGCCGACGATGACGATGGCTGAGTGCCCGCGCGACCTCGACCTCATCTTCGTCCCCGGCGGCGCGGATGGCACTTTGAACGTGATGCTCGAGAAGGCGGCGATCGCGTTCATTGCCGACCGCGGATCGCGCGCGAAACACGTGACCAGCGTCTGCACCGGCTCGATGGTGCTGGGCAAAGCGGGCTTGCTCAAAGGAAAGCGCGCGACCTCGCATTGGGCGGCGCGGCCTGTGCTCGCAGATTTCGGCGCGACGCCGGTCGACGCGCGCGTGGTGACCGATGGCAATGTCACCACCGGCGCGGGCGTATCGGCGGGGATCGACTTCGGCATCGCCATAGTCGCAGCGCTGCGCGGGCGGGCCTATGCCGAATCGCTGATGCTGCAGGCCGAGTACCACCCCGAACCGCCCTTCCCTGGCGGCACCTTGGCGACAACCTCGCCCGAGGTGAGCGCGATGATGCAGGAGATGTTCGCGCCGCTGGAAACCAAGTTCAGGGCGCTGGCGAAGCCGGTTTAGGGGCGCAGGAGTATCCTTCTGGGCCGGGCTGCAGCAAGCGCAAGCGCCGGCTTTTCGATCCAGAGCCACGAGGCCAACGCAACCACGACGAGCGGCCCGAGGCAAATGAGGAACAATGCGACGGGAGACAGCGCGACCCCGAACTGCGTGGCGGCAAGAAACACAACGAGCTGCTGGAGCGGCCAGGAATAGATGTAGACGCCGTAGCTGATGTCATGCGGCAGATTGCGGCAAGGCCGCGACGGAAAGGCCAGCAGGAGCGTGACGGCGCAAGTCAGCCAGATCACGCCGGTTTCGGTCAGAATGGTGTGGCCGAGCGCGGTGCCTGCGGCGATCAGCGCGATGCCCAGAAGCGCCACCACCGGATGCAGCGGGATGCGGGCCGCGAACTGGTGCGCCGCAACGCCGAGCAGGAACGAGAACAAGACGTGGCGCGCTTCTGCCAGCGCGAACAGCAGGCCACCGTTGGCATGGGGGGCCACGCCGTAGCCGGCGAGCACGGCAGCAAGCAGCAGGGCAAGGAAGGCGGCCCGGCGCCATGGCAGTTCGAGCGCGCCTGTCAGGCTGGCCGCGATCAGCAACCCATAGACGACGAGCTCATAGCGCAGCGACCATACCGAGC
>NZ_CAMBTS010000155.1 GCF_945870625.1 Novosphingobium sp. Chol11 | reverse complement strand
TCCCGATCGACGTCAAAGGCACCGCCTTTCAAGAGGCAATCTGGCGCGAGTTGCGCCGCATCCCGCGCGGGGAGACACGCACCTATGCCCAGCTCGCCGCCGTTGTCGGCAATCCGGGCGCGGTGCGTGCGGCGGGCAGCGCCAACGGGGCGAACCACGTCTCGGTCCTCATTCCTTGCCACCGGGTGATCCGCACCGATGGCAGCCTCGGCGGCTACGCCTGGGGCCTCGCCATCAAGCAGGAGCTGCTGGCGCGGGAAAGGCCTTGAGAGCGCGCCTCCGCCAGTCCCCATCATTCCCCTTTAACACCGCGCGGGCGCTGCTATACCCTGAAAGCCAGATTACAGCACACCCAGGGAGAACCAGCCATGACCACCACCCTCGCGCTCGACGCAGCCATGCCGCAAACCATCGGCGAAGCTTTCGCCCATATCGGCAAAGTCACCGCGCCGACCGCGCTGGATATCAAGGTCATGGTGCTGGTCGAGGCCGCGAGCAAGGAACTCTACCGCGCTTCGGCGGCCCAAAGCGATAACCCGGCAGTGGCCGATCTGCTGATCGCCAATGGGGATGAAGAATTTCTCCACGCCAATCGCGCCGCCGCCGCGCTGAAGGCGCTCACCGGCGAGGTGTTCACGCCCCCTGCCGCGCAGGACAACCCTTACCTCGCAGGCGGCGCGTTCCCGCTCGCCGAGCTGACCCCGGCGGCGCTGCGCAAGCTGGCCGATGCCGAATTTGCCGGCGAAGCGCTTTACGAAGGCTGGGCTGCCAGCATGGAAAACGCAGAGGCCGCCGCGCTCTTGCGCGCCAACGGCAAGGAAGAAACCGACCACGGCAACCGCTTGCTCAAAGCTGCCGCGCTGCTGGAGGGGTAAGCGGTCCTCGTAAGCCAAGTTTTCCACCCCCGGAGATTCGCGCCAGAACCTGAGGCATGATCATGTGCGGCAGCGTCAGCACCGACAGCATGATGAAAGCGGCCCTGATACTTGCTTCGGAAAACACGAGGTGCGGCGCAGCGAGGGCTAGCGCGCCAGTCGCGGTGAGCGGGATCAGGGTGAAGAGCCCCGCCTGCATCATGACCCGGCGAGATGAAAACAGGTGCAGCCGGGCGTCCACTTGGCGCAGATAAAGCGGGGCGTGCTCGAAGCAGAAGTAAGCGGTGAAAGCGATCACCGGGGGCAGCACCAGCATCATCGCGACAACAACGACAATCTTCGCAGCTTCGCGATAACGGCGCTGGGCAATCAGCATCGCGGCGCCTGAAACGGCAATCGCGGCCGCCATGGGCGCAATCATCAAGAATATCGCGCCAAGACCGCTATCGGTTCCGCCGCCGATGATCATGCCGAACAGCGTTTCGAGTTCGGGCCGATGGAGCAGGACCGGCGCGGTCAGCATCGCCGTGGCGGCGGCGCGCGCGATCCACGGATCGAGCCCCGGGCGCAATTCTTCGCTGAAATGCTCGAACGCGAGCAGGAAAAACAAAATCAGCGCCGCTGCCGCAGATATCAGCCAAAGCGCTGCCATTGCACCGGCAATGGCCAGATAGAGCGCGATCATTTCGTGCGTGGATACTGCTGGCAGATGTGCCGCGCGCCTTGCATCGTGCTCCAGCGCGATATCGAATGCACCGTGCGGCAGCCCCATCACCATCAGCAGCGAGGCCGCGAGGATATACTGCGCGGCAAGCGGCAAACTCAGCGCCACGCCGATGAAAATGAGGGCCGGCAATGCGAGTTGTGATTTCATCGGCCTCGCCCGAAAAAATGTCCGGCGCACCGCCGAAATGGCGCGCCGGACGTTTTTGGAAAGCAATCTAATTCAGCTTCGCATCGGCGTTATGCGGCCGCCAGATTCATCGTCTCGTTCTCGGACTTGCGCACCGCGATGATGAAGATCAGCACGCCCACGCCTGCCTTGGCGATAATGTCGGCAATCGTGTAACCGACCTGCACGCCCGTGATGACCGTGGCGCCGGTGAGGTTGGTGTAGGGGATCATGTAGACGATCGGGTAAAAGCCCCATGACGCAAAGGTCACAAGCCGGGCCGTCTTGATCAATTCACGCACATTGTCTGGCTGCCGCTCGATCGAGGCACCGAGGCCTGCGAACAGCTGGTACATGACGTAGGCAAATGGGATTGACGACAACGTGCCCCAGATCGCACGGGTGGTGTTGTCGGTGGCGATTTCGCCGGGATAGCCGAGCGCGACCATCAGCGCTGCAGCCACGCCAAGCCGGGTAGAGAGCGACATCGTCTCTTTCTGGCTGAGGCCCATGACCAAGACCAATTCGATCAACAGCAATGGCACGGTGAGCAACCAGTCGACATACCGATAGGCGTCGTTGAAGGCGACCTCGCCTGCAGTCACCACGCCATTGCGCAACTGGTACGACTCGCCCCAGCTTTCGAAAATGCGGAAGTAGTGATAGGCGGCGATGGCGCAGACCAGCCCGGAAATCGTCAAAGCGGTCTTGTAGGTCGTGGTTACCTGCGAACGGCTGATCCACAGGAACAGAGTCGCGGCTGCCATTGTGGCAAATGTGAAAGAAAAAGCGTTGTAAACAAGAGAGTATTGTCCGGGTGAGATGATTTCCATAGATTTTTCCCATAAGCTTTGAAAAACATGGCTCGATTGCACCAAGTACTACTTCGAGCATTCGTTCCAAATTTTCGAGGTATCTTCTGCAAGCGACGTCGATGACGTGACCGCGCTCTTGCAGCGCTAGGCATCTAAACGCACTACGGGTTTCTCTCGGTAGTGTATTTACAGGCCCGCTTCGACCGCGATCCTGATGGCATCGGCCACATTATGCGTATCGAGCTTTTGAAAAAGCAGCGTGCGGTGCATGTCGACCGTCTTTTCGCTCAGTCCGAGCTGCCACGCGATCTGCTTGTTGCGCTGCCCGCGCGCGATCAATTCCAATATCTCGCGTTGCCGCGCCGACAGCGATTTGACCAGCGCCGTTGCCCGTGCCTGACGCGCCGAGGACGGTCCCGAAGATTGCACCGGCAATTCGACCTGCGAGCCCAGAAAGTACTCAAGCTCGCCATCTGTATCGAACACCGGGGCGACCAGCACCGCGTTGCGAAAGGGCGATCGATCGCGCTTGTAGTTCATGATCTCGACCAGCACCGGCCGCCGCTCGCGCACCCCGGCGCTGATTCTCTCCGTCAGCCACGGCTCTGTTCCGGGTCCTGCCAGAAACTTGCAATTGCGGCCGATGATTTCATCGCGGGGATAGCCGGTGAGCGCGCAAAAGGCCTCGTTTGCCGCGATGATGGGATTATCGGCGAGGCGCGGGTTGCTGATCACCGAAGCAATCGGGCTGCGCCTGATCGACTCGAGCAAATTCTCGCCGTGCGCGTCGAGCTTGTATTCGACCAACTGCTCCATAGGCGAGGGGGTAAGCGCTATGTCGCAACACTCCAACCCGTCCCTTTGGACCTATCCGATCGCCTGGCTCAGCGCGGCGGCAGCGGCAGGCCCGGCGCGGCCGCCGCGATCACTTTTTCGAAGAGCGCTGCGCTCTCGGGAATGTCCGAGTTTACCATTATAGCGCTGCCGGTTTTTTGCTTTGGATAGCGCACGATCATCGACCGAAAACCCTGCCAAGCGCCGGAGTGGTATTCGATCGGCGTTCCCTCCACGGTCGCGGTGAACCAGCCCATGCCGTACGTGGCGGGTTTGGCCGGCTCGGTCTTGATCACCGGAGCCTTGCCCTCCTGCTACCGCATCAGCACCGCAAGGCTGCCGCCTTGCTCGATCCCGATGGCAAGGCCCGGGATGTTCTGCCGCTTGAGCGCGGCGTTGACCGCATTATCAAGGCTGTCTGCGTGGGCCGCGCCGGTGCAAGTGAGCAGCAGGCAGAAGGCAAAGCTTTTGATAGACGTTCCGGGCATGGGCCAATCTCCCGCTGATCTCTCGGTCAAAAAGGCTAGTCAAGCCGATCGCACCTAGCAAGCCCGAGCGGAACCCCCTTTCACACGAACGAATAGGGATCGATGTCCACCGCCACGCGCACGCCGGGCGGGAAGGTCAGCCCGCCCAGCCAGTCGCGGATGATCGCCTGCACTTCGGCGGAGCGGCGCGCGTTGATCAAGAGGCGGTAGCGGTAGCGGCCGCGCAGCAGCGAGAGCGGGGCGGGGGCGGGGCCGAGCACCATGACATCGGGCAATTCGGGCCGGGTGCCGCCGATGGCGCGGGCGGCGTCGCGCGCTTCGGCATCGTCCTCGCTCGATACGATGATCGCGGCCCACCGGCCAAACGGCGGCGCGCCTGCCTCGCGCCGCGCTTCGGTCTCGGCGGCATAGAACGCGTCGCGCGTGCCGCTGGCGAGCGCGGCGATCACGGCGGCGGCGGGGTGGCGCGTCTGGATCAAGACTTCGCCCGGCTTGGCCCCGCGCCCGGCGCGCCCGGCGACTTGCGCGATCTGCTGATAGGTGCGCTCGGCGGCGCGCAGATCGCCGCCCTCCAGCCCCATATCGGCATCGATCACGCCCACCAGTGTCAGCTCGGGAAAGTGGAAGCCCTTGGTAACGAGCTGGGTGCCCACGATCACATCGATCGCGCCGCTTTCGGCTTGCGCCACGAATTCCGCCGCCTTGGCCGCGCTGGTCAGCGTGTCCGAGGTCACCAGCGCGACGCGCGCGCCGGGCAGGATTTCGGCGACCTCGTCGGCGATCCGCTCCACGCCCGGGCCGCAGGCGACGAGGCAATCGGGCTCGCCGCATTCGGGGCACGTCGGCGGCGGCGGCACTTCGTGGCCGCAGTGGTGGCAGGCCAGCCGCCGCGAGAGGCGGTGCTCGACCAGCCAGGCCGAGCAA
>NZ_CAMBTS010000154.1 GCF_945870625.1 Novosphingobium sp. Chol11 | reverse complement strand
CTGTTTACCCGCAGCGGCAACGCGGCGCGCGAATTTGCGGCCCGCGTCAATGTCGGCATGGTCGGCATCAACGTGCCGATCCCGGTGCCGGTCGCCTATCACACCTTTGGCGGGTGGAAGCGCTCGGCGTTCGGCGATACCAACCAGCACGGCATGGAAGGCGTGAAGTTCTGGACCAAGGTCAAGACCGTGACCCAGCGCTGGCCGGATGGCTTGCCCGATAGCGGGAACGCATTTGTCATCCCCACGATGGGGTGATTGCGGCACTTCCTGGTTTAGGATATCCTGTTGGATATCCGGAGGTTCGCGATGAAGATGCAGATCGGCAAATGGGGCAACAGTCTGGCGGTGCGCTTGCCCCGCGAAATAGTGGAGCGCTTTCAGCTTAAGGAGGGTGATTCAATCGACGCGGAGCTTCTTGCGCGTGCTTTGCAGCGCTCGCAGATGACCCGCGAGGAAGCATTGCAGCGGATCGTCGCGCTGCAACGCCCTCTTCCGTCAGACTACAAGTTTGATCGCGAAGAGGCCAATGCGCGCTGATGTCTGCCTTTTCCATTGACACCAATGTTGCCGTTTATGCCTTTTCGAAGGATCATCGGCGCTTGGTTTCAATGGATCTGCTGAATGCTGGGCCAAAGATCAGCATTCAATTGCTGAACGAGTTTGTGTCAGTCAGTCTGAGAAAGCGCCGTGTTGGATGGTCCGAGATTGAGGAAGCGCTCGATATCATCACCCAGCTCGCGGCCTCAATGCGGGATATCTCCTATGAAGTGCATGATTTAGCGCGAATTGTTTCCCAGCGTTACCGGTTCAGTTTCTACGATGCACTGATTGTGGCGGCCGCCCTGCTCGATGAGTGCGAGGTACTTTACAGCGAAGACATGCAAAACGGCCTGATCATTGATGGCCGCCTGACCATAACCAACCCGTTCCTGCCCATGGATGCCTCATGACCGACCAGTTCCAGCTTACCGATGACCAGCTTGCCATTCAGGACATGGCGCAGCGCTTCACCGCGGATGCGATCACGCCGTTTGCTGCGCAGTGGGACGAGGATCATACCTTTCCGCGCGACACGATCACGGCGGCGGCGGAGCTGGGCTTTGGCGGGATCTACGTCAGCGAGGCCAGCGGCGGGATCGGCCTTGGGCGGCTCGAAGCGGCGCTGATCATGGAGGCGATGGCTTATGGCTGCCCTACCACCAGCGCATTCATCTCGATCCACAACATGGCCGCATGGATGATCGACACGTATGGCGGGGCCGAGGTCAAGGCGCGTTATCTGCCCGGCCTGATCACGATGGACCTGATGGCCAGCTATTGCCTGACCGAGCCCGGCTCTGGCTCCGATGCAGCGGCGCTGCGCACAAGCGCGCGGTTGGAGGGCGATCACTATGTGGTCAATGGCACCAAGCAGTTCATTTCGGGCGGCGGGGTGAACGATATCTATGTCACGATGGTGCGCACTGGGGCGGACGGCCCCAAGGGCATCTCCTGCCTGGTGATCGAAAAGGATATGCCGGGGGTCAGCTTCGGCGCGCCCGAGCGCAAGCTGGGCTGGAATGCCTCGCCCACCGCGCAAGTGGTGTTTGAAAACGTGAAAGTGCCGGTGGCGAACCGCGTCGGCGCAGAAGGCGACGGTTTCCGCTTTGCCATGGCGGGGCTTGACGGCGGGCGGCTCAATATCGGCGCTTGTTCGCTGGGCGGCGCGCAGCGCTGCCTTGATGAGGCGATCAAGTATTCCAAGGAGCGCAGCCAGTTCGGCCAGCCGATTGCCGATTTCCAGAACACCCAGTTCGTGCTCGCGGACATGGCGATCGATCTGGAAGCGGCGCGCGCCTTGCTCTATCTGGCGGCGGCCAAAGTCAGCGCCAATGCGCCCGACAAGACGAAGTTTTCGGCGATGGCCAAGAAGCTTTCGACCGAGAGCGGTTCCTCGATTGTCGACCGCGCGCTGCAGGTGTTCGGCGGCTATGGCTATCTCAAGGACTATCCGATCGAGCGCTTCTGGCGCGATTTGCGCGTCCACCGCATTCTTGAAGGGACCAACGAAGTGATGAAAATGATCATCGGCCGCGATCTGTTGCGGCAATAACGAGGACCACCTGCGATGACCGACGATCTGCTTGTCCGCACCGAGGGCGCCTGCGGGATGCTCTCGCTCAATCGCCCCAAGGCGATCCATGCGCTGAACCACGATATGGTGCTGGCGATGACCGATGCGCTCTTGGCGTGGCGCGCCGATCCGGCGGTCGAGGCCGTGATCATCGATCATTCCGAGGGCCGCGGCTTTTGCGCGGGCGGCGATATCGCGTTCCTGCGCAACTCGGCGCTGACCGATAACGGTGTATCGGGGGCCAAATTCTTCTTCGACGAGTACCGGCTCAATCATCTGATCATGACGTATGACAAGCCCATCGCGGCGTTCATGGACGGGATCACGATGGGCGGCGGCGTTGGCATTGCGGACCCTGCGCGCTTTCGCGTCGCGACCGAGAACACGCGGCTGGCCATGCCCGAAACCGGGATCGGCCTGTTTCCCGATGTCGGCGGCGGCTGGTTCCTCTCGCGCATGAAGGGGCGGCTGGGGCAATATCTCGCGCTGACGGGCGCGCGGATGGACGGGGCGGATTGCCTTTGGGCGGGATCGGCGACGCATTACCTGCCCGCCGCCGCGCTGGCCGAGGCCAAGGCGCGCATTGCGGCCGACCCTGCAAATATCGCCGCCGTGCTGCATGGCCTCGCTGCTGTGCCGCCCGCGCCCAAGATCGCAGGCCACGCAGACGATATCGCGCGCCTGTTCGCGTCGGATCGTTACGAGGATATCCTTGCCGCGCTCGAAGCCGATGGCGGCGAGTTTGCGGTTGCCACGCTGACCGCGCTCCACACCAAGAGCCCGCAGACCTGCAAAGTCGCGCTGCGTCAGTTGGCGACCAGCCTGACCTTGCCCGATTTCGCCGCCAACATGGTGATGGAATACCGCATCGGCGCGCGCGTGCTGGTGCGGCCCGATTTTGCCGAAGGCGTGCGCGCGGTGATCGTGGACAAGGATAATGCGCCCAAGTGGAACCCGGCAACGCCCGAGGGCGTGACCGACGAAATGCTCGACGCGATCTTCGCGCCCCTGCCCGCTAACGAGGAATGGACCCCCCATGACCACTGAAATCGCGACTTATGAATCGATCTTGGTTGAAACGCGCGGGAGCGTGACGCTGATCACGCTCAACCGGCCCAAGTCTTTGAACGCGCTGAACTCGGCAGTGCTCGAAGAACTTATCGACGCTTTCGCTACCTATGAAGCGGACCCGGAGCAGCGCTGCGCGGTGCTGACGGGCGCGGGCGAGAAGGCCTTTGCCGCAGGCGCGGATATCAAGGAAATGGCCGACAAGGCCCCGACCGAGTTTTACACCGGCGACTTCTTTTCGCGCTGGACCAGCCACCTGGTGAAAACCACGCGCAAGCCTTGGATCGCGGCGGTCAATGGCTTCGCGCTCGGCGGTGGGTGCGAACTGGCGATGATGGCCGATTTCATCATCGCGTCGGACAATGCCAAGTTCGGCCAGCCCGAGATCAAGCTGGGCGTGGCGCCCGGGATGGGCGGTTCGCAGCGGCTGACCCGCGCGGTGGGCAAGGCCAAGGCGATGGAAATGTGCCTCACCGGCCGGATGATGGACGCCGCCGAGGCCGAGCGTTCGGGCCTTGTCGCGCGGGTCGTGCCGCTGGCGGACCTGATCGAGGATGCGATCAAGACCGCCGAAGTGATCGCGGGCATGGCCCCGGTCGCGGTAATCGCCAACAAGGAAATGGTTAACGCTGCGTTCGAGACCGGGCTCGATCAGGGCATCGTGTTCGAACGCCGTCTTTTCCAGATCCTCGCCGGCACCGAAGACAAGGCCGAAGGCATGGCGGCCTTCATCGAAAAGCGCCCCGGCGTGTGGAAGGGTAAGTAAGGTGGTCGAGAAGGTCGTCAGGACTCGGAGTGCTGAGGCGAAACGTGTACTGGCAGATGAGTTAAAAAATGCGGGATGGGACGCGGTTTCAGCCTGCACAATTGAGAAGAAACCGAGAATTGAAGCCCAGGATTTATCTTGGTGGCACCAAAACACGCCGCCGGGCGAACGCTCTGAAACATTGCGAAATCTCAGCTATCTGCGAGCTTACATCAAGATCGCGCAAAGCGAACGACTGGCTGCACAAGGGATCCAGATCGAAGGTGCTCGCCTTTGGATGGATCGTTCAGTCATCAGCCGGTTAGAACGCGATGGTTATCTGAAATTCGACGACAAGCCGACCGGTGCCTTTGAGCCAATGTTTGAACTTACTGACGCCGGACGAGAGTGGATAAAAAAATGAAAATCGCATTCATCGGCCTCGGCAACATGGGCGGCGGGATGGCCGCGAATCTGGTCAAGGCGGGGCATGATGTGCATGCTTTCGATCTGGCCGAAGCCGCGCTGGCCCGTGCCAAGGAGAGCGGCTGCGCGACGTACACCTCGGTGCAAGAGGCGGTGCAGGGCGCGGATGCGGTGGTCTCGATGGTGCCCAATGGCGGAATCGTGAAGTCGGTTTACGCCGCCGACGTGATCGGCCAGGCTCCGACGTCGGCACTGCTGCTCGATTGCTCGACGATCGATGTTGCGACGGCGCGCGAAGTCGCCGCGTTGGCGGCGGACGCGGGCTATGCCATGGTCGATGCGCCGGTTTCGGGCGGGATCGCGGCGGCCAATGGCGGCACGCTCACCTTCATGGTCGGCGGAACGAACGAAGCATTCGCGCGCGGCGAGCCGATCCTGGCCGCGATGGGCAAGGCGGTGATCCATGCGGGCGCGAGCGGCGCGGGGCAGGCGGCGAAGATCTGCAACAACATGCTGCTCGGCGCTTCGATGATCGCCACGTGCGAGACATTTGCGATGGCCGA
>NZ_CAMBTS010000153.1 GCF_945870625.1 Novosphingobium sp. Chol11 | reverse complement strand
GCGCTGCGGATTTCTTCGAGGTAGATGGCATCTGCCTTGCGCAGGATATCGCATTTATCGCGCGTGACTTCGCCGGGGATGCGGATGGCAAGGCCGGGCCCGGGAAATGGATGGCGGCCCACGAATATCTCAGGGAGCCCGAGCTCGCGGCCCAGCGCGCGCACTTCGTCCTTGAACAGTTCGCGCAAGGGCTCGACCAGCTTTATGTTCATCCGCGCGGGCAGGCCGCCGACATTGTGATGGCTCTTGATCGTGACCGAAGGCCCCCCGGTAAACGAGACGCTTTCGATCACATCGGGATAAAGCGTGCCTTGCGCCAGAAAATCCGCGCCGCCGACTGCACGTGCTTCTTCTTCGAACACATCGATGAAGGTCTTGCCGATAAACTTGCGCTTGGCTTCGGGGTCGGTGATCCCGGCCAGCCCGCCGAGGAACAATTCCGAGACATCCTTGTGCACCAGCGGAATATTGTAGTGGTTGCGAAACAGGCTGACGACCTGCTCGGCTTCGCCCAGCCGCATCAGGCCGTGATCAACGAAGACGCAGGTCAGTTGGTCGCCGATCGCCTCGTGGATCAGCACGGCGGCTACTGCGCTGTCAACGCCGCCCGACAAGCCGCAGATGACGCGGGAAGAGCCAACCGCGGCGCGGATTTCAGCGATCTTGGTCTTGCGGAATTCGGCCATCGTCCAATCGCCCGCGCAGCCGCAGACATGGCGCACGAAATTGGCGATGAGCTTGCCGCCATCGGGGGTGTGGACCACCTCAGGGTGAAACTGCGTGCCATAATAGCGGCGCGCTTCATCGGCGATAACGGCAAAAGGCGCGCCATCCGAGACAGCGACAATGCGGAAACCAGGGGCAAACTCGGTAACTTTGTCGCCGTGGCTCATCCACACCTGGTGGCGCTCGCCCATCGCCCAGAGGCCGTCAAACAGTGCGCAAGGCTCGGTCACGGTCAGAAACGCGCGGCCGAACTCACCCGAATCGCCCGGCTCGACACGCCCGCCCAACTGCTGCGACATCACCTGCTGGCCATAGCAGATGCCCAGGATCGGCACCCCGCTGTCAAACAGGACTTGCGGCGCGCGGGGCGATCCTTCCTCGGGAACGCCAGCGGGCGACCCGGAAAGAATGATTCCCTTTGGGGACATGCGCGCGAAAGCGGCCTCGGCCTGGCTGAACGGGGCGATCTCGGAGTAAACGCCCGCCTCGCGCACGCGGCGCGCGATCAGTTGGGTCACCTGGCTGCCGAAATCGACGATAAGTATGGATTCTGAAGGCTGAATAAGCATGTCAGGCCGATAAGGGCACGCCGCGAGCCTGTCCAGTTGATGATGCGGAGGGCCCGCAGCACAGTTGCACGAAATGACAAAAAGGTGACGATTGCGCGAAATGCAATTGCATTTACGCCGTTCGCAATTGCGAAATACGCCAAAAAGCGTAGTTGCCGCCTCGTTCAAAGAGCTCCTGCAATCCACCACCCTGCCGGCGCCGATGAACTGGGAGAGTTGCCTGAAAGTGCCTCAACAATGGAGCACACCATGCGCAATTTTACAGCTATCGTCCTGCCAATTCTTTTTGCTGCCAGCATTAGCGGCATCATGTTCACCGCCACGCTCGCCTGAGCGCAGCAGTGAGCTATCATAATCACGAAAACGGCTGCCCTTCCCGTTAAGGCAGCCGTTTTTGTTTCCCCATTAGGCGCGCTATGACATGCGGGATGTCTATTCCAGCCCCCGTCGCCCGGTTCGCCCCTAGCCCTAATGGCCATCTCCATCTCGGCCATGCCTATGCGGCGATCACCGCACATGATCGCGCCGCGGAAGAAGGCGGCACTTTCCTGCTCCGCATCGAAGACATCGATGGCGCGCGCAGCCGGCCCGAGCTGGCAGACGAATTCCGCGAAGACCTGAACTGGCTGGGGCTTTCGTACCGGGAGGTCGCGCCGCAATCGCAGCGCCTTTCCGCCTATCGCAATGCCGCAGACGAGCTGCGCGCGATGGGCCTCCTCTATCCTTGCCGTTGCACGCGCAGCGAGGTGGCCGATGCGGCCACGCTCCAAGGGCCTGATGGTCCCATCTACCCGGGTACCTGCCTGCGTAACCCGGTGCTCGGCGGCGACAATCTGGTCTGGCGGCTTGATATGGAGCAGGCAGCGGAGTTGGCCGGTCCGCTCGAATGGCGCGATGAGCGGCGCGGCGTGCAGCGTGCTCGGCCCGAAATGTTCGGCGATGTTGTCTTGTGGCGGCGCGATGCGCCTGCCAGCTATCATCTGGCCGCGACGCTGGATGATGCCGCCGATGGCGTGAGCGTGGTGACGCGCGGCGCTGATCTGTTTGCAGCAACACATGTGCACCGGCTGCTTCAGGCGATGCTGGGTTTGCCAGTGCCGGTGTGGCATCACCACGCGGTCCTGACCGAGGCGGACGGACGCAAGATCGCCAAGCGGCGCGGCGCTCTGGCGCTGACGGATCGCCGACGCGCCGGTGAAGACGGGTTGGCCCTTGCGGCGGCGATCAGGGCCGCCCACTTTGACACTGGTCAATCGCTCAGCGAAATCCTAAACCTTGCGCCATGATGTACATTCTGATCCCGATAATCGCCGTCCTCATGGGCCTGACCGTGCTTTCGCTGGTGCGCGGCATCGCTGCGTTTCTGAATACGACGAAGGAAGACCTTGAGCAGGCCGGCACCGGGGCGACCAAGATGCAGGCGATGCAGAACAAGATGATGTTCAATCGCATCAAGTATCAGGCGGCGGCCATCGTGGTCGTGATGATCATGCTGGCCATTGGCGGCGGCGGACGCTGAACTCGATCGGGTTGTTCTATGGTCAAGCTTAACAAGATTTACACACGCACCGGCGACGCCGGAACAACCGGCCTCGTCGATGGCTCGCGGCGCGCAAAGTTTGATCCGCGGATGAACGCGATTGGCGACGTCGATGAGTTGAACAGTGCGCTAGGATGGGCGATCATGGCCGTCGCCGCCACGACTGCCGCCGATTTGCGCCGGATTCAGAACGACCTGTTCGATTTGGGCGCAGATCTGGCGACGCCGGTCGGCGAGGCCGAGGGAGCAGACTTTGCGCCTTCTGAAATGGTGCTCCGGATCGTACCGGCACAGGCTGATTGGATCGAGGCGCGGATCGACGCGCTGAATGAAAACCTGCCCCCACTCACCAGTTTCATTCTGCCCGGCGGCAGCGAAGGCGCGGCGCGGATCCATCTGGTGCGCGCGATCGCGCGCCGCGCCGAACGTGCTGGCGTGGCACTGGCAGCAGTCGAACCGGTCAATCCCGCTGCTCTGATGTATCTCAATCGGCTCTCGGATTATCTGTTCGTGCTCGCCCGCGCGCTCAATGCGGGCAATGATCCGTTGTGGGTGCCCGGCGCTTCGCGCTGAGTGGACTTGGCGCCTTCGCACCGCTAGTCAGCCTTTCGCAGGTGCGAAGCGGGGAACTGAGATGAAGACAATTGCCATAATCGGGGCTGGTCAAATGGGCGCGGGCATCGCGCAAACGTCCGCGCAGAGCGGCTTTGGCGTGTTGCTGGCCGATGTCGCCATTGCCCTTGCCGAAAAGGCACGGGCCAAGATCGGCGCATCGCTCGCGCGGCTGGCGGAAAAGGAAAAGATCACCGCCGCAGAAGCGCAAGCCGCAATCGACCGCATCCAGCCGGTCGAAGGCTATGCGGCGATGGCTGATGCCGACCTGATCATCGAGGCGGCGACCGAGCGCGAGGATATCAAACTCCGCATCTTCGAGGCGGCTGGAAAAGTGCTTCGCGCCGACGCCATTCTGGCCTCCAATACCAGCTCGATCCCGATCACCCGCATGGCCGCCAGCGTGCCCGATCCGGCGCGCTTCATCGGGGTGCATTTCTTCAATCCGGTGCCGCTGATGAAGCTGGTCGAGCTGATCCCAGGCCTCGCCACCGCGCCCGCCACGATTGATCGCATGCGCGCCTTTGCGGGCGCGCTGGGCAAAGAGGTGGTGCTTTCGCAGGACGAGCCCGGCTTTATCGTCAATCGCATCCTCGTGCCCATGCTGAACGAGGCATGCTTCGTGCTGGGCAGCGGCACCGCGTCGATCCCGGATATCGACAAGGGCTGCAAGCTGGGCCTCAACCATCCCATGGGGCCGTTCGAGCTGGCCGATTTCATCGGGCTGGATACTTGCCTCGAGATCGTGCGGGTGATCCATCAGACAACCGGCGACTCCAAGTATCGCCCGGCCCCGCTGCTGGTGAAATATGTCGAGGCGGGCTGGCTTGGCCGCAAAAGCGGCCGGGGCTTTTATGACTATTCGGGCGAAATTCCGGTCCCGACGCGCTGAACAGCCCGCCGCAGATGGCGCCCCGCTCCGCCCATAGCGTTAGCGCCTAGATGCCTTAGCGAGAAACCTAAGCTTCTGTACTATAAGTATTTTTTGAAAGAGACAAAGCAAGAAGATAGCCCACAGGGTTGGCATGCTTATGCCCAACCGCTCGCTCGCCCCCGCTCTCTTCACCTTGCTCGCGCTGCTACTTGTGATCCCAGCCCCGTCATCCACGGCCGCCACCTGGACCGATACAGACCGCGGCGCGTTTGCCAGTTGCAGCGGTTCCAACCGGATCACCTGCGTCGTCGATGGCGACACTTTCTGGTATCGCGGCCGCAAGATCCGCATCGCCGATATCAATGCCCCCGAAGTGAGCCGCCCGGGGTGCGCGCGCGAGGCGGCGCTGGGTGCGGCCGCAACACGGCGATTGACCGAACTGCTCAACGCCGGGCCGTTCACCTTGGCAATCGAGGGGCGCGAAACAGATCGCTATGGCCGCGCGTTGCGCGTGGTGCTTCGCCGAGGGATCAGTCTCGGCGTTCAGCTTGAGCGTGAGGGGCGGGCCGAGCCTTGGCGAGGCCGGCGCGGCGACTGGTGCGCGGTCTGAGGGAGGACTGGCTTAAGCCGCGCGCAGTCCGGCGAGGCCCTTCGCCCCCCGGTCTTGCGCGGAAAGCCCATCGAACATCGCATCGATGATCCGCGCCAGCTTG
>NZ_CAMBTS010000152.1 GCF_945870625.1 Novosphingobium sp. Chol11 | reverse complement strand
AAGCTGGTGATCACCGTGCGCGGCACCGCCTTTGCCAAGGCGAGCGCCGCCGGCGGTTCGGCTACGGTCGAGGCGGTTGGCGTCCATGCCGATTCGGGCCTGAGCACGTTCGTCGGCTCTGAAATCGCCAAGAGCGAACGCCCCGAACTAACCAGCGCGAAGATCATCGTCTCGGGCGGCCGCGCGCTCAAGGATGCGGAAACCTTCGCCTCGGTGATCACCCCGCTCGCCGACAAGCTGGGCGCGGGCATCGGCGCCAGCCGCGCCGCAGTGGACGCAGGCTATGTGCCCAATGACTATCAGGTTGGCCAGACCGGCAAGATCGTCGCCCCGCAAGTCTACATCGCGGTCGGCATCTCGGGCGCGATCCAGCACCTGGCAGGCATGAAGGACAGCAAGACCATCATCGCCATCAACAAGGACGAAGACGCCCCGATCTTCCAGGTGGCCGACATCGGCCTCGTCGGCGATCTGTTCAACGTGGTGCCGGAGCTGACCGGCTCGCTTTGAGCTGTCTGGACTATTATTTGAATGCGAAGGGCCTCGCGCAAGCGGGGCCTTTTTCGTTTAGCATGTTAGAAAAAGGTGCGAGGGCCATTGCCCTCGCGCTCCCGGGCGTTTGGCACTTTTGATCGCGACAGCCGCGATAGCTTGCAGTCCTCGGTCACTCGTCCGCAAAGAAATCCTCGTCGAGGCGTTTCACTTCAACGACCCGGCTTACCCTGACACCAAAGCCAAATTCGATCATCAGTTCTGTAAGGCGGTTACCGTCAATCAGGATAATCCGCTGCTGCAATCCACGCGCAAATTCAAGCGCAGGGGCGCTGAAACTGGACGTTGTCACGAATACGCCTTTGGTAGCGCCGAACCCCACGAGGCTTCCGACAAATCCCTGCATGTCAGGCCTGCCCACACCCACATGTGCCGCATATCGCTTAGCCTGTACGTAAATGCGGTCGAGACCAAGCCGGTCCTGATCGACCACTCCGTCAATCCCGCCGTCTCCGCTCTTGCCCAAGCGCAGCGCGGCATTCTCGTGAGAGCCGCCGTAATCCATCGCAACGAGCAGATCGACAATCAGACTTTCAAAGAACGCCGGAGTTTGATCCAGGATTCGAGATAGAAGGTCAGCTTTCAAGGCGGCTTCAATGGTCGACTGGGCTGCGTCGATTTGTTCTTCGGGCGTCACCGCCGTTGCCGATGACACGAAAGCCGATGGAATGTTCTCTGGTGACAACCCAGGTGATGTCGCGTTGTAAAAATCGGCAAAAGCTGGATAAGTTTTAAGAAGATTCACGTCAATGATTGATGGGTTCGAATTTAGAAGTCTGTGCCCTGCCTCACTCGCAAAGAACACACCGCGCTTAGGTGTCTCAATCAATCCAGCTTTGACAAGGTACCATTTTGCCCAGTGGATCCGATTATATAAAAGTCTCTGCTTGCTGTTGGGTCTAATTTCTTCTCGTTCGTCGGCAGAGATGCCGAGTTGATCGGCGATCTTGTCAGATGCAATCGGCACTCGTGTTTCGCCTTCGGCTGCAATTCTAAGAACCGGCAGCATCAGTGATTGGTAGTCCGGGATCGCCATATGTGCTCCGATAGCAGCCGATGGGGATTATGGGCAACCCGCACGGCTGTTGCCAGAGAGGGCTGACCTGAACTGTAACAAGCCAGCTCTTGGGAGCGCGAGGGCGATGGCCCTCGCATTCTGTTTAATTCAAACTCAAATTTCCAAAGTCATGCATGTGCTGAAATCATCCACCACATAATCCGCAAACGCCTCGCACTCCGTAAAGCCGTGCTTGCGGTAAAGCGTCGCCGCCGCCGCAAACGCCTCGGTGCGCCCTGTCTCCAAACTGACCCGCGTATAGCCTCGCGCCCGCGCCACCTCCAGCAAATGCACCAGCATCGCTTCGCCTGCGCCTTTGCCGCGCCATGCCGGGGCGGCGCGCATGGATTTGAGTTCACCGTGGGTTTCATCGAGGTGTTTGATTGCGCCCATCGCCGCGACTTCGCCGTGCACGCGGGCCGCGTAGAAGGTCACGCCGGGCTGGCGCAGGCGTTCGAGCGGCAGGGCATGGACTTTGTCGGCGGGGCTTGTCGCGCGCATGCCGACGAGGTGCAGCGCGATCAGCGCGCGGATGTCTTCGCCCGTCAGGTCGTCTTCCGCGATCTCCAAGCCCGCGATCATCCGCTCCCCGGGGTGTGCTTGTTGGCCTTGCGCCGGCCGAAGCGCATGCCTTGCTCGAGCCGGGCGCGCAATTGGGTGTAGTAGGCTTCGAGGAACGCGCGTTCGTCGCCTTTTCCGCCGGTCCAGCCGATCTTGGCGCAGATCATCTCGGCCACTTCGCGCATCGCTTCGGGCTGGTTGTCGCGCAGCACGCGTTCGAGCACTTGCAATTCATACTCGCCGTAAACCGCCAGTTCCGCCTCGCCAAAGCGGTACTGCGCGCCCGTCTCCGCGCTGGCACCGCGCGCGGCGGTGCCCAGCGAGAGCGCTTGCTCCAGCTTACGGCGCGGCGCTTCGACGACCCAGGTGCCCGCGATCACATCGCCGCAGCGCAAAGCGTCGCGGTTGAGAAACGGAAACAGCACGAACACCGCAAACCACACTGCGCCCGACCATCCCGCCAGTTCGGTGTCGCCGCCCGCCTCGATCGCCCCGCCGATGAACACCAGCGGCATGTAAAGCTCGATGTCGCGCATCAGATTGCGCGCGATCACGGCTTCGGTGGTCAGCCGCCCCCCACCCGCGTCTGCGCCTATCCCGCCGCCGCGCGCCGCCACGCGGATGCCCATGAGGCGCTTGCCCGGCGTTGCGCCGCGCGGGCCAAGCTCGAACGAGAGGAACCACGCGTTGCGATATAGGAACATGGCGATGAACCAGATCACGACCAGCGCCTGCAGCGCGCCCGCGCGCGCCGTGCCTGCTTGCAGATCTCGCTCCGAGATGCCGATTCCGCCCGCCATCCACACCAGCAGCAGCGTGGTCGCGGTCATGGTGAAGCCGATCAGGAACAGATCGATCATCAGCGCGGCGGCGCGCGCGCCCCGGCTGGCCAGCGTGATCGAGAGGCGCACGCCCTCGGGCGTGATCACGGTGCGCGCGCGGCGCTCCTCGTCGGTGAGCACCGGCGCGCCGGGCACGGCGGGCCTGCGCCGCCGCATTGCTGCGCCGCGCCAGCCGCTGGCGGGGACGGCTGCAGGGACGGGGGCGGGGACGGGGGCGGCCGCGTCAGTCACTTTTGCGCCGCCAGGCAAAGAAATAGGCACACCAGAACGCCAGCATGAACCCGCCGATGGCCAGCCGCCCGCCGGTATCGTTGACCAGTTGCCGGGCAAAGCCTTCGAGCAGCCCCGCAACGATCAGCATCAGCACCACGCCGGCCATCACCAGCGCGGTCCGCCGCCCCGCTGCCGCCGCAGCATCGAGCACCGCCATCTGCCCCGGAAAGGCCATCGCGCGGCCGATATGGATGCCCGATGCGCCTGCGAGCAGGATCGCGAACAGCTCGGTCGTGCCGTGCACCGCGAGCCAGCCGACCAGCTCCCACGTCAGTCCTTGGCCGTGATAAAGCCACAGCAGCGCGCCGAGCACGGTCGTGTTGTGGATCAGCAGCAGGATCGAAGGCACGCCAAAGGCAAAGCCGAGCGCATAGGCGAGGATCGAGACTTGCGCGTTGTTGCTGAACAGGAAAGCAGCAAACACGCCGAGCCCGGTCTGGTCCTGATTGCCGAACAGGGTGCCATAGAGCGCCGCGCGGCTCGCGCCCGGCGCGCGCACGTCGCCGCCGCCGCTGCCCGGCATGATGGCATAGTACCAATCCGGATCGCTCGCCACCATCAGCCAGCCGACCACAGTGCCGGTGATCATGATGGCGAGCGCGATGCCCAGATCCGCGCCCAGCGCGCGCACCGCCGCGCTCCAGCCGCCGCCGAGAAAGCGGCCCAGCCAGCTGCGCAAGCCATCGCGCGGGCTATAGACGATAAACCACGCGCGCTGGACCAGCGCTTCGAGCCAGGCCAGCGTGGCGCGGTCGAGCGAGGTTTCGCGCGCGACCGAGAGGCTGGAGGCGAGATTGCGATAGAGCACCGGCAGGGCCAGCAGATCTTCGTCCGAAACCGCGCGCAGGCGGCCGGCCTCGATCCGCACGACGATGGCTTCGAGCCGCCGCCATTCGCCCTCACGCTCAAGCCGGAACCGGTCCGAGCGCAGCGCCGCCTGCTCGGTCGCGGCGACCGTCTGCGCGGTGCTGCGCCCCAGCCAGCCGCTGACGCGCTGGGTCAGGCCCGCCGCAAAGCCGGGCGTGTCCGCGCTCATCCGATGCTCCCCTTGCGCTTCACTGCCAGATAAGCATCGAGCAGCCGGGTGCCGATCAGCGCATGCGGCGCTTCGATCACTTCGATCCCGCAGCGGCGCAGCCGTTGCAGCACCAGCGCGCGCTGGCGCAGCAAGGTGCTGGCGGTGACCGCCATCGCCGCCCCTTGCAGATCGGTGACCGGCGCATCGACAATCCCGCCCAGTTCGGCATCGGCCATCACCACGAACATCACCAGATGCCGCTTGGTCAGCCGCGCAAGGTTTTCGATCATCAGCTCGGCGCTGGTCGGATCGGTGAAATCGGAGAACACCACGACCAGCGAGCGCCGCCCCAGCCGCGCGGCGAGCGAGGCGAGCGCCAGCGTGAAATTGGGCTCTTCGGCGGTATAATCGAGCGCGGCGGCGGCGCGTTGCAGCCGCTGGAAATCGCGGCTCGCGGTGACGAACGGGCTCAAGACCTGCGGCCTTGCGGCAAAGCCATAGAGCGCGACCCGGTCCTGCGCCTTCAGCGCCACCCACGCGGTGGTCAGCGCAGCCGTCACCGCGCAGTCGATCCGGGCCGCGCTACCATCATTTCCGCTATCACCCTGTCCGCCGACTGGCTCGCACATCGTCTGCCCGCAATCGAAGGCAAACACGATCTGGTTGTTGCGCTCGGTTTCGAACTCCTTGGCATAGAGGCGCGCGTGGCGGGCGGAGCTTTTCCAGTCGATCCGGCGCCGGTCCATCCCCGGCTCGTATTCGGCAAGCGCTTCGAACTCGGTGCCCTCGCCCCTGATCCGCCGCGCGACCATGCCGAACTGCGCGTCGCGCAGGAAAATCTGCAAGCCCGGGCTGCGCACCGGGGTGATATCGGGCCAAACGCG
>NZ_CAMBTS010000151.1 GCF_945870625.1 Novosphingobium sp. Chol11 | reverse complement strand
CGCGATGATGCGATTGCGGCCCCGATCATGGGCCCAGCCGGCCCGGCGGCGCGGCCGCTGCGCGCGGCGGGATCGTGGATCGACCGGACACGCGCGCTGACGTGTCTGACGGCGGCGATATACTATGAGGCGGCCACCGAGCCCGATGGCGGGCAGCGCGCGGTGGCGCAAGTGGTGCTCAACCGGGCGGCGCATCCCGCCTTTCCCAAGACGGTGTGCGGCGTGGTCTATCAGGGATCGGAGCGGCCATCGTGCCAGTTCAGCTTTGCCTGCGACGGTTCGATGGCGCGGCGGCCGATGGCGGCGTTCTGGGAGCGCGCGCGGCGCGTGGCAGCCGATGCGCTGGCGGGCAATGTCTATGCGCCGGTGGGCCTGGCGACGCATTACCACACCAGCGCGATCCATCCCTACTGGGCCGATAGCCTGACCTTTCTGGGCACGATCGGCGCGCACCGGTTTTACCGCTGGAGCGGCGCGGCGGGGCGTCCGGCGGCGTTCACCACGGTCTATGCCGGCGGCGAGCCGCTCGCCGCGCCGCATCCGCGCACGTGGATCCCGGCGCGCAGCGATATCGCCGATCCGCTGGCGCTTGAGAAAGCTTATGAGGAAGGGCGGCTCGAAGCGCTGCGCCGGATGGAGCAGGCCGGGCAGCCGGGAGTGCCAGTGAGCGCCTCGTTTGGCCAGGTCCCGCTGGCGCGCGGGACGGCAGCGGCCCACGCAGACACGCGCGGCACCGCGCTGACCGGCGAAGGCGCGGCGGCGCGATCGAAATCGCAGGCTGCGGGCAGCGCCTATGAAAATGCGGGCAAATGGATTGCGCAGCCGACCAGTTGAAACCCCTAATCAGGGTTATCCGGCGCTTAACCTAATGGACACACGGGCCGTTCATCACGCGGCGCTACATGGCGGATGAGCCGGAGCGCGCGCATTAGCGCCGCAGCCCGGCCAAACCGAGAGGACCCTGCCATGCTTCATTTTGCCCCCCGCCATGGCACTTTCTCCTTCACCTGCAAACCGAACAGCCGGCTGGCGCGGCGCGCGGCGGCGAATGACAACGGTTTGGTGCAGCCGGGCGGCGCGGCCGGGGCCAACGATCAGGCGGGCGATGAAGCGAGCGATCATGACGCCCTGCTCGAGGCGGCGCTGCGGCTGTTTGCCGCGCATGGCCTGTCCGCCGCGCAGCGCGCGCACGATGCGGCGCTGATTGCCGAGCGGATTGGCGAGCCGGACAAGGCGCGCTGGTGGATGGCGATCTGCGCGGTGCTCGATGGCGGGCTGGCGCGCAGCTTTGACCGGCGGACCGGCGGGCACGGCTGAGCGGACAAGCCCCTTTTTGCTATTGCGAACTGTTATCATAAAAAGGCCGCAATAGGGGCCTTTCTGCCTTGCAATCGTCATTTGGGGGGCCTAGTTGGCTTGCCACACGCCGGGTTTGCCTCCCGTTCATGCGGGACGCGGGGGTAAGCCGCATGGCGCTTCGTTGAGGGTCACAAACCCGGTTTGCGCGCGCGGCTTTCGCCCGCGTCGCAGGTCGGCGGCAGGCTTTCATTGGCGACTGTCCCGCACATCCGGGAAGGACCAACAAGGCATGGCTCGCAAGAAGATCGCACTTATCGGCGCAGGCAATATCGGGGGCACACTGGCCCACCTCGCCGCGCAAAAGGAACTGGGCGATATCGTTCTGTTCGACGTGGTCGAGGGCGTGCCGCAGGGCAAGGCGCTCGATCTCTCGCAGTGCGGCCCGGTCGAAGGCTTTGACGCCAAGATCACCGGCAGCAACGATTACGCCGATATCGCAGGCGCCGATGTGATCATCGTGACCGCAGGCGTGGCGCGCAAGCCGGGCATGAGCCGGGATGACCTGCTCGGCATCAACCTCAAAGTGATGAAGGCGGTGGGCGAAGGCATCAAGGCCAATGCGCCGGGCGCGTTTGTGATCTGCATTACCAATCCGCTCGACGCGATGGTCTGGGCGCTGCGCGAGTTTTCAGGGCTGCCGCATCACATGGTGGTGGGCATGGCCGGCGTGCTCGATTCGGCGCGGTTCAGCCACTTCATTGCCGACGAGTTCAAGGTTTCGGTGAAGGACGTGAACACCTTCGTGCTCGGCGGCCACGGCGATACGATGGTGCCGGTGACGCGCTATTCGACCGTGAACGGCATTCCGGTGCCCGATCTGGTCAAGATGGGGCTTTCCACGCAAGAGCGGATCGACGCGATCGTGGCGCGCACGCGCAGCGGCGGCGGCGAGATCGTCGCGCTGCTCAAGACCGGCTCGGCGTTCTATGCGCCCGCCACGTCGGGCATCGCGATGGCCGAAGCGTTTCTGCGCGACCAGAAGCGCATCCTGCCCTGCGCCGCCTATGTCGAAGGGCAGTACGGCGTGGACGGGCTTTACGTCGGCGTGCCGGTGATGATCGGCGCGGGCGGCGTGGAGAAGATCGTCGAGATCGAACTGGACGATGCCGACAAGGCCGGCCTGCAGATTTCGGTCGACGCGGTGAAGGAGCTGCTGGTGGCGTGCCGGGGGATCGATCCTTCGCTGGTGTGAGGGGCTGGTTCACGCGGAATTCTACGTATCTGGCGCGCAACCTGCCTTTGCAGGATGCGCGCTAGACCGGCAGAATTGCGCGCTTTCGATGGTTAGCGGGTGGCGGATGACCGGGCGCAGGGCGGGCGGCCGATAAGACATTGGAGCACGTGACGATGGGTTTGGAAGTGCACGAATTCGAGACCGATCCCGCGCAGGAAGCGCCGCAAGCCGGGCCTTCGTGGGCTTCTTCGCGCTGGCCGGTGAACGATCCGGCGGCGGGGGATGATCTGACCCGCGCGCTTGATCCGATGACGATCAAGGCGGCGATCAAGGAAGCGGCGAAGAAGGCGGGAGATGCCACGCCGGGACCCGTGCTCGACGAGGCGGCGCTGGAGGCGGCGGCTTCGGCCTCGATCCGCGCGATGATGCTGATCCGCACCTACCGCGTGCGCGGCCATCTGGCGGCGAACCTCGATCCGCTGGGGCTTTCCAAGCAAGACCTGCCCGCCGATCTGGCCCCCGAATATCATGGCTTTTCCGGCGCGGGGCTCGATGCGCGGGTGTTTCTGGGCGGCGTGCTGGGGCTGCAATGGGGCACCGTGCGCGAGATCGTCGATATCCTGCGGCGCAATTATTGCGGCAAAGTCGGCCTTGAATACATGCACATCGCCGATGTCGAGGAGCGGCGCTTTCTGCAGGACCGGATCGAGGGCGGCGACAAGTCGATCGACTTCACCCCCAATGGCAAGAAGGCGATCCTCGGCGCGGTGATCCGCGGCGAGCAATACGAGAAATTCCTCGGCAAGAAGTATGTCGGCACCAAGCGCTTCGGCCTCGATGGCGGCGAATCGATGATCCCGGCGCTGGAGGCGGTGATCAAATATGGCGGCCAGCTGGGCGTGCGCGAGATCATCTATGGCATGGCGCATCGCGGGCGGCTGAACGTGCTGGCGAACGTGCTGGCCAAGCCTTACCGCGTGATTTTCCACGAGTTTTCGGGCGGCACGGCGAACCCCGAGGATGTGGGCGGATCGGGCGATGTGAAGTATCACCTCGGCACGAGCACCGACCGCGAATTCGACGGGATCAAGGTGCACATGAGCCTGCTGCCCAATCCATCACATCTGGAAACGGTGGACGCGGTGGTGCTGGGCAAGACCCGCGCGCAGCAGCGCTACCGCGACGATATCGGCGACGATGTGGGCGCGGGCGCGAAGCACAAACAGGTACTGCCGCTGCTGATCCATGGCGACGCCGCCTTTGCCGGGCAAGGCATCGTGTGGGAATGCTTCGGCCTGTCGGGCGTGCGCGGCTACAACACCGGCGGCGCGATCCATTTCATCGTCAACAACCAAATCGGCTTTACCACCAGCCCGCAGTTTGCGCGCAATTCGCCCTATCCTTCGGACGTGGCCAAGGGCGTGCAGGCCCCGATCCTGCATGTGAACGGCGATGATCCCGAAGCGGTGACGTTCGCGTGCAAGCTGGCGATCGACTACCGCCAGAAATTCGGCCGCGACGTGGTCGTCGATATGTGGTGCTACCGCCGCTTTGGCCACAACGAGGGCGACGAGCCGAGCTTTACCCAGCCGCTGATGTATGCCCGGATCAAGCAGCATCCGCCAGTCTCGGCGATCTATGCCGAGCGGCTGGTGGCGCAAGGGGTGATCGACGCGGCATGGAAGGATGCGACCGAGGCCGCGTTCGTTGCCTCGCTGGAGGAGGAGTTCGAGGCCTCCAAGACATACGGCGCGAACGAGGCCGACTGGTTCGGCGGGCGCTGGAGCGGGCTCAACAAACCGGCCGATCCGGTGAGCGCGAGGCGCAATGTGCCTACCGGCATCGACGGCAAGCTGTTTGACAGCCTCGGCCGCGCGCTGACCACGGTGCCCGCCGACTTGACCATCCACAAGACGCTGGGCCGGGTGATCGAGGCCAAGGCCGAGATGTTTGCCACCGGCGCAGGGTTCGACTGGGCGACCGGCGAGGCGCTCGCGTTCGGCAGCCTTGTGACCGAAGGCTTCAACGTGCGGCTTTCAGGGCAGGATTCGGGGCGCGGCACATTCAGCCAGCGCCACGCGGTGTGGGTCGACCAGACCAGCGAGCGCAAATATGTGCCGCTGAAGACGCTGCCGCATGGGCGGTTCGAGGTCTATGACAGCACGCTTTCCGAATATGGCGTGCTCGGCTTTGAATATGGCTATGCCAGTGCCGATCCCAAGACGCTGGTTCTGTGGGAAGCGCAGTTCGGCGATTTTGCCAATGGCGCGCAGATCGTGATCGACCAGTATATCGCGGCATCGGAATCGAAGTGGCTGCGCGCCAATGGCCTCGTAATGCTGCTGCCGCATGGCTATGAGGGACAAGGGCCGGAGCATTCCTCGGCACGGCTGGAGCGGTTCCTCCAGCTTTGCGCCGAAGACAATGTGCAGGTTTGCAATATCACCACCCCGGCCAATTACTTCCATGTGCTGCGCCGCCAGATGCAGCGCTCGTTCCGCAAGCCGCTGATCATCATGACGCCCAAATCGCTGCTGCGCCATCCGCTGGCCAAATCGGTGACATCGGACTTTGTTGGCGAGGGGCACTTCATGCGCATCCTTTCCGACACCAATGGCGCGGCCGACGCGGATACTCGCAAGGTGGTACTGTGCAGCGGCAAGGTCGCCTATGACCT
>NZ_CAMBTS010000150.1 GCF_945870625.1 Novosphingobium sp. Chol11 | reverse complement strand
CGGCGGCCAGCGCCACCTTCGCCTTGAACGCCGGGCTGTGGTTCCGGCGGGGTCTTCTGCTCATCTCATCTCCTGTCAGGCGGCCATCTTGGTCGCCGTCAGGCAGAAAATCCACTTATCACGATGTCCAGATTTCTTAGGCCACCTCTTTGTCGCTGTCGGCATCAGTCGGGTCTTCGAAATCTGGCGCAGCGACGAACGCCAGCGCGCCAGTCACCGCGTCGATCTCAAACAACGCCGCGTCCGCGCCGCCAGTGATCGCGTATTCCAAAACCGTGCCTGCATCGGGATCGGCGGCCAGCACCGTGGTCACGGCGGCGGTGTTCTCGGCGACCGAAACAGCCCCCGTCGCCGCGCCGCCATCGCTGCTGATCACCGGGTTTTCGGCGGCATCGGTTACAGTGATCGCCAGCGTCTGGGTATCGGTCAGCGTGCCGTCGCTCGCCGTGACGATCACATCGTAGACATTGTCGCTGTCGGCGTCAGTCGGGTCTTCAAAGTCTGGCGCGGCGACGAACGCCAACGCGCCGGTCACCGCGTCGATATCGAACAACGCCGCGTCCGCGCCGCCAGTGATCGCGTATTCCAAAACCGTGCCCGCATCGGGATCAGCGGCCACAACCGTGGTCACGGCGGCGGTGTTCTCGGCGACCGAGACGCTCCCCGTCGCCCCGCCGCCATCGCTGCTGATCACCGGGTCGTGGTTCACCGCGAACACTTGCGCCTTGACGTTGGTATCCGACACATCGAGCCAAGTGACCGCAAACCCGCCGTTGGTAAGCGCCGTGACGCTTGCGTCGTCCTGCGAGCTAAGCGTTTGCGTGGGCACCAGGATCGCGCTGCCAATGGCGAGGCCGGCGGCGTCAAACACTTGCGCGAACGTATCGGTGAAGCCGTTGGTGTCCGTTGCCGCCCAGGTGATGACGAAGCCGCCATCCTCAAGGCTGGATATCGCCGGTTGCGAGTTGAAGCCCTCGGTGCTGGCACCGACCGAAAATTCGCTGCTCAAGGTGGCGCCAGTGAAATCGTACCTTTGCGCCCTGACCGCGCCGTCGCCGACATCATGCCATGCGATCACGAAGCCGCCGTCGCCAAGCTTCGTGATGACAGGGGCGCCTTGCGCGCCCGCTGTGGACGTGTTGACGAGGAATTCGCTGCCCGATGGGGAGCCATCGGCCATGAACACTTGCGCTTTGATGCTCGTGCCAGTGCTGTCGCCCAACGTGCCGCTGGCATCGCGCCATGTCACCACGAAGCGGCCATCGGCAAGGCCGGTGATGGTCGGCTTCGCCTGTTCGCCCGCCGTCTGGGTATTGACGAGGAATTCGCTGCCCAAGGCGGTGCCGGTGTTATTGTAAACTTGCGCCTTGATGCTGCCCGCATCGCTGTCGCCCAGCGTGCCGCTCAAGTCCTGCCAAGTCACGACAAAGCCGCCGCCGTCCAGCGCGGTGACTTTCGCATCGAGCTGGTTGTTGTCGGTCTGCGTGTTGATGAGGAAGTCGCCGCCGACTGCGGTGCCCGTGTTGTCAAAGATCTGCGCGGCGATGGCGCCGCCACTGCTGTCACCCAGCAGCTGGCTCTGGTCATACCAGGTGACGACAAAACCGCCGCCATCCAGACCCGTGACTGCGGGTTGCAGCTGATCGTTCGTCGTCTCCGTATTGATGTGCAGCAGGCCGCCTACTTCGGCGCCGCTGGCGTCAAACATCTGCGCAAAAATGCCCGCAGAGAAGTTTTCGCCCACCAGATCCGTGAAAACATGCCAAGTTACAACGAAGCCGCCGCCCGATAGCGCGGTTATTTGCTGCCCGCCGAGATTGGTTCCGGTGCCCGAGTTGACGGTCACCTCGCTGCCCACTTTAGTTACTTCGGTCATGATTTGGTCCTTCCCGCAGTGTTGTGGAGTGTTGTGGAGCGGGCGAAGCAATGAGGCCGTCCCGCCGTCGCCACAGACAATGCCAGAAAGCGGACCAGATTGATCAATCGGCTTCTACTTAGGTATCGCCCTTGCGCAGCCTTCGCATTGACTCCGCCGGGAATCGCCCGTGGTCATGCGGCGCTCGAATAGGCTGAACGGCGCGACTCAGCCGTTCAGATGCGCGGCGATCAGCCGCCGCAGCAGCGGGCGATAGTCCGCAAAGCCCGGCGCTGGGCGCGCCGGCTCCTTTGCCGCATCGTCGCAGCGGCGCAGGTGCACCGCGCCTGCAAAGCCGGGCATCGCGGCAAACGCTGCCGCCTCGCCCTCGGTCATCGGCCCGCCCTGCTGCGCCAATGTCGCGACCGATGCGGCGGAAAGGCGCGCGGCATAATCCGGCTCGCACGCCACGAGATAGCGCTTGGTCGCCACATGCAGGCGGACAGGTTCGCTCACAGCCGATCCGAACGTGTCCTCCAGCCAATCGGCCCCGCTGTGCTCATGCGCCGCCGCGCCGCCGTCCAGCGCCCAGCCGGCATCGTGCAGCAGCGCCGCCGCGACCAGCGCGGGCGCAAGCTCCGCCTCATCGGCGAGGGCTGCTGTCTGCAGCATATGCTCGCGGATGCTCAGCGCCTCGCCATAAGCCTCGTCCATGGCTGGCGATGCAAACAGCGCCTCGATCCGCGCCAGCCGCCGGTCGGCCTCGGCCCCTGTCAGCACCGCCAGCGCCGAAAGCAGCCCGTCGCGATCGGCATATGCGCCCACCAGATGCCGCCCCCCGCCGCGCTTGTCGGCGCCGGGATCGTCGGTAAAGGCGCGGCGGCCATGTAGCACCCGCGTGTTGTCCATGATCACCAGGTCGCCGGCGCCGAGCCGGAAGGTCGCCCCCGTCTCCGGTGCTTCGATCAGCGCGGCCAGCGCGCGGTAAGCGGCGCGCCAGCGGGTGCGCTGCTCGGGCGGCGCGGCAATCGCCTTGAACGCGCGGTGGTTAAAGCGGATCGCCGCAATCTCGCCGCCGGTATCGAGCGTGATCACCGGCAGCGCCGTCTGCAATGCGTTCGCGCCGTCGCCCCACGCGAAATGCACCGGCGTTGCCGCCAGCACGGCAAAGCCCCCCGGATCGGCCGCGTGCAGCGCCTCGGCGGCGGCAAAGCCATCGACTAGCCGGGTCTCGCCGCCCATGCTCGCATCGACAAGGCAGTGCAGCAGTTGCAGCCCGGGCACTGGGTCGCGGTAGGGATTGTCGCTGTGCGGCGCGAGGCCCGCGTCGGTAAACGCCAGATTGCTGGCTGCGGGCGCGCTGCGCACGGCGAACGTGCGGCCATAGTTGGTCTCGCGGATGAAGCCGAAGCGGCGCACCACGTCTTCCACCGCATCGGGCCGGGTGGGCACGCCTGAGAGCAAGGCCCATCCCTGCCGTGCCACCCGCGCCAGCACCGCACGGCGAAACTGCTCATCGCTGGCATAAGCCTGATAATCGACCTTCCCGGTATCCGCCTCGTCCTCCTTCAGCCACAGGCGGCGCGGCGGCGCGATGGGCGCGGGATCAAGATAGGCGGCCAGATCGGCGGCGCGCAGCGCGATCTGCCCGTCGGAGTTGACCGCGAACCGCCACCCTTCCGCCGTTTGTTCAGCGCCGGTCAGCACCGGCGCCTGCGGCAGATCGAGCAGCGCGGCGCGGCGCTGCCCGCTTGCGGGGTCAAATTGCGAGGGCGCGCATTCGATCAGATCGGCGGGGGTGAGGTGTATCTGGGGCAGGCCGGGAGACGCGAACCACGCGCCATCGGTGGCCCAGCGGATCAGCCGCGCCACCTCAATTCTCCAGCTTGCGCTGGAAATACCATGCGGCAAAGCCCAGCAGCGCGATGCCCAGCGCGACGCTGCCCATCGACATCCCGACCAGAAAGGCCGTCCACGGCAATGCCAGCCCGATGAAGCTCTTGATCAGGAGCAGGCAGACAGTCCCCAGATAGCCGCAACTATCGGCAATGTAGATGAAAAACCCTGCCGTTCCGGCCGATCCCGTCGCCGCGACAAGCCGGTCGAACAGCGCGCCATTATATGGCGTGTAGGCCAGATAGAGCCCGCCGCCGAGCAGGATCATCCACGCGACCGGCCCGATCCAGTGCAGCCAGAAAGCAAGGCTGGCCGCGCCGGTCAAGACCAGCCCGAAGCCGATCAGCGCGATATTGGCCACAATCGCCAGCCGGTTGCTTTTGACCAGACCAAGCAAGGCCATCGCGATCAGCACCACCGCCGCAATCGGCAATTCTGAAAGGGCAAACAGTTCGGCTTTGCCCGCAAGCCCCGCGTCGGCCCAGATTTCGGCCGAGAAGTTGTCGCGGAAATCGCGCAGCGCGGTGAGCAGGACATAGAGCGCGATCAACGCGGCCAGCCCCGCCGCATAGCGTGCCGAAATGCGCGCGCGGGCGGCGGCGTCCATCGGCACCCGCTGCACCCGCGCGGCCACGTCGGTGGCGTTCGGCGGCGGCAGACTGGCAAGCCCCGCGACGCATATCAGCAGCAGCGGCAGAAACACCAAGCCGGTTTGCATCGGCATGGTAAAATCGCTCGCCGCGCCCGAGAGCAGCAAGGCCTTGCCCACCGCCTTGACCGCGCCCGAGGCGACGATGAAGCTGGCACACAGGATTGATCCCAGCACTTCGGTCGTCCGCCGCCCCTCGATAAAGCCGAAGATCAGGCCCCAGATCATGCCCAGCGGCAAGCCGTTCAGGAAAAGCATCACGATGTTCCACGGCGCCGGGACATATGCGAACCCCACCAAGGCCAATTGCGCCGCGCCGATCAGCGCAAGAATTCCCAGCGCGCGGTAGCGCGCGGGCAGCTCCGAAACGACCTTGATGCCGATGAACTTCGACAAGGCATAGCCCATGACCTGCGCCAGCACCAAAGCCACCTTGTAGTCGATCGCCACGCCCAGAATATGCGGCAAAGCGCCCACGTCTTCAAAACTCGCCGCCGCAAACGGCTTGCGATAGGCATACATCGCAAAATACGTGCCGAATGCCATGAGGCCGCCATAGACCGAAAAGGCCAGCGGGCTGCGATCCAGCCAGCCGCGAAAGCGCCCCAGCGGGCCCGCGCCAAAAGGTGCCGTTCCCGGCGTCGAGGCTTGGCTGGTCATAGGTGCTTGTCAACCACGGCTGCCGGTCCATGTCAAAACCGCCGCCAACGAAAATGCGCGCATCCCCGGCCCCTCCTCCCATCGACCGGCTCAGGATAAGCGGAAGGGGAGCAGAAAGCACAACCAGTCCCCCTCCCGCCTGCGGGAGGGGTTAGGGGTGGGCAGCCTCCACA
>NZ_CAMBTS010000149.1 GCF_945870625.1 Novosphingobium sp. Chol11 | reverse complement strand
ATTGCCCGCGCTCGCCACCAGCGACAAAGCGCCGCCGGTCGAAGTCGCGCTGGTCAGCGAGACACCCGCCGAATTCACATCGACCGACTTGCCCGAAACAATCGCCGTCGCCGCCGCATCCGCGCTCACCGCGCCCAGCAGCGCCTGTCCGCCCGTCGCCGTGATCGCCACATTGTTGCCCGCGCCAGTCGCGCTCACCGCCGCGCGCCCGCCAGCGGCACGCCCGCGCACGCCAAGCGATGCCGTCACCGTCGCGCCGCCGCCCGTGGCCGAAGCCGTATCCACCGCCACATTGCCCGCGCTCGCCACCAGCGACAGCGCGCCGCCCGTCGATGTCGCGCTCGTCAGGCTGACGCTTGCCGCGTTGACGTTGATCGATCCGCCATCAAGATCGATCCGGTCGTTTGCCAGCAGGCCACCAGTCGTCACAATCGCGCCGTTCGCGCTGACCAAGGTATCGCCGCCCACGCCCGATGCGTTGGCCGAACCGGCGAGGTTGATCCCATCGGCCACCGCCGCGCTGTTAACGGTCACGGCCCCGGCGGCATTGGTCTTGGTCGCCAGAATGACCGTGCCGCCCGCCGCCGTCGCCACCAGCGAGCCTGCCGCGCCAACATTCAGCAGGCTGGCAATGCCCACCGTCGATGCCCCGGCCAGCCGCACCGATGCGCCCGAAATCGCGCCGGTCACGTCGATCTGCGCGGTGCCCACCGCCGTGCCGGCGTTGATCTGCACCGACAGCGGGCTACCAACGCCCAGCGGCAGATCGAAATTGGCCGCCGTCACCAGCGCCACATCGCCGGTCGCAGTGATCGCCTTGCCCGCGTTGATATTGGCCGCGCCGATCACCACCGATCCGCTCGACGTGATCGCACCCGCGCCCGCCGTCAGCGTGATCCCGCTGGTCGATGCGCCGGCAAAATTGGCCGCGCCGCCATTCAGGAAATCGGCATCGGCAATCGGCAGCGTGCTCAGCACCAGACTGGCACCGTTGAACGAGCCGGTGCCGCCAAAGGTAATGCCGGTTGGATTGACCAGCCAGACCCCGATGTTCGATTGCCCGGTGATCGGGCCATTGATCACCGAAGGCACCGCTGTCACCACGCGGTTCAGCACCGCGAACGGCGTGACCAGATTTGGCGAGGTAAAATTGACCGCTTCGCCAACGGTATTGCCGATGTTGAACGTCGTCCATTGCACCACGCGGTTGGCGTCGTTGAGGTTGACCGTCATCACATTGGCAGCGGTGGAGATCGTCGCGCCGCCATTGACCGAAACCACCGGCAGTGTCTGCGCAATGCCAGCGCTCGGCAGCATGCCACCCACCGCCGCCACCAGCGCCAGCGCGCTCGATTGCGCCAGCGAACGCAGGCGAAAAACGCGCGCGCCAGAGCGATTGGCCTTCGCACGGGTGGCAAACGGAGCAAGGTTCATCGGCATCGGATTGGACTCCACCATGACGGCCTAACGGCGTCCACCAAACGGAACGAGCTGGAATGTGAGCGAGGCAAGCACGCGGTCGTTCGGACGGGCATCGTCAAACGACAGCGCCTTGTCGACAGGCCGCGCATAGGTCAGCTCAAGCAGCGCGATGCCCGGCAGCGCGATGCGCAGGCCTCCGCCATAGGAGCGGAGCAAGCGGTTGTTTTCGGTCGAGTTGCGATCAAGGTTCCAGATGCGCACGGCATCGAAAAACACGAACGGCTCGAACGAAGCGATCGATTGCTGCGGAAGCATCGCGCGCAGTTCGACCGACGCACCCAGCGCGCGGTCGCCGCTGTTCGAACCCGGATCATAGCCCCGGCCCAAGGTCAGGTTGCCAATCGCGAACTCGTCATAATTGAGCAGCGGCCTGTTCGACCATTGGCCGCGCTGGCTGCCGGTAATGCTGAAAATCGGACCCAATCCGATCCGCTCGTCCAGCTGCCCGCGCAGCACCGTGGCAGTGGCGCTGCCTTCGAAGCGCGACGGGAAAAAGCCCCCGGAACTGGCCTGTCCGGTTTTGGTCGCTCCAAAAATGCCCAGCCCCTTGCGCACTTCAAGCGAGCCGCCAAGGCGGAATTGCTCGGCGCCCCCGGCGTTGAAGCTGCGTGTTTCGCCTGCCAGCCGCACATAAGCGGTCGTCACCCGGTCGAGGTTCAGCGGCGAATCGTTAGCGGCGCTCTGCACCACCGTGCGTTGCTGCGCGAACTCGAACCCGGCAACCACGCCCAGATTGTCGCGCACGCTGCGGATCAACGGACGCGACACTTCAAGGCTGGCGATGATCGACTTGGTCTGCAGCCGCAACTGATCGAGATCGGGCTGCGATATGGCATAAGTCAGCCGCGCGCCGATCGTCGTGCCCTTATCGTCCAGCCCCATGATGTGGCCGATCTGGAAGATCTTCTGCTCTTTGACATTGGCCGTGGTCGAAAAACCGAAATACGTCGTGTCCGACAATCCGGTCAGCCCGCGAATTTCGGCGCGCACATAGCCGGTTTCGCGGCCCAGCTGCTTGCTGTTGTAGTTCTGCGCGTTGGCGACAACCGAAAAGCGGCTGTAATTCACCGTCAGTTCGCCGATCACATCGCCCGGCTTGGCCCCGGTGGGCCGCAGCGAAAGCTGCACATCGAGCCCCGGCACATCGCCCGCCAGCAGCAGGATCTTCTCGGCCACCGCTTCGTTCAGCGGGTCGAGCCGCTTCAGCGCTTCGATGCTCTGCTGCAGCCGCCCTTCATAAGGGCCTGCCTCGCCGCGCACGCGCATCTCGACAATCCGCGAGGTGACGACTTCCAGCTTGAGCACGCCGTCCTCGATCCGCTGCGGCGGAATCTGGATCGTGGCGACATAGCGTTCGCGGCGCAGCGCCGCGTTCGCCTGATCCCGGATCGCGCAGACCACGCTGATCGGCTGCTCGCCCGCCGGGGCGGATAGCGCTGCGAGCAGGTTGTTGAGTTCGGGGGCCAGCGCTTCGCCGCCTGCCCCGCTGAAGGCCACGCGGGTGATCGTGGCGCGCACCGCGCTGGTTTCCAACGGACACGGCGCAACGGTGATCGCGCCCTGCCCGCTCACTTTGGCAGTGCTGGGCCGGGTCTGCGCCTGGATCGCGGGGGGATTGATCTCCTGCCGGGTCGGGCCCGCTACATCGGGACGGGGCGCTTCTTGCGCGGCCGCCATCGCCGGCAGCGCGCTGGCCGCAAGCAGCGCCAAACGTCCGGCAAAGAGACCTGCCAACCGGCGCTTGCCGGCGCCCTGCTCGCCGATCGCATCGCTCAGGCCAGAAGATACGTTCCTTGGGCTAGCAAGCATGCGAGAATCCCCTCCGTTAACATCGGGTTACCGAGCCGACCGAATCGAGTCAAGCGAACAGCAAAATACTGCCGAACAGCGCCTCAAGCCGCGCCTGATGTGTCGTTGACTTGTCATATCTTCGGCGGTCTCGCCGGGGAAATATTTTATGCGTTCTATCGACCTCGAAAAATTCGACAATAACTGCGCCGAATTGAGCGATTTTCGGCTTGCTGCCAATTAAATCAGCATTTTTCTAGATGCGCTTGGCACCGCTCTATTGGCGCGGCATGCGCCTGCCCGCCCACGCGGACAGGCGCTGCAGGCGCGGCTTAGGACCCGAAGAAAAACCGCTCTTCGACGATTTTCCCGTCACTTACCGTATAAAGCGCGTCTTCTTCCATCTGCATGCGCACACCATTGGCCTTCATCGTCACGTCCATCTTGAAGCGGATGATGAACTGGTCGCCGTTGACATAAGGGCCATGCGCTTCGGCACTGTGGATCTCGTGGTTTTCGTACCACCAGACGCCCTTGGCGCGCACCGCATCAATTCCGCGCGTTACCGGATCGCCGCCCGGCGGTGCCATGGGCTCTACGCTGACAATATCGGCAGACCAATATTTCTCGCCGGCTTCGTCGAATTTGCCCGCGCTGCAGAGCGCGGCGAAGTCGGCGGCGATTTCCTGCACAGTCATCACACTCTCCTTCTACAATCGATTATGACCTGAGGCTGGCATTGCTTCGTGACCCTACTGTGACAACGCGTCGTCGCTTGGCCCGGTCAGCGGATGGACCTCGCGGCACGAGGATGGCATAGCGCGCGCGGACCAACCGGGAGAACCACCATGCCGTTTTCGTTCTATGACGCCGTCGTGCCGAACAACCTCCAGATTCTGGCCGCAATCGATGCCGTGCTGGTCAAGGCAGCGGCATTCTGCGCCGAACATGGCCGTGCCGAGGCCGACTTGATCGACGCGCGGCTCGCGCCCGACATGCTGCCGCTCGGCTATCAGGTGAAATGCTGCGTCTCCCATTCGGTCGGCGGGATCGAGGGCGTGAAGGCGGGCAGCTTCTCGCCCGACATGGCAGCCTGGCCCACCGACTTCGCCGGTTTGCATGCGCTGCTGCAAGGTGCCATCGAAGCGCTGAATAGCATCGACCGCGAAGCGTTCGAGGCGCTGGCCGACACCGACACCCAGTTTGCCTTCGGCGAGACGCGCATGCCATTTACCGGCGCGAACTTCCTGCTCTCGTTCAGCCAGCCCAACTTCTTCTTCCATGCAAGCACCGCCTACGCCATCCTGCGCGCCCAAGGCGTGAAACTGGGCAAGCGCGATTTCCTCGGCCGGCCGCGCCTGAAGCTCTGAAGCATCGCGCGCAGTCGCGGGGCATGCGCCGAAAAAGCGCCCACCCTGGGCCCCTCCCTTCTTGGAAAGGCTCAGGATGAGCGCGAGGGGGGGACGAAAGCACAACCAGTCCCCCTCCCGCCTGCGGGTGGGGTTAGGGGTGGGCAGCCTCCACACACAACTTCTCCTTGACAAAACGAACCATATAGGCTAAATGCCCCGCAGATCGGGAGCGGGCTTGGCCGGCCTTGCCTTCGCTCTTTCGGCCTCGCGCTGTTAATCAGGGCGAGGCTGACGCGACCGGTGCGGGCTGCGGGTTCAAGGTGGGGCGGTTTCCCCAAGTCCTTGGCCGGGCGACTTACCGCGCCAGCACAGGATCATGGTCCATCGGGCGTTTGGCGATCTCAGATCCCCAGACGCCGTCAAGAAACCGGCACGCAGGCGAGCCGCTTCCCCGGTTTTGGGCTTTGATCGACAAAATGGCTGCGCCGGAGAGGATCTGCCCTCCCGGCCACTCGCACCCGCGCAGAACACGACGCCCTCCCCGCAGCGCCAGTGCAGGCGCCGCACCGGTCGCGCGATCCCCCCTCTGCCCAGACGCCGCACCCGTGCGCCCGAAATCCAAATCCAACAGGATCACACCGCGCACCCCGGCGAAGGCCGGGGCCTCAGTCGGTAAAGCGCAACCCAGCGGCAGACAGCCCGAGGTCCCGGCCTCCGCCGGGACGCACGACGCCCGCCTTAGCGCACCACCTTCAGCTTGCCGCTTTTCGCGGCCTTCTCGTGCGCTTCAATCCAGCTATCGACAACCGG
>NZ_CAMBTS010000148.1 GCF_945870625.1 Novosphingobium sp. Chol11 | reverse complement strand
TCGCAGAAGTTCTCCGAGACGTTGTTGATGTCCTCGCGCTCAAGGCACATGCTCGGCGCGAGGATCAGATCGGCACGCTTCGCGCTGGCCGACATCCACGGATCGATCTGGATGAACAGGTCCACCGCATCGAGCGCGCGGCGCACCTTCTGCTGGTTGGGAAAGGCGATTTCGGGATTGCCGCCGATCGAGATCAGTACTTTGATCTGGCCCTCGCCCGGGGTGAGGATTTCATCGGCAAGAACGTTGCATGGCATCTCACGGCCCAATTTGCCGATGCCGCGAATGCGCGACTGGGCAAAGCCTTCGCCGAACATCGGCACGATCGGGGCCACTTGCGCCTTTTTGGGGCCGGCGGCGTGGGGCTGGAACAGCGAGGGATTGGCGACCTTATCGCCCTCCTGGTTGAACCGCGCGCACAAGGTGTTCAGCGCAACCACAAGATACTCGGTGAGCGTGCCGTTGCCCGCCATTTCAGGGCCAGTGCCAGTGACCACCCTGCCCTTCTGCGCGCTGGCAAAAAGCCGCGCGGTCTTGATCAGGGCATCTGCATCGACCCCGGCGCGCGCCGCGGCAACCGCAGGGGGGAAGTGCCTCACCGCCTCTTCCAGTTCGGCCACGCCATCGACATGTGCGGTGACGAAATTGCGATCATAGAGCCCTTCGGACAGGATCACATGGAGCATGCCAGCCAACAGCGCCGGGTCCTCGCCGGGCTTCACTGGCAGGAAGACATCGGCCAATGCGCCGATATCGCTCTCGCGCGGATCGGCGACGATGATCTTCATACCCCGCGCCTTGGCATCGCGCAGCCGCCGCGAGGGCGAGAACGGCGGCAGGCCGCCGCTGGGCGAATAGTGCGAGACCAGCGGATTGTTGCCGACGAACATCACCACATCGGAATCTTCGAAATTGTTGGGCCCGCCCATCCATGTGCCATAGCGCGCGGTGGTGAACACTTTCGCCGGCTGATCGACTGTCACGCTGGTATAGTAATTGCGCGAACCGATGGCCTCGGCAAAGGCAAAGGCCGTGCCGAGTACAGCGCTGTTTTGAAATGCGTTGGTGCCGCAATAGAGCGCGATGGAGTGGGGACCGAATTCCTCGACGATCGCCTTCATCCGCGCGCCTGCTTCGGCCAGCGCGTCGGCGGTCGAGATTTCGACGAATTTGCCCTCGCGCCGGATCAGCGGCTTCAGCAGACGCTCAGGCAGATTGTGCATATCGGGCATCTGGCGCCCTTTGACGCACGTGTAGCCGTGGAACAGCGTATCCTCGCTATCGCCGCGCACCGCCGTCACCTGATCGTTTTCGATATCAACCAGCATCGCGCAGCTGGCGTGGCACAGCCTGCAAAATGTCCGCTTTGTATCGATTGTCATTGGTTTACTCACCTAGATTATACCTTAATTGAGACTGCCACGCGTCGCCGCGATCAACACCCATCCAAAGTGGTAGGGGGCAGCAGCGCCGGTAATCGGCACTATACGCAAAACGGCTGAAGGAGACCTGAAATGACCGAGATACGACAAGGTGGGTGCCTCTGCGGGGCTGTGCGCTATGAAGCGGATTGGCCGCCCATGATGGTAGCGACATGCAGCTGCAAGAATTGCCAGAAGCAGGCCGGATCGGCGCTTTCAATTCTGGCCGTCCTGCCACAGAGCGGGCTTCGCGTCACCGGCGAGCTGACAACGTACAACGACATCGCAAAGAGCGGAAACACCGTTTATCGCAAATTTTGCGGAAGCTGTGGCTCGCCGGTCATCACCGAAACCCCTGAAGCACAAGCTCAAGGCATGATCTTCATCAAGGCGGGATCGCTCGACCAGGCTGAAGATTTGAAACCGACGGTGCATTTCTGGACCAGCACTGCGCAGCATTGGGTCGTATTCCCCGAGGGCGGCAAGCAGCTCGACACGCAATAGCGCGCCTATTGAAATCAGGAGTGTTGCAGCCCGGTAGGTCATGCAACCTTCTGATTTGTGACTACCCAACCCGCCGAGGCCGGCGCGGCCTCCGGCACTATCTCTCAAACGATCTCACCCGCCCGCGCGAACTACGTTCTGGCGGTGCTGTTTGCGGTCATGATGCTCAATTTTCTCGACCGGCAGATCATTGCCCTGCTGGCTGAGCCCATCAAGCGCGAGATGAAGCTGACCGACCAGCAGATCGGGCTGATGACCGGCCTTTCCTTTGCGCTGGTCTATACCGCCATCAGCATCCCGCTGGCGACGGTGGCCGACCGCTGGAACCGCAGCCGGTTGATTGCCATCGCCGTGGCGGCATGGTCGATTGCCACGGTGATGTGCGGACAGGCGGGCAGTTTTGCCCACTTGTTCCTTGCGCGGATCGGGGTCGGCATCGGCGAGGCCGGCTCTGGCCCGGGTTCGCATTCCCTGATCGCGGCGCTGTTTCCGCCCGAGCGGCGGGCGAGCGCGCTGGGCATATTGGGCGCGGCAATCCCGGTTGGCTCGTTCCTCGCCTATACCGGCGGCGGCTTTATGGTGCAGTATTTCGACTGGCGAACCGCCTTCCTGCTGGCCGGCTTGCCCGGACTGGTGGTTGCGCTTCTGCTGTGGTTCACTGTCCCCGAACCACGCGGATCACCGCCGATTTCCGCCATCTTCGTGCGCACGCCCGGAGCCCCAACGTTTCGCGCGGCGGTGGGCGAGCTTGTGAAGATCCCGGCCTATTGGCACCTCATGGCAGCAACCACGCTCATCTCGTTCATTTCCTATGGGCTGGCGGCGTTTACCGCCGGGCTGGTCGTGCGCGTCCACGGCATAAGCTACGGCGAGCTGGGGCTTAAGCTGGGCGTGATGGTGGGCCTGACCGGCTTTGTCGGGGCCATTCTAGGTGGGCGCGTCGGGGATTGGCTCAACCGGCTGCGCCCGGGCTTAGCGCTGCATAGCGTGGTGCTGACGATGCTGCTCGCCGGCCCTGGCATGATCGCTGCGGTCTATGCGCCCAGTGCCAACCTCACCTTCCTGCTGCTGGCCATCCCCACTTTTGCCGCCACCGCCTATTTCGGCCCGACCTATGCAGTGATCCAGAAGCTGGCGAGCGATACCAATCGGGCGCTGGCGGTCGCTTTGTTCGTGTTGCCCTCAGGGCTGATCGGCCTTGGCCTTGGCCCGGTTTTCGTGGGCACTTTGTCCGATGCCTTTTCCGGCGGGATCAAGGCCGACGAGGGCGCCGGATTGCAACGCGCGCTCGGCATTCTTGGACTGTTTTACTTTTGGGCAGCGTTCCATTTCTGGCGCGCCCAAGCCTCGCTGACCAAAAGAGCTTCACTCACCTAACGCACGGAGCATTCATGAACATTCTCGACGCATTCCGGCTCGATGGCGAAGTGGCAGTCGTTACTGGCGGCGGCAAAGGCATCGGGCGCGGCATTGCCATCGGACTGGCCCAAGCCGGAGCTGCGGTGGTCGTCGCCTCGCGCACGCAAAGCGATCTTGACGAAGTGGTCGCCGCGATTGCCGGCATGGGCGGCAAAGCGCTCGCGGTTGTTACCGACGCGACCGATAAGGCGAGCCTAGAAAATCTGGGCCAGAAAGCCGCCGCCCATTTTGGCAGCATCACCATATGGGTGAACAATGCTGGCGGCATCCCGGATGCGACGCCGCGCTATCTGGTCAAAACCAGCGAGGCCAGCTGGGATGCGATGATGGACCTCAATCTCAAGGCCGTGTGGATGGGCGCGGTGGTCGCGGCTAACCACATGCGCGATGATGGCGGGGCCATTGTCAACATCTCGTCGCGCGCCGCCATGGGCCCGCAGGTCAAAAACGCGCCCTATGGCGCGGCCAAGGCGGCAGTGAACAGCCTGACTGCCTCGCTCGCGGGCGAACTGGCTCCCAAGATCCGCGTCAACGCGGTTGCGCCGGGGCCAGTGCTCACGCAAAATTTCGAGGAATGCCTCAAGATCGAAAACGACGAACAGCGCGCCGCCGTGCTCGAACTCATGGGCATTCCCTTGAAGCGCTATGGCCGCACCGACGATATCGCCGCCGCTGTGCTGTTCCTCGCCTCGCCCGCCTCAAGCTGGATTTCAGGGCAGTGTCTCTACGTGTCAGGCGGGCGTTAACGCATTGGCGCGCGCGGCTTGCCGCCCGGCGATATAGCCGAAGGTGAGCGCAGGGCCGAGCGTGCCGCCGGCCCCCGCATAGACACCGCCGGTGGGGCAGGCGATCACGTTGCCCGCCGCATAGAGCCCGGCAATGGGTTGGCCATCATGGCCCAGCACACGAGCGCATGCGTCAGTCTTTGCCCCGCCATTGGTGCCCAACACGCCGAGGTGAAGCGGCGCGGCATAAAAGGGCGCTTGCGTGAGCGGCCCCAAAGTGGCGTGCGCGCCGGGCTGGCTGCGGTCGCCATAAAATCGGTCATAGTCCGCCTCGCCCCGCCCGAATTCGCTGTCCACGCCCCGTTCGGCATCGGCATTGAAGCGGGCGACAGTCGATTCCAGCGCGTCTTTGGGCAGGCCCAGCTTTGCCGCAAGCTCCGCCAGCGTAGCCCCGGTCTCCATCCAGCCGGGCACTTGCGGCCCCGGCATCGTGCCTGCCACTGGCCAACGCAGCTTGTAGGCATGATCGAAGATCAGCCACGCGGGCAGATTGGGATAGCCGTAGCTGCCAGGATCGAACGTATGAAACGCGCCCGCGATGGCCGAATAATTGACCGCCTCGTTGCAAAACCGCCTCCCCGCGCGGTTGACGATCAGGCTGCCGGGCAAGGTCCGCTCGATCAGCACCGGTTGTGCGCGGGGATTGCCATCGGGCCAGGTCTCGCCGGTGGCGATGGTGGGGCACCACCAGGCGCTGGTCATGTTGCCCAGCGCCGCACCCGCGCGCATCAGCGCGGTGAGCCCGCTGCCCATGTTGCTGGGCGGCGAGGCCGGAAAGGCAATCGGGCCGCGCAAAAAGGTCTGCGCCAGATCGGCATTCCATTCAAACCCGCCGGTTGCCACGATCACCGCGCGCCGGGCGCCGATCTCCACGTCGCCCGCCGCGGTGGTCGCGATCAGCCCGGTAACCGCCCCGCCCTCTTCACACAGCCGCGCCAGGCGGTGTTCCAGCCGGAAATCCACCCCTGCGGCGAGACAAGCCTCTAGCATACCGCCGACCAGCGCCTGACCAAATCCGCGCGCATCCTTGGCCACGCGCTCGGCGATCACCTCCGGCGCGACGACACCGCTGCCGCCGCCGAGCGGGGTCTCGCTGAGCATCAGCGGATAGACCGTGCCGGTCGCCACGCGGTCTTTCCATTCGCCCAGCGCGTCATAAGAGAACAGGCCGCTATCGAGCGCCCGCCCGCCTTCGTGCAACGCGCCGGGCCGATCGCCATAATAGTCGGGATAGCCGCCCAGCGGCATGAAGCTGACGCGCGAGTTCCCCTCCAGAAAGCGCAGCGCATCGGCAGCAGTATCGACGAACGCCTCAAGCACATCGGCGCGCAGATCGCCGTTATCAAGCGC
>NZ_CAMBTS010000147.1 GCF_945870625.1 Novosphingobium sp. Chol11 | reverse complement strand
CATAGCCGGAGGCTACGCTACGCAGCCCCTTGCTTCACCCGCGCTCTCGCGCAACAACGATCCCGAGGCTCTAGTCGCAACTGGATGACGGTTGGGGGTCACGTCAGCCCATCCGCATCAGGCCGCACTTTGATGGTTGGCCGCCGGGGCCAAGTTTAGGCGTAGACCTGCGTCTAAAGCTCATTATCCTGCGCACTTTCGGGAAGGGGATGCATTTGCTCAAGCCATATGACGTAAACAGCCCAGGCGCGGTGCTCAGTGCGATCATTCTGGGCACGCTGGGCGTGCTCTCGTTCATCGTGCAGCCCGCATTGGTGCAGGGTTTCGTCACGCAATTGAAGCTGAGCGAGCCTGAGGCGCTGAACCTGGCCGGGATCGAGATGCTCGGCGTCGCGGTCAGTTCGATCGGCGCGGCCTTTGCTACCGGGGGCATGAACTGGCGGCGGGTCATGGCCATGGCGCTTGCCACGGCGGCGGCGGGCAATGTGCTCTCGGCGGTGCTGGCCGATAGCAGCGGGCTGTGGATCGCGCGGCTGATCGCCGGGTTGGGGCACGGCGCGATCATCACCTTGAGCTTTACTTTCGTGGGGCTGACGGCGCGGGTCGACCGCAATATCGCGTGGTATCTCGCGCTATTGCTCACATATGGCGCGGTCGGCATCTGGGGCATGCCGATGTTTCTGGAAGGCTTCGGGCTTAGCGGGCTTTTCGCGCTGTTTGCGGTGCTGCTGGTGGCGGGCTTCGCGACGGTAGGCTATGTGCCGCGCGCGGCGGATGCGCGCGCGCAATTGCCCGAGGATGCGCGCGATCTGGCTCCCGCGCAGGTGCTGATCGCGCTGATGGGCGTGCTGGCCTACAATCTGGCGCAAGGGATGGCGTGGGCGGTGCTGTTTCTGGTGGGGATTGCGGCCGGGCTGGGCGAGCAGGCGGTGGCCAATGCGCTGTTCATTTCGCAAGTGCTGGCGATTGCCGGCGCGCTGGCATCGGTGTTTCTGGCCGGGGTGTTGGCGCGTGACAGGGCGATTGTGATCGGCATTCTAGGCGGCGCGGCTTGTATCGCGTTGCTGCTGGGGAGCCCGAGCCTCGCGCTGTTCACGTTTTGCGTGTGCGGGTTCAATGTGCTGTGGAATTTCGTGCTGCCGTTCATTCTGGGCACAGTGGGCGCGTTTGACACGCGCGGGCGGATGATCGGGCGCTCGGTGGCGATGCAGATGGTGGGGCTGGGGCTCGGGCCGTTCATTGCCGCCGCGCTGATCGATGGCAACGATTATGCGCGGGTCGAGCTGGTCTGCGTCGGCTTTTTCCTAGCTAGCCTGATGCTGCTGTGGGTGCCGATGCAGGCGCATCGCCGGATGGTGGCGGTGCCTGCTTTGCCTCTGCCACACTGAATTTCTTCGCCGAAAGGACTTTGCCTGATGACCACCAATGCAGAACTCTGGGCGCGGCGCGAAGCGGCGGTGCCGCGCGGCGTAGCCTCCGCCCACCAGCGCTTTTTCGAGCGCGGCGACAATGCCGAAGCCTTCGATGCCGAAGGGCAACGCTATATCGATCTGGCCAGCGGGATCGCGGTTTGCAACACCGGGCACGGCGATCCGCGCATCGTGGCGGCGGTGAAGGCGCAGCTCGACCGGTTTTCGCACTGTTCGTTTCAGGTCACGCCTTACGAGTCCTACATCGCGCTGGCCGAGCAATTGAATGCAATAGCGCCCATACAAGGGCCGGTTAAGACGATTTTCTTCACCACGGGCGCCGAAGCGCTGGAGAACGCGGTGAAGGTCGCGCGCGCGCATACCGGGCGGCGCGGGATCATCACGTTTCAGGGCGGCTATCATGGGCGCACGCTGCTGACCCTCGCGATGACCGGGAAGGTCCTGCCCTACAAGGCCAAGTTTGGCCCGATGCCGACCGATGTGTTCCACACGCGCTTCCCCATCCCCTACCACGGCTTTGACGAGGGTCAGGCGATCGAGGCGCTGGAGGCGGTATTTGCCTCCTCGATCGAACCATCTGCCGTGGCCGCGATCGTGCTCGAGCCGGTGCTGGGCGAGGGTGGGTTCTACAATGCGTCGTACAAGTTCTTCGCAGCATTGCGCGAAATCTGCGACCGGCATGGCATTTTGCTGGTGGCCGACGAGGTGCAATCAGGCTTTGCGCGCACGGGGCGGATGTTTGCGATGGACTGGGTGAACGAGGCGACCGGCGTGCGCCCCGACATCATGACGATTGCCAAGGCGATGGCCGGCGGCTTTCCCATCTCGGGCGTGATGGGCCGCGCCGAGGTAATGGACGCGCCCGATATGGGCGGGCTGGGCGGCACATATGGCGGATCGCCGCTGGGCTGTGTGGCGGGGCTCGAAGTTCTCAAGATCATCGCGGAAGACCGCCTGTGCGAGCGCGCGGTGGCCATTGGCGATGCGATCAAGGGCCGCTTGCGCAGCCTGCAACAGCGCGGCCTGGGCTTCATCGGCGATGTGCGCGGCCCCGGCGCGATGGTGGCGATGGAGCTGGTGCAAGACCGCGACCCCGCGCGGCCCGATCCGGCGCTGACCAAGCGCATCGTCGCCGAAGCCGCCGAAGAAGGGCTGCTGATGCTCTCGTGCGGCATCCGCGGCAATGTGATCCGCTTCCTGCCCGCGCTCAGCGCTTCGGATGCGATCATCGAGGAAGCGATGGACCGGTTGGAGCGGGTTCTGCTGCGCGTGGGTGAGGCGGGGTGAACGGGGGCAGGGAATGTCCTGATCTGCCAAGCGGGAGGGGCGCATTTGCCCGAGGTGCGCTCCAAATGCGCCTGTGCGATGAGGGAATCTCCATCCGGCGCGCGAACCAGACAGGGATGCACCAATGATTGATCGTACCAAACTCCTTTCGGCGTCGCTCGCGGCGCTGGCGGCGGCAATCTCGGTTCCGGCCGCCGCGCAGGAGCAGGTGCAGACTCCGCCTCAGGCAGAGACGGCAGCGGAGCCCGAATCCGGTTTTGGCGATATCGTTGTCACCGCCAACAAGCGTTCGGAAAACCTGCAGAAAGTGGGCATTTCGATCTCGGCCTATTCGGGAGCGCAATTGAAAGCGCTGGGCATTTCGGACACGACGCAGATCACACAGCAGACTCCGGGCTTCCAGCTCAACGCATGGTCGCCCAATGTCACGATCTTCAACTTGCGCGGTATTTCGCAAAACAACTTCACCGATTATCTCGAAGCGCCGGTCGCGGTCTATATGGACGATGCCTATATGGGGTCGATCAACGGCATTTCGGGCCAGTTGTTCGATACCAAGCGGGTGGAAGTGCTGCGCGGGCCGCAAGGCACGCTGTTTGGCCGCAACGCGACAGGCGGGTTGGTGCACTACATCAGCAACGACGCCAGCGACGACAAGCTCAATGGCTATGGCGAGGCGAGCTACGAGCGGTTTGACCGGCGCGCCATCGAAGGCGCGGTGGGCGGCCAGATCTTGCCGGGCGTGCGCTTTCGCGTGGCGGGGCGATTTGTGCAGTCCGATGGCTATATCAAGTCCGCCGCCGCCTTGCCGGGCACATTCGAAGGCAACGGGCAGAATCTGGGCGGCGAGAACGGCTGGGCGCTGCGCGGCAACCTGCAGTTCGATGTGGGCAGCGACGGCAAGCTCGATCTGTGGGTGAAGCACAGCGAGGACAATTCGGTCGCGACCGGCGGCTATGTGTTCGATAACTGCGACTTGCTGGCCAATGGCTATTGCGGTGTGAACGACGCCGGGCTGAGCAATGGCACGGGCGGCGTGATCAACGGGATCACCGGCGAGAAGGCCAGCCCTTATGCCAACTTTTCCAACGATCTGGGCAATTTCAACCGCACCACCAACATCTACCAGAGCAAGCTGGTCAAGCAGATGGGCGGGATCGAGTTTACCGGGATCACCAATTACACCACGGTCGACAAGGACTATGCCGAGGACGGCGACGCGCTGCCGATCACGGTGATCCAGTTCCTGACGACCGCGAAATACAAGCAGTTCAGCCAGGAATTGCGGCTTTCCGGCGCTAGCGACAGGTTCCGCTGGCAAGTGGGGGCTTATTATCTCGACATGAAGATCGATGGGTCGATCACCACCATTGGCGCGCCGGTGCTGGGCACCGCGTTCGCCGTGAACGGCGCGGCCAACGATCCGCGCGTGGCCGAAACCTACAAGCTGCGCTCGAAGAACTGGTCGCTGTTTGGGCAGGGCGAATTTGATCTGGCCGAGCAGCTTACGCTGATCGCGGGCGTGCGTTATTCGCAGGATACCAAGTCGATCGATTATGCCTCGCGCCTGATCGATAGCGGCTTTCCCACCGTGGTGCGCGCGACCAACGCGACATTTGCGGCTGGGGTGCCCGGCATCGACCGCATCCGCTACGGCGATTGGGCCGCGCGCGTGGGGCTGAACTTCAAGCCCAATCCCGATACCTTGATCTTCGCGTCGTGGAACCGGGGCATCAAGGGCGGCAACTGGACGCTCAGCGCGGACGTGACGCCGGCCAGCTTTCGCCACAATCCCGAGCGGCTCAATTCGTTCGAGGGCGGGGTGAAATGGGCCAGCGCAGACCGCAAATTGCGGCTGAACCTGACCGGCTATCACTACATCTACGACCAGTATCAGGCGTTCTCGGTGCTGGGCGGATTGCCGCAGGTGAACAACAGCGATGCGCGCGCGACGGGCGCGGAGCTTGAGGCTTTCTGGCAGCCATCGCGGCATTTCAATGCCAATTTCGGCGCGACGTGGGAAACGACGCGGGTCGATCAGGTGCAAGGGCCGGGATCGCAATTCGGCCCGGAATTCTTCCCCGGCGCGCCCAATGCGCAATTCTGCGTCAACCAGAACGATGGCTCGTTCTTCTGCGACTATCCGCAAAAGACGATTACCGGCGCGCGGCTGCCCAATGCGCCGCGCTTCAGCGCGAACTACTTGCTGCGATACAATCAGGATGCGCTGGGCGGCAATGTCGCGGTGCAGTTTGACGGGGTTTGGTACGACGACCAGTATCTTGAAGTGACCAATGGCGCGTCTTCGCTTCAAAAGGCGTACAACGTCTCGAACGCCTCGCTGACCTGGACCAGCGCGAATGATCGTTATGCGGTGCAGGTGTTCGGCCGCAACGTTTTCAATCAGGCCTACCGCGCCTATACGCTGAACCTCGGCATTCTGGGCACGACCTCGGTCTACGCGCGGCCTGCGACCTACGGGCTCAGCGCGACGGTTCGCTGGTAAGGTGGCGGTTGAGCTTTCAACGTAACGCCAGCGCCCTAAACCCGCTCATGCTTCGACAAGCTTAGCATGAGCGGGGCTCGGTAAAGGTTGGATCTCGACGCGCTACCCCCCGCCACCTCCGCCATCGCGGAACTTCTTGGGGGTGGTGCCGAAGTGGCGGTGGAAGCTGCGCACGAAGCTGGCGCTTTCGGCAAAGCCCAGAGCAAGCGCGATTTCGGCAATGTCGCGGCGGCTTTGCTGCAGCAGCCGGGCCGCAGCATTCATCCGCCGTTCCTGCACAATAGCGCGCCAGCTCATGCCTTGCGCGCGCAGCCGCCGGTTCAACGTGGCGACCGAGATGCCCAAAGCTGCTGCCGCTTCGCGCAGCGTCGGGGTGGCGTCAAGTGGACTGGCTT
>NZ_CAMBTS010000146.1 GCF_945870625.1 Novosphingobium sp. Chol11 | reverse complement strand
AGCTTCCGGTTCAGGGCCAGCTCCGCTGTCCCCAAATCCAGAAAGGAAAAATCACTGGCTTGACCTACGTCCCGTACAGCGGGACATAACTTCCACCCGGGTCACTTCTCGATGAAAATCCCGGGTCACTTCTCAACGCAAATCTACATGCTGATCTCATGCGGCTTCCTGATGGTCATTGTGCGCCGCATCACGCGCCATCAGCAATCGCTGTTCCAAACCGGCAGCGGCATCGGCTAAGCCGCCAACAGTCCGCTAGAGCGCGCCGCCCCGCGCTCTAATCCTCGACCACTTTCATCAGCTTGCGCTCCAGCGGCGAGAGCAGGCTGGCCAGCTCCTGCCCGCGTTTCAGCACTTGCCCGGCCTCGCCATAGAGCGCCCACATGCCCTGCTTGGCGCGCAGCGCGGGGCGTTTCTCGATCCGCGCGCTAGGCCGCTCGGCGGTGCGTTTGAATGCGCTGAAACTGGCGGCATCCTTGCCGAAATCGATCGCATAATCGCGCCACAGCCCGGCGGCGACCATGCGGCCATAGAGGTCGAGAATCTTGGTCAGTTCGGGCCGATCAAACGCCACCTGCTCCGCGCTGCGGGGCTGCGGAAAGGCGACAATCGTTGCCCCGCCTGCTTTCGTCCCCGCGTTCTCGCCTGCTCCGGCCACGCTTAGCCGCGGGCCTTGCGCTGGGCATCGCCGCTCGTCGGGGCAGGCGACTTCGCCTCACTCTCGCTCGCGCTCTCGCGCGCCGCGAGCAAAGCTGAAACTTGCGCTTTCAGGGTGGCGACCTCGTTTTCTAGCTGATCGACCCGCGCCAGATCGGCGGGTTCACAAGGCTCGCATGGCTCCTTGCAGGGGGTGCCATAGGGAATGAAATCCTTGAGCCAGGTCGCCACCGGCACCAAAGTCGATCGCGCTTTCAGGCCAACCATCGTCGCGCCTTCGGGCACATCCTCGGTCACCACCGCATTCGCGCCGACCCGCGCCCGCACGCCCACCGTGATCGGCCCCAGGATCTGCGCGCCCGATCCGATGATCGTGTTGTCGCACAAAGTCGGGTGGCGTTTGCCCGGCACGCCATTGGCCGGATTGGTCCCGCCTAGCGTCACGCATTGATAGATCGTCACGTTGTCATGGATCTCGGCAGTCTCTCCGATCACGGTAAAGCCGTGGTCGATAAACAGATGCTTGCCTATCTTCGCGCCGGGATGAATGTCGATTCCGGTCAAAAAGCGCGAAAGATGATTGATCACCCGCGCCAGAAAAAACAACCGCGCGCGAAACAGCGCATGCGCCACGCGGTGAAAGCCAACCGCCATCAGGCCCGGATAAAGCAGGATTTCCCAGCGCGAACGCGGCGCGGGATCGCGCGCGCGGATCGAGTCCAGATAGGCGATGAGGCTAACGAACATGCGCGCAATCTTCCCCTGTTTGGGCCGCTAAAGCAAGCGAGGTTGCAATTCGCCGCCGTGGACACCGTGGACCCGCTCCGTCAACGCATCCCGCACCAGCGATATGGTGACGGCGGCCTTGCGCTCAAGAGACAAGCGGTCGATTGTTTCCACCGTGGCTTCGGCGGCGGCATGGCTGCGCTCGATCCGGGGCATCAGGTAATCGAGCACCCCCTCGCCCAGCGCCAGCCCGCGCCGCGCGGCATGATCCGCGATCAGCGCGCGCAGCAATGCATCATCGGGCGCGCCGATTTCAATGAGCAGCGCCGCGCCCAATCGCGAGGCAAGATCGGGCAGTGCGGGTCGCCAAGCCCCCGCCGTCCCGTTGCGCACCATCAGCAGCGCGCGATCTTCGGCCTGCGCGCGGTTCCAGCGATGAAACACCGCGTCCTCGGGCAGGCTGTCGGCATCGTCGAGCGCATCGCCCATCCCCGATTGCACAAACCAGCGCGCGATCAGGCTCTTGCCCGAACGCGGCGGCCCGGTGAGCACGGCGGCGCGAAACGGCCAGTCGCGCGCCGCACCGAGCGCGGCAATCACCGGCGCGAGCGAAGGCCCGGTAACAATGGTTTCAGCGCTGGCCGCCGTCCGCAAGGGCAGCGCAATCTGCGATGTATTCTGAGCCATGGCGAGGCCGCGCAGTTACTTGCGGATCCGCAGCGCGGTTGCGCCCTGCGTCACTTTCCAACCGGCCGCGCGCAAACCAGCCGCCAATGCATCGATATCGCCGGCAAAGCTGACGCTCATCACCGAAGTGCCGCCAATCGCGATCGAACTGGTCGTCGCGCCTTTGACCCCTGCCACCGCGCGCACCCCGGCAAGGCCGCTGTCGACCGCAGCGCCATCGGGCGTGGCAAATTCCACGGTGATCGCGGTGAGCGCTGGCCCGGTGCTTTCGATGGCCGCCGCCGCAGGATCGGCGTCGCGCGGCCCCGCCTCGCGGACCGGGCCGAGCCGCGCCAGAATGCTCGCAATCGTCTCCGGGCTCAGCACCGGCTGCATCTCCAAGGTACGATCGGGAGCCAGCTTTCCGTCTGCCAGCGCCTGCGCATAGATCGCGTCGGTTTTCGCCACCGCTTCAGCCAGCATCGCGGGAAGCTTGTCTTCGCTGGGCGCGGTCAGCGCGAACGAATCCAGAAATCGGTTGTCCGGCCCATAGCGCGCGGTGAAAATGCCGCGCACCGGGCCGCCGGGCCAGAGCCGTTCGAGCCGGGCGGTGGGCATGATCACATCGGCTGCGCCAAACTGCCCCAGCAGCAGCCGCCACCAGTTGCGGCTGCGGCGCGAAAGCTGCCCCGCGGTCAGCAGCAGCGAATCGGCCCCGGCCCCGCCCGGCCGCACATAATCGATCACGCTGGTTCCGGTGCGAAATTCGGCCCACGCCTTCTGCCACGGCGTGCGCGTTTCGAACACCGAGGTTACGCCGCCTTGCGTCAGCACGGGGATCACCAGCAGCGGCGCCGAATGCGCGATCTGCCCTTGCAGCCCCAGCATTCCGCCGGTGCGTGCGCGGTCGAAGATCACCCCCAACGTCGCAATATAGCGGCGCGGCCCGATCTGCTCGCGTTCTACCACCACCGCCGAAACCATGCCATTGATCGTGCCATCATCGAGCGCGGGCGCGCCGCCCCCGCCGCCAAGTCCGTTGGTTTTCCAGAGCTTTTCCCACGCCTGGCGCTGCGCCTCGCGCCAGCCTTTCATGCGGGCGTCTTCGGCGCTTTCTCCCTGAACGTTGACCTCGATCCCGGTCACTTCAAAATCGCCATTGCTGGCAATCGGCGCAATCCCGCGCTCGCCCTCGATCTGGGCAAATAGCGCGGCTCCAGCAAGACCGATCAGCAACGCCAACGCGGCGGCGATCAGGGTCTGGCGGCGGGGCTTATCGTTCAGAATCGAGCGCACTGCGGCCAAGGGAACTCCATGAGGTCGGTTTGTCCACCGCCAAGCAGGTTTGCTCGGCGCGCTTTTGCCCAAAGGCAAGTGGAAATCCAAGCAGGAAAGCGCTAATCGCCTCGGTCATGGCAGCAAACGAAGATAAACCGCGCGGCTACAGCTATGCGCAGGCCGGCGTTAACATCGCCGCAGGCAATGCGCTGGTCCGCGCAATCGGCCCCTTGGCAAAGTCCACCGCGCGGCCCGGCGCCGATGCCGAGCTTGGCGGATTTGGCGGCTTTTTCGATCTGCGCGCAGCGGGTTATAGCGATCCCTTGCTCGTCGCGGCAAATGATGGCGTAGGCACCAAAGTCAAGCTCGCGATCGATCACGATCGGCACGATGCAATTGGCATCGATCTGGTCGCGATGTGCGTCAACGATCTGATCGTTCAGGGCGCGGAGCCGCTGTTTTTCTTGGATTACTTCGCCACTGGCAAGCTTGACAATGGCGTGGCCGAACGGGTGATCGCGGGGATTGCCGATGGCTGCAAGCTGGCCGGATGCGCGCTGATCGGCGGCGAGACCGCCGAGATGCCGGGGATGTACGCGCCCGGCGATTATGACCTCGCGGGCTTTTGCGTCGGCGCGGTCGAGCGCGGCCAGCAATTGACCGGCGATCATGTGGCAGAGGGCGATGTGCTCTTGGGCCTCGCCTCATCCGGCGTCCATTCCAACGGCTATTCGCTGGTGCGGCGGCTGGCGGCGGACAAGGGCTGGAAGCTGGATCGCCCGGCGCTGTTCGACATGGATCACCTGCTCATCGATCTCTTGATCGAGCCGACGCGGATCTATGTGCAAAGCCTGCTGCCGCTGCTGCGCGCGGGCCGCGTCCACGCGCTGGCGCATATCACCGGCGGCGGCCTCCTCGAAAACGTGCCGCGCGTGCTGCCGCGCGGGCTCCACGCGCGGATTGATGCAGATGCGTGGGAACAGCCGCGGCTGATGGCCTTCCTCCAGGCGCAGGGCCAGATCGAGCCTGCAGAAATGGCCCGCACCTTCAATTGCGGCCTCGGCATGGTGCTTGCGGTCGCTCCCGCAGAGGCTGCATCCCTTAGCACCGATCTTGCAGCAGCGGGCGAGACCGTTCACCGCATCGGCGAAGTTGTCGCGGGCGAAAAAGGCTGCACCGTGTTCGGCAGCGACGAGGCTTGGTCTGCCCGTGCACCTTGGGAAGCGGTGCATCATGGCTGACCGGGTTCCGGTCGCCGTCTTCATCTCGGGCACGGGCACCAACATGGCCGCGCTGCTCTATGCCAGCCGCGCTGCAGACTGCCCTTACGAAATCGTGCTGGTTGCCTCGAACAACCCTGCCGCTGCGGGATTGCGGCTCGCCGCAGCCGAAGGCACCGCGACCTTCGCGCTGCCCCACAAAGGCATGGCGCGCGCCGATCATGATGCCGCGCTTGAGGCGCAGGTTCTGGCCAGCGGCGCGCGTTTCATCGCGCTGGCAGGCTACATGCGCATCCTCAGCCCCGAATTCGTCGCGCGGTGGGAGGGCCGGATGGTCAATATCCATCCCTCGCTGCTGCCCAAGTACACTGGCCTCCAAACCCACGAACGCGCGCTCGCGGCGGGTGACGAGCACGGCGGTTGCACCGTGCATCTGGTCACTGCGCAGCTTGATGAAGGCCCGATGCTGGGCCAGACCGCCGTCGCCATCCTGCCCGGCGATGATGCAGACCAGCTCGCCGGCCGCGTGCTGATTGCCGAACATCAGCTCTATGCGCGCTGCCTTGCCGCGCTGGTCACGCGCGAAACCGATCCGGCCCACCTCATCGGTGAAGTGCGCAAACATGCCATGGCGCTACCCGAAGCGGAAGAAACCGTCAGCCACGGCATGGCCTGCTTCGGCATCGTGAAGGGCAAGAAATTCGCCTACGTCAACGCCAACCATCACGGCGACGGCCGGATCGCGCTGCTGGTCAAGATCAGCGGCCTCGACGAGCAGCAGCACTTGATCGAGACCGACCCCGCGCGCTTCTTTCGCCCTGCCTACTTCGGCGACGGCTGGATCGCGATCCGGCTCGATCTGGGCGATACCGATTGGGACGATATCGCCGAGAGCTTGCAGCGCAGCTGGATGTCTGTCGCCCCGCGCAAGCTGGCAGCAATCATGGAATTCTGAGCTAGTTTCCGAGCACTTTGCTCCCCTTAGAGCGTTTTCCACAGCCTCTGAATCGCGAAGGATTCCAGCGGCGTTGAAAATCTGATTCATCCTGCTGGCTGGGCAGGAGGCCAGCATGGATGGCCAGAGCTTTATCTCAGGATTTGCGTGATCGGGTCGTAGCGGCGACAGATGA
>NZ_CAMBTS010000145.1 GCF_945870625.1 Novosphingobium sp. Chol11 | reverse complement strand
GGCACCGGCGGGGACGAGGCCGCGCTGTTTGCCGCCGATCTGCTGCGCATGTATGAAAAGTTTGCCGCCGAGCAGGGCTGGCGGATCGAGGTGATCAGCACCAGCGCCAACGAGATCGGCGGCTTCAAGGAAGTCGTCGCCAATATCGCGGGTACCGGGGTGTTTGCCCGGCTGAAGTATGAAAGCGGGGTCCACCGCGTGCAGCGTGTGCCCGTGACCGAGAGCGGCGGGCGCATCCATACCAGCGCGGCGACGGTGGCGGTGCTGCCCGAGCCCGACGAAGTGGATGTGCAAATCGATCCCGGCGACATCAAGATCGACATCTACCGCGCGAGCGGCGCGGGCGGGCAGCATGTCAACACCACCGATTCCGCGGTGCGCCTCACCCACTTGCCCACCGGCCTTGTCGTGATCCAGCAGGACCAGCGCAGCCAGCACAAGAACAAGGACAAGGCGATGCAGGTGCTGCGCACCCGCCTTTATGATTTGCGCCGCGCCGAGGCCCATGGCGCAGAGGCCGAGGCGCGCAAGGCAATGGTGGGATCGGGCGACCGATCCGAACGCATCCGCACCTACAATTTTCCGCAAGGCCGCGTGACCGATCACCGCATCAACCTGACGCTTCATCGCCTGCCCGAAGTGCTCGAAGGCGCCGGGCTCGGCGAGCTGATCGACGCGCTGATTGCCGAAGACCAGGCCAAGCGGCTGGCCGCGCTTGATACCTGAATTGGGGATGCCCGACAGCGCGCCGCCGACGATCGGCGCAGCGATCCGCACGGGGGCGGCACAGCTTGCGGCGAGCAGCGACACCGCGCGGCTCGATGCCGAAGTGCTGATGGCGCATGCGCTTGGCATCACGCGCAGCGACTTGCTGCTGCGGCACCTGGATGGGCAACCTCCAGCCAGCTTCAGGTCGTTGCTGGAGCGCCGTCTGGCCCACGAACCCGTCGCCTATATCCTTGGTTCACAATCGTTTTATGGCCTTGAACTGGATGTGAGCCCGGCAGTGTTGATCCCCCGGGGGGATTCCGAAGTGCTGATCGATGCGGCGCGAGCGCGCTTTGGCGAATGCCCGCCAGGGCGCATTCTCGACCTTGGCACAGGATCGGGCGCGCTGTTGATCGCGGCGCAATCGCTGTGGAGCGAGGCCGAGGCCATCGGCATCGACCGCTCGCACGCCGCCTGCCAGATCGCGCAGGGCAATGCCGCGCGCCACGGCAAGGCCAGCGTGGTTCAGCGCGACTGGAGTGCGCCGGATTGGGCGGATGATCTTGGGCAATTCGACCTCATCCTCGCCAATCCGCCCTATGTCGAGCGCGAGGCCGAACTGGCGCCATCGGTGCGCGGGTTTGAGCCTGCCGAAGCGCTGTTTGCCGGAGCGGACGGGCTGGATGCTTACCGCGTGCTGATGCCGCAGCTTTCCCGGCTCCTGATGCCCGGCGGGGCAGCGATGATCGAGATCGGCGCAACGCAGGCCGACGCGGTCAAGGCGCTGGCGCATGCCGCCGACTTGTCGGCAAAGCTTCACCGCGATCTGGCCGGGCGGCCGCGCGCGCTTGAAATGGCGGTGTTACCGAATATTTCACTTGGCAAGGCGTAAGCTGCCGACTACCTAGAGGGCAGGCAGGGGTGACGGATGAGGTTTTCCCGTCCCGGCCAGATCCACCATCTGCAATGATGATCGGTTACGCTAACCGATAACACGCAGATGCTGGGAACCACGGCATCGCGCACCGCGAGCACGGGGTAAAGGGTGGCGCGGCCGCACGGTATTTTGGACGTACCGGATGGGCCGTCCCGGACAAGGATGTGTCTGACTTGAACAACAATCGTGGGAACAATAACAACCGCCGCCGCGGCAGGACCAATAATCGTCCGCAAGGTGGCGGCGGCGGCCAGCAACTCAACCGCATCGATAGCCGCGCACGGGGCAATGCGCCCCAGATGCTCGAAAAATATCGCAAACAAGCGCAGGACGCGCACCTCAACGGTGACCGGGTCCAAGCCGAATACTACCTTCAGTTTGCCGATCATTATTTCCGGGTGATCGCCGACAGCCGCGTGCGCCCGGACGATCAACGCCCACGCCAGAACGGCGGAGCTGCGGGTGATCGTTGGAGCGAGGGCGAGGCCGAAGACGATACGATGGAATATGGCATGGATGCCGATTTCGCCGGATTCGATCGCCAAGGCCGCCGCGATGAACGCGATGCGCCCCGTGAGAACCAACGCGAAAACCCGCGCGATCAGCCACGAGAGCAGCCGCGCGACCAGTTTCGCGATGGCAATCGCGACGGGCGCGATGGGCGCGATGGCGATACCCGCGAACGCGAGAACAATGCGGGCGCTCCCCGCGAATCCGGCGAACGTTCCGGCGCTGAACCACGCCATCAGCGCGATGCACGCCCGCCGCGCGAGCCGCGCGAGGATCGCCGCCCGCACGCGGAGATTGCTTCTACCCAGAGTGGCCCAGCCCAGAGCGCCCAGGCTGAAATGGTGCGTGCCGCCGAAGGCGAGCCGGTCGGCGGTGCCGATGAGAACCCGTTCGTGCGCGATAATCGCGGACCGCGCGGGCTTCGTCCGCGCCGCGACGGCCGCGCCCCGCGCGAAGCCGATGCAGCGCCGACTGCGAGCCTCGATCCGTCGATCCTGCCTCCCGCGATTGGCATTCGGGCGGAGCCCGAACTGGCCGAACCCAAATTGACCGAACCCGAATTGACCGAGCCCGAACGCATGGTACCCGCCGATGCGCCGGCAGACGCCGCATTCGAAATCCCTGATGCAGAAGCGCCCGCGCCCAAGCGCCGTGGTCGTCCGCGCAACACCCCTTTGCCCGAAGCGGCGGCACCGGCCGAAGGTTGATCTTCGCGGCAACCTGCGCAGCATCAGGATGTATCGGCGGATGATCCGGGCATGACGGCGCAAGGCCGCTCTCGCGGCCGCGATGTATGGGGCAGCGGAATCGGTCTGATCGCCGCAGGGGGGGCCGCCGCAACCGGTTTCCAGCCGCTCGCGCTGTGGCCGGCAACCCTGCTGGCGCTGGCCTATTGCATCGGCAGAATCGAGGCGGCGCGCAGCCCGCTGCGCGCCGCCGGAAGCGGTTGGCTGTTCGGGCTGGGCCTGTTCGCTGTTGGCAACAACTGGATTGCCAAGGCCTTTACGTATCAGGCACAAATGCCCGCATGGCTCGGCTGGATCGCGGTGCTGCTGCTGGCGAGCTATCTCGCAATCTTTCCGGCGCTCGCGGCATGGGCGGCGGCGATGCTGGCGCGGCGGCGGCAGGCGGCGCTGGTTCCCGCCCTCGCGGCCTTCTGGATCATTGCCGAATGGTTGCGCGCTTGGGCCTTCACCGGGTTTCCCTGGAACCCGCTGGCGGTGGTAGCGCTCGGCCCTTTTTCCCGGCCGGGCCTTTCCCTCATCGCGCCTTGGCTGGGCACGTATGCCTTGTCCGGTCTGGTCGTGTTGCTGGCGGGCCAATGGCTGTTTGCCGCGCGCGCGGCAAAATTGCAGAAATGGCGCGCGGCGGCCATCCATGCGCTCCTGCCGGGGGCACTGTTCCTCCTCCCGCTGGGAGGGAGCGGCGAGGAAGGCACGCTGGCGTTCACACTGGTCCAGCCGAACACGCCGCAAGACCAGATCAACGATGCCGCCCGGTTCGAGGATCATTTCCGCACCACGGCGGGGCTTTCCCTGCCGGTGAACCCGGCGCAGACCCGGCTGGTGCTTTGGCCCGAAGGCGGCGTGCCCGATTATCTGCGACCCGGCTACGCGCCGATCTGGTATGCGCAGAGCACCTATGGGGCCGATCCCGCCTTGGCGCGGTCGCGGATGGGCAAGGTGATCGGCCCGCGCAGCCTGCTGCTGACAGGGGCGACCGATCTTGCCCAGCAAAATGGCCGCATCGTCGGCGCGAGCAACGTGGTCACCGCGCTCGATGGCCGGGGCACCATCCGGGGCAGCTATAGCAAGGCGCATCTGGTGCCTTATGGCGAATATCTGCCGATGCGGCCGATTCTCGAATCGATCGGTCTTTCGCGGCTGGTCGGGGGAACGGTCGATTTTCTTGCCGGCCCCGGCCCCCGGACCACCGACTTTGGCAATCCGGCCAAGGGCGGCTGGGGCAAGGCAGGCGTTCAGGTTTGCTATGAAATCATCTTTTCAGGCGAAGTGACCGACCGTTCGGCACGGCCGGACTACATCTTCAATCCCTCGATCGACGGCTGGTTTGGAGCGTGGGGCCCGCCCCAGCATCTGGCGCAGGCGCGGATGCGCGCGATCGAAGAGGGCCTGCCGGTGCTGCGCTCGACCACCACCGGGATCAGCGCGGTGATCGATGCCGACGGCGTGGTGCGCCAATTCCTGCCGCTGGGGGTGGCAGGGCGCCTCGATGGAATGGTGCCCCCTGCCCATCCGCCCACCTTGTTTGCGCGCATCGGAAATGCGCTTGCGCTGATCTGGGCTGCTCTATTGCTGGTCTGCGCTATCATGGTTGCAAGCGCCAAGCGATCTCGCTAGGGGAGATATAAAGAAAGCTTTATATCAGGATTCATCCATGCGCAGCGATTACCTGTTTACCTCCGAGAGCGTTTCCGAAGGCCATCCCGACAAAGTCGCCGACCAGATCAGCGACTCCATCGTCGATCTTTTCCTTTCAAAGGATCCCGAAGCGCGCATCGCCTGCGAAACGCTGACGACAACGCAGCTGGTCGTGCTGGCCGGCGAAATCCGCTGCAAGGGCGTTTACGAGAACGGCGAATGGGCACCCGGCGCGCAGGAAGAAATCGAGCAGGCGGTGCGCGCGACAGTAAAGCGCATCGGCTATGAGCAGGAGGGCTTCCACTGGGAGACCTTCACGTTCCTCAACCACCTCCACGGCCAATCCGCGCACATCGCGCAGGGCGTCGACGCAGGCGACAACAAGGACGAAGGCGCAGGCGATCAGGGCATCATGTTCGGCTATGCCACCGACGAGACGCCCGACCTGATGCCCGCGACGCTCTATTACAGCCACAAGATTCTCGAGCGCATGGCCGCCGACCGCCACTCAGGCGCGGCCCCGTTCCTCGAGCCTGACGCCAAGAGCCAAGTGACGCTGCGTTACGAAGGCTCGCTGCCCGTCGCCGCCACCGCCGTGGTCGTCTCCACCCAGCATGCGCCAGGCTATGACGAAGGCGAGAACGAAGCCGAGCTGCACGATTACGTGAAGCGCGTTGTCGCCGACGTGATCCCGCCGGTGCTGCTGCGCGACACCAAGTATTACATCAACCCGACCGGCTCGTTCGAGATCGGCGGACCGGACGGCGACGCAGGCCTCACCGGCCGCAAGATCATCGTCGATACGTACGGCGGCGCCAGCCCGCACGGCGGCGGCGCGTTCTCGGGCAAGGACCCGACCAAGGTCGATCGCTCGGCAGCCTACATCACCCGCTACCTTGCCAAGAATGTGGTCGCCTCGGGCCTCGCCACGCGCTGCACCATCCAGATTGCCTACGCCATCGGCGTCTCGCAGCCGCTCTCGCTCTATGTCGATACGCACGACACCAGCCCCCATGGCGATGATGCCATCGAAGCGGCGATCCTTGCGATCACGCGCCTTGGCGGCCTGACCCCGCGCGCCATCCGCACCCACCTTGGCCTCAACAAGCCGATCTACCAGCCCACCGCCGCCTACGGCCACTTCGGCCGCAAGCCCGAAGGCGACTTCTTCCCATGGGAACG
>NZ_CAMBTS010000144.1 GCF_945870625.1 Novosphingobium sp. Chol11 | reverse complement strand
TTCGGCAACTGGGACGTTTTCCCCTATATCATCAACGACAAGCGTAGCGGTGTGCCTGTCAATCCGGGGCTGGGCCAACGGTATCCCACCGAAACCCTGACGATGCGGCTGGCGCTTGATGCCTGGCGCACCCAGAAGCCGCGGGTGCTCTATGTCGGCCTCGGTGATACCGATGAACTGGCGCATATCGGCGATTATCCCGGCTATCTTGCCGCGATGAACCGCGACGACGATTTCATCGCCGAGCTCTGGCGGATGGCGCAGGCCGATCCGGAGACGCGCGGCAAAACCACGCTGATCGTCACCACCGACCACGGGCGCGGCACCGGGTTCGGCGGCGCGTGGACCGAACACGGCAGCGCGGCCTCGGTGGCGCTCGATCCTGCGGGCTTCACCATTCCGGACAAGGCTGGCTTCCCGGGCTCAGAGCAGATCTGGCTCGGCGCGATCGGCCCCGGGGTGGACGCTTCGGCGCCTGTACTCGATACTTTTGAGGACGGCAAATGCCTCAGCCAAAGCCAGATTGCCGCCAGCGCGCTCACTGCTCTGGGCGAAGATTGGCGCGCGTTCGATGCCAAAGCCGGTGAACCGCTGCCGTTCTTTGTGCGCAAGTAGTCTTCTTTGCAAGCAAGTAGCCTGCGCCGCGCCCCCGGTGCGCGCAGGCGAGGGCCTTAAGCCTTACAACCGCAAAACCATTTTCCTACATCGCCGCCGTGGGGCAAACCAGCGGCATGGACTTTCGCCGCAACCCTGCATCCCAGACCTGCCTTAGGGGCACCGCCAAGGCCGCTGCATTCTTCTCTCTGGACTGTGTCAACTTCGTCAACTTAGGAACGATTCCCGACTGGGAATCGGTCCGCCACCAATCGGTCTCGAGCGGCTTTTTTCGTGATCTTGCGGCACGCGCCATGACCGGCATCGCCGCCCGCGCGGCATGGAACATTGCTCCGCCGCCGTAATTCCCCTTATGCCCTAAGTGCTTGCGATTGTTTGCTTCGAAAATGGCGAGAAAAATTTGTTCCCCCCTTGTTCTGTTGGAACGAAGAGAGTACAAGGTCGTTGTTGACGGTTCGTGTAGGCCGCCTCTAGCAAGGGAAGTGAGAAGCCATGGCAGCGCAGCTCAAGCTCATTCAGGAAGGCAAAGACAAAAACATGGCCAAGGACGCGGATCGTCACAAGGCGCTGGAAGCAGCGCTCGCGCAGATCGACAAGGCTTTTGGAAAGGGCTCGGCGATGCGGCTCGGCTCGAAGGAGACGATGCAGGTTGAAGTGATCCCTACTGGATCGCTCGGGCTCGATATCGCGCTGGGCGTGGGCGGCTTGCCGCGCGGCCGGGTGATCGAGATTTATGGTCCGGAAAGCTCGGGCAAGACCACGCTGGCGCTGCACGTGATTGCCGAGGCGCAGCGCGGCGGCGGCACCGCTGCCTTCGTCGATGCCGAGCATGCGCTCGATCCGGTCTATGCCCGCAAGCTGGGCGTCAATATCGATGAACTGATCGTCTCGCAGCCCGATACTGGCGAACAGGCGCTGGAAATCGTCGATACGCTGGTGCGTTCCAATGCGATCGATGTGCTGGTGGTGGATTCGGTCGCCGCGCTGGTTCCTCGCGCCGAAATCGAAGGCGAGATGGGCGACAGTCACGTCGGCCTGCAAGCCCGCTTGATGTCGCAGAGTTTGCGCAAGCTGACCGGCTCGATCAGCCGCTCGCGCTGCATGGTGATCTTCATCAACCAGTTGCGCATGAAAATCGGGGTGATGTACGGCAATCCCGAAACGACCACCGGCGGTAATGCGCTCAAGTTCTATGCCTCGGTCCGCCTCGATATCCGCCGCACCGGTCAGATCAAGGACCGCGACGAGATCGTCGGCAACGCGACGCGCGTCAAAGTCGTCAAGAACAAGGTCGCGCCGCCGTTCAAGCAGGTCGAGTTCGACATCATGTACGGCGAGGGTATTTCCAAGATCGGCGAAATTCTTGATCTTGGGGTCAAGGCCGGGATCGTCGAGAAGTCGGGTTCGTGGTTCAGCTACGATTCGATCCGCATCGGGCAGGGGCGCGAGAACGCGAAGACTTTCCTGCGCGACAATGCAGAGATTTGCGACCGGTTGGAAGCTGCGATCCGCAGCCAGACCGACAAGGTCGCCGAAGGCCTGATGGCTGGTCCGGACGCGGACGACGACATCTGAGCTTTCAGGCGGCAAGCCAGCGCCATCCCCCGGCTTGCTGCCATTCCAAAGATCGGCGCGTTCCCCGGACGGAACGCGCCGATTTCTTTGTCCGGCTTACAGGTCTACTGGCCCTGTTCAACCGGCTGGTTCATCCCTAGCCTGCCGCAAACAGGAATCGGGAGAGCCTCATGTCGATTGTCATTCACCACCTCAACAATAGCCGTTCGCAGCGCATCCTTTGGCTCCTCGAAGAACTTGGGCACGCTTACGAGCTCAAGTCCTATCAGCGCGATGCCCAGACCAATCTCGCCCCGCCTGAACTCAAGGCGCTGCATCCGCTGGGCAAATCGCCGCTGCTCGAGATCGATGGCCGGATGATCGAGGAATCGGGGGCGATCGTGCAGGTGCTGTGCGATCGCTATGGCCCGGCATGGTTGCCCGAAGCGGGCAGTGACGATGCGCTCCGCCATCTTGAATTGATGCACTTTGCCGAAGGATCGGCGATGACCCCGATCCTGCTCAACCTCTATGTGTCGCGCCTTGGCGATGCCGGCGCGCCGCTGCGCGAGCGGATCGACGAACAGCTCGCGGCGCATTTTGGCTATATGGAGCAGATCCTGCGGCCTTCCGGCCACTTCATCGGCGATGGCTGGACCGGCGCTGATGTCATGCTCAGCTTCCCCGCCGAAGTTGCGATCATGCAGGGGGCAGGGGACGTCTACCCCAAATTGGCCGCGTTCGTCGCTGCGATACACGCCCGCCCGGCCTGGCAGCGCGCCCGTGCAAAGAGCGGAGCATACTTCGCTACCTGAACGAACGTGCTTGTTGGCAGGCGGGTCTGCGCGTAACCTGCCTGCCATGACCAGCGCGAGCGATTGGCAAGGCGGCGTAGGCCGCAACTGGGCGGCCGAGTGGGAGCGTACCGACCGCACGTTTGCGGCGCTCACGCCGGATTTGCTGCGCGCTATTGCCGCCGAGCCGGGAGCCAAGGTGGTCGATATCGGCTGCGGTGCCGGCGAGATCGCGCTGGCGGTGGCCCGCGACCGGCCCGCAGCGCAGGTCGTTGGCGTCGATATCTCGGCCGAGTTGGTGGAGACCGCCATGACCCGCGCCGAGGGGCTGGCGAATCTGAGCTTCACCGTGGCCGATGCGGCCAGCTGGATTGCCCCGGGCGGTGCGCCCGATCTCTATGTCTCGCGCCACGGCGTGATGTTTTTCGAAGACCCGCCCGCCGCCTTTGCCCATCTGGCGCGCCGCGCCGCGCCGGGCGCGCGGATGGTGTTCTCCTGCTTCCGTTCGGTCTCCGAGAACACTTGGGCGACTGAGATCAGGGAGCTGCTGCCGCCTGCCAAGCCCGTTGCCGCCGATCCGTTCGCGCCGGGGCCGTTTGCCTTTGCCGATCCGGACCATGTTCGCCGCTGCCTCAAAGGCTGGCGTGATGTAACCTTCCGCAAGCTCGATTTTGCTTATGTCGCGGGCACGGGCACCAATCCGGTAGCGGACGCATTATCGCTCTTGAGCCGGATCGGCCCTGCCGCCGCTGCGATCCGTACTTTGCCCGATAACGCCCGGCCCGCCTTCGAACGGGGCCTGCTCGAGCTGGTCCAGTCGCGCCACGTGGGCGGGCGGGTGTGCTTTCCCGCCGCGGCATGGTTGGTCAGCGCCGCCGCCGATAACGCTTAAGTCGAAACGTGCTTGGCACACGCCAAACGCTCGCCTAATCGCTTAACCCATGACATCCTCGAACGATATCCGCCGGTCCTTCCTCGAGTACTTTGGCGCCGCAGGCCACGAGATCGTGCCATCTACGCCGCTGGTGCCCTATAACGACCCTACCCTGATGTTCACCAACGCCGGGATGGTGCCGTTCAAGAACGTGTTTACCGGCCTTGAGAAGCGCGCCATCTCGCGCGCCACCAGCAGCCAGAAATGCGTCCGCGCCGGGGGCAAGCACAACGATCTCGACAATGTCGGCTACACCGCGCGGCATCACACGTTCTTCGAAATGCTCGGCAATTTCTCGTTCGGCGATTATTTCAAGGATCAGGCGATCACCAATGCCTGGACCTTGCTGACCCGCGAGTGGGGCCTGCCCAAAGAAAAGCTTTTGGTCACCGTCTATCATACCGACGACGAGGCGTTCGACTTGTGGCGCAAGATCGCCGGCGTGCCCGAAGACCGCATCATCCGCATCGCCACCAAGGATAACTTCTGGGCGATGGGCGATGATGGTCCATGCGGCCCGTGCTCCGAGATATTCTATGACCACGGCGACCACATCTGCGGCGGCCCGCCGGGATCGCCGGAGGAAGACGGCGACCGCTTCATCGAGATCTGGAATCTGGTGTTCATGCAGTTCGAGCAGACTGCCGGACAGATCACCGGCAATCTGCCGCGCCCCTCGATCGATACCGGTATGGGGCTTGAGCGCATCGCCGCAGTCATGCAGGGCGAGCACGACAATTACGATACCGACACTTTCCGTGCCTTGATTGCCGCGAGCGAGAGCCTGACCGGGGTGCGGGCCGAGGGGGAGAACACAGCCAGCCACCGCGTGATTGCGGATCATCTGCGCTCGTGCAGCTTTTTGCTGGCAGACGGCGTGCTGCCCTCGAACGAAGGGCGCGGCTACGTGCTGCGGCGGATCATGCGGCGCGCGATGCGCCACGCGCATCTCCTTGGCGCAAAGGAGCCGTTGATGCACCGGTTGGTGGGGGGGCTGGTCACCGAAATGGGGCAGGCTTTCCCGGAACTGGGCCGCGCGCAGCCCATGATCGAGGAAACGCTGCTGCGCGAGGAAATGCAGTTTCGCCGCACCTTGTCCAACGGTCTGCGGTTGCTCGACGAGACCACCGGCGCGCTCGGCATGGGCGACAAGCTGCCCGGTGAAACCGCCTTCAAGCTCTATGACACCTTCGGCTTTCCTTATGACCTGACCGAAGATGCCCTGCGCGCGCGCGGCATCACCGTCGACCGCGAAGGGTTCGACGCGGCGATGGCGCAGCAAAAAGCGGCGGCCCGTGCGGCGTGGAAGGGATCAGGCCAGGCGGCGGACAGCGAGGTGTGGTTTGACATCGCCGAGCGCGAGGGCGCGACCGAGTTTACCGGCTACACTGCCACCAGCGGCGAGGGCATGGTCGTCGCGCTGGTGCGGGATGGCAAGGAAGTCCAGTCCGCGAGCGAGGGTGAAGACGTCATCGTGCTCACCAACCAGACCCCATTTTACGGCGAAAGCGGCGGGCAGACCGGCGATACCGGGGTGATTTCGACCAACGAGGGCTTGCGCATCGGGGTCTCCGATACCGCCAAACCGCTCGGCCGCTTGCATGCGCATCACGGGCGCGTTGCGGCTGGCACGATCAAGTTGGGCGACGCGGTGCTGCTCGCGGTCGATGTCGCGCGGCGCGATGCCACGCGCGCCAATCATTCCGCCACGCATCTGCTGCATCAGGCGCTGCGCGACCGACTGGGCAGCCATGTGACGCAGAAAGGCAGCCTCGTCGCGCCCGACAAGCTGCGTTTTGATTACTCGCATCCCGCCCCACTGTCGGCCGAGGATCTGGCGGTGATCGAAGCCGAAGTGAACGCCGAGATCCGCGCCAATGCGCCGGTGACGACGCGGCTGATGACGCCCGATGATGCGATTGCGGCAGGCGCGATGGCGCTGTTTGGCGAAAAGTATGGCGA
>NZ_CAMBTS010000143.1 GCF_945870625.1 Novosphingobium sp. Chol11 | reverse complement strand
CTGCAGGCCAGAAATCTCTCCTATTGACCCTGAAAGGTCCTGACAATCATTCGTAAGCCCGCTTCCGTTCCCGATTCAGCGGCACTGGCGCTTCAGGCGCTCGGGTGGGTGCTAACCGATGGCGACCGGGCGGAACGTTTCCTCGCGCTCACCGGGCTTACGCCCGAAACGCTGCGGGATGGCCTCAATGATCCGGCGATGCTCGCCGCTGTCCTAGATTTTCTGGCGAATCACGAAGCAGATCTTGTCGCGGCGGCAGATGCGCTCGAAATAGACCCTGCCACCCTCATCGCCGCCCGGGAGAACTTGTCATGAACCGTCCGCTGGTCATTAGCGATTGCGATGAAGTGCTGCTTCATATGGTCGCGCCTTACAGCGATTGGCTGGGCGAGCAGCATGGCATCACCTTCAGCATGCAAGACCATGATTTCAGCCAGGCGATGCGCTATGTTCACGATGGCAGCGTGGTCGAACCCAAGGATATCTGGCGGCTGCTGGGGCTGTTTTTCGATAACGAGATGCACCGCCAAATGCCCATTGCTGGCGCGGTCGAAGGGATCAATGCGCTTGCCGAACATGCCGAAGTCGTCATTCTCACCAATCTGAACGACGACCGGCGGGAAGCGCGCACCCGGCAACTGGAAAACGTCGGCATCCATGCCCGCGTTTTCACCAACACCGGCCCCAAAGGCCCCGCGCTGAAAGCGATCCTCGAGGAATACAAGCCCAGCCGCGCGGTGTTCATCGATGATCTGCCGCAGCATCATGGCTCCGTCGCCGATCTTACGCCGCATGTCGCCCGGCTCCATTTGTGCGGCGAGCCGATGATCGCTCGCCATATTGCCTGCGCGCATCAGGCCGGGCATGCTCACGCCCGGATCGATGAATGGACAGCCGCGCTGCCGTGGCTCATGGCGCAAGTGAACGGAGCAAAAGTCGATGGATAGCATTGCGGCAAAGCTGGACGAACTCGGCATCACTTTGCCCGCGCCGCTGGCCCCGGTCGCGGCGTATGTCCCGGCGGTCGAGGTTGGCGGGTTTCTTTATGTCTCGGGCCAGGTCTCGTTCGCCGATGGCAAGTTCATCACCGGGCGGCTGGGCGAAACCGTCTCGCTCGATGAAGGGATCGCGGCAGCGCGTGCTTGCGGTCTGCTGCTGCTGGCGCAGGCCAAAGCGGCGTTGGGCTCGCTCGACCGGGTCGAACGCGTGGTCAAACTGGGTGCCTTCATCGCCTCGACCAATGATTTCACGGATCAACCCAAAGTCGCCAATGGCGCCTCCGAATTGATGGTTGCTGCGTTCGGTGAAGCTGGCCGCCACACGCGCAGCGCGGTCGGCGTGCCGGTCCTTCCGCTGGGGGTTGCGTTAGAAATCGATGCTGTATTTGCTATTCGCACTGCTTGATCGCTGGTTTGCGCCTGCGCCGCCGGGCGCTCGCGTCGAATGGCTCAAAACTAACGTCTTTGCGCATCGCGGCCTGCATGGTCCCGGCGTCATCGAAAATTCTGCTGCTGCCTTTACCGAGGCGATCGTGCGCGGCCTTGGCATCGAATGCGATGTCCAGCGCAGCAGCGATGGGCAAGCGATGGTGTTCCACGATTGGGATCTTGCGCGGCTGACCGGCCAGACCGGGCAGTTGATCGACTACAGCGCGGCGCAGCTTGGCAAGCTCGCGCTGACCGGCGGGGATGATCACATTCCTACCCTTCGCCAGATGCTCGATCTGATCGGCGGTCACGTGCCGCTGCTGATCGAGATCAAGTCCCGGCCAGATCTGCATGTCGTGCCGCTATGCCTTGCTGTGCGCCGGGTGCTTGAGGGATATCAGGGCCAGGTTGCGGTGATGAGCTTCGATCCGCGCGTCTCGCGCTGGTTTGCGCGCTATTCGCCGCATACGCTGCGCGGGTTGATTATCACCGAAAGCGCCAAGCGCACCCTGTTTGCCCAGACCCGGCGGCATTTGGCCTTGTGGCAGGCGCGCCCGCAATTCCTTGCCTACGACGTGCGCGATCTGCCCAGCCGGTTCGCCGCCGCATTGCGCCGCCGGGGCCTGCCGCTGCTCACTTGGACGGTGAACTCGCCTGAACTGGCGGCCCGTGCCGCCGCACAAGCCGATGCGCCAATTGCCGAAGGGCCGGGCGTCGAAGGGGTGTTGGCGGCGTGAGCATGACGGCGCGGGTCCACCATTCCGTTGCCGAAATCCCTTGCGCGCAGTGGGACCGGCTGGCGGGCCCCGCCAATCCGTTCACCAGCCACGCCTTCCTCTCGCTGCTGGAGGAATCAGGCAGTGTCGGCGGTGCCAGCGGCTGGTCGCCGCTGCCCATCGTGATCGAGGACCAGGCCGGTGTGGCTGCGGCCGCCTTGCCGGCCTATTTGAAAACGCACAGCCAGGGCGAATATGTCTTCGATCACAACTGGGCTGACGCATGGCACCGCGCGGGCGGAAACTACTACCCCAAGCTCCAGATCAGCGTTCCTTTCACTCCTGCAACAGGGCCGCGTCTGTTGCTGGGGGAAAGCCTCGAACTCGCAGAGCCCCTGCTGCGTGTGGCAGAGCAGCTGTGCGAGCAGAACGAGCTATCGTCGGCGCACGCCACGTTCATCGAGCCGGCGCAGCTCCCGCTGTTCGAGCAGGCCGGGTGGCTGCTACGCACCGACACGCAGTTCCACTGGGAAAACCACGGTTATGCCAGCTTCGACGACTTTCTGGCGGTGCTCTCCTCCGACAAGCGCAAGAACTTGCGCAAGGAGCGCGCGCGCGCGCAGGACGGCGTGGAAATCCGCGCCCTAACCGGCGCAGCGATCCTGCCCGAGCACTGGGACGCATTCTGGGTGTTCTATCAGGATACCGGTTCGCGCAAATGGGGCCGCCCCTATCTGACCCGGGCGGCTTTCACATTGCTGGGCGAGCAGATGGCGGACAAAGTGCTGTTGGTGATGGCTTTCATCGGCGGGCAGCCAGTGGCCGGCGCGCTCAATTTCATCGGCGCAGATGCGCTCTATGGCCGCTATTGGGGGGCAGTGATCGACAAGCCGTTCCTGCACTTCGAACTGTGCTACTATCAGGCGATCGACGCGGCGATTGCGCTCGGGCTGAAGCGGGTCGAGGCCGGCGCGCAAGGCCAGCACAAGCTGGCACGCGGTTATGCTCCGGTGCCGACATGGTCCGCGCATTATATTGCAGACCCGGGGTTCCGCCGCGCCATTGCCGATTTTCTGGAGCGCGAACGGCGCGGCGTGGCGCAGGATCAGCTTTGGCTGGGCGAACGGACGCCCTTCAGAAAGGGCTGAAACAATTCAACGTAAGTTTAAGCGGCGTGGCGACCGTTGGCGCCAGTCGCAGTTGCGCGCAGCCATTCGCGGGCGCTGCGCTGCGCTTCGGCGATCTCGCGTGCGGTCATGTCTTCGGCAACCTCGGCGCGGCACAGCGCGGCTTCTTCATGGCCGCGCACCGCGGCAAGGTTGAACCACTTGTGGGCCTCGATCAGATCACATGGCAAGCCATGGCTGCCGGTCGATGTGACGACGCCCAGATCGAACAACGCGTCGCTGTCGCCCGCTGCCGCTGCAGCAAGGCATGCGGCCACCATCTGGTCAACCGTCTGGGCGGCGATGGAGGCCTGATCGTTCGCTTCGTGATCAGCAACCAGCTTGATCCATGCTTGTGACATTTGCCTTGATCCTCGTTGGGCAAGGCCGCCTTCTCTGGCTGCCCGCAAGGACAAAGTCGCCAATCTTGGTCAACAACTGGTTAACGGGCCAAAAAAGGTTTGAAAATGCGCCCGCCGGGCAAGGGGAAAAGGGAAAGGGCGCCGATCGCGGCGGGGGATTCGGGCGAGGATTTGCTTGTGCCGCTCCGGGGTGGACTTTATAGGCCGCGCAACCCGAAGTCCAAGCTGCTGTATCGACGGAAGTCTGGGTGCGCGGTGGTCGGCAAGCGTTTACGCGGAGGGCCGGATGGCTGAAATTTTGAGTGACGAAATCGACGTTCTATCAAAAGCGCGTCGGGCAATTTCTGATGACTATTATCCGAGCGACGACGAAGCCTACATGAACGAAGCGCAGCAAGACTATTTCCGCCGTCTGCTGCTTTCCTGGAAGAAGTCGATCCTGTCGGCGTCGGCGGGTACGTTGTCCGCGCTTCAGGACGGACCGATCCGCGAACCCGATCTCAATGATCGCGCTTCCAGCGAGACCGATTGGGGGATCGAACTGCGCACGCGCGACCGCCAGCGCAAGCTGATTGCCAAAATTGATTCGGCGATGCGCCGGATTGATGAAGGCGAATATGGTTATTGCGAAGTATCGGGGGAACCGATTGGGATTGGCCGCTTGATCGCCCGGCCGATTGCCACAATGACCGTGGAAGCGCAGGAAGCGCATGAACGGCGCGAGAAAATCTCCCGCGATATGTAATCACTTGTGCTTTGCGCGGCCGCGCAACCTTGTCTCAAAGCGGCACAGGCTGGCACAATTCTGGTTAACTTACCAAGCGGTTAAGGTTTTGTTTGGCAAGCCCGCTTAGAAACGCATTACGAATTTCTGGCACTCCCAAGGCCTTAGCACCCCCGCCGGTTTGCGGACGTTAAGGAGGTGGGTCGCTGTTCACGTATGAAGCGGAATCAGACAGTGAATGATGTTGATCATCGGCAGCTAGGTCGCGACAGCCTGTTTTTGATGGCGGACTTGCGTCTTGCCGGTCAAGATGGCGAGCACCGGGTGAAAGTGCGCAACCTCTCGGCTGGCGGCATGATGGCCGAGGGCCATGTCAAAGTGGCGCGCGGCCTCAAGCTTGACATTAATCTGCGCAATATCGGCTGGGTCGAAGGCTTCGTCGCCTGGGTCCAGGACAATCGCTTTGGCATCGCCTTTGCCGAAGATATCGAACCAAAGGTGGCCCGCGAACCGCTCGCGTCCGCCGCTGCAGAAGGCGCGCCGCGCTTCGTTCGCCCGATGGTGCCGTTCGTCGATCCGTCGCGCATTCGCAAAATCTGACCATTTTTCTTCGGCCAGCCGCTTGGCAGACGCTGACCTCTGGGTTTGCGTCTGCTAGCGTCTCGGCATGAACCGGTTGCACCGACTAGCGCTGCTCTTTGCGTTCGCCCTCCTGGCGCAAGGCTGCGGAAGAAGTGCACAAGGGCCGCTTCCCGTCGCGCTCATCGGCGATCGTTCCGCATTGCAAGGCGCCAGCATACGGCTCCCCCCGGCAGGACAAGTTCTGCGCGCCGCAACCGGCGAAGGTCTGGTGGGATTTGACAAGGAGGGCCGGGTGGTCCCGGCCATCGCTGAGCGCTGGATCATCATGGATGATGGCGCAAGTTACATTTTCCGACTGCGCGATGGTATCTGGCCCGATGGCACCGCGATCACCGCGGAAACGACTGCGGCGGCGCTCAGGAAGGCGCTCGCCGCATTGAAGGGAACCGCCCTTGGGCTCGATCTGATGGCGATTGCCCAAGTCCGGGTAATGGCCACGCGGGTAATCGAAATCGATCTGATCGCGCCCGAGCCCGATCTGCTGACCTTGCTGGCCCAGCCAGAACTGGGCCTGCTGCGCGCAGCGCGGGGCTCAGGGCTGATGGCGCTCAAGCGCGAGAACGGCCAGCTGCTGCTTTCGCTGATCCCGCCGGAGCAGCGCGGTCTGCCTCCGCAAGAGAGCTTTGCGAGGCGCAGCCGCACCCTTGTCGTCGAGCTGGTGCCCGCCGCGCGCGGCGTTGCCCGCTTCAATGATGGCTATGTCGATGCTTTGCTGGGTGGTCGGATCGATTCGCTCCCTCTGGCGCAGATCGGCGGGCTTTCGCGCGGCAATGTTCAGCTAGATCCAGTCATTGGCATGTTCGGCATCATGATCGATGGCGCGCAGGGCTTTCTCGCGGAGTCGCCCAATCGCGAAGCGCTGGCCTTGGCGATTGATCGCGA
>NZ_CAMBTS010000142.1 GCF_945870625.1 Novosphingobium sp. Chol11 | reverse complement strand
GGCGGCGTGGCCAAAGAGTTCAACACAATCGCGGTCGATGATGGCATCGCGATGGGCCATGACGGGATGCTTTACAGCTTGCCCAGCCGTGAACTGATCGCGGACAGCGTGGAATTCATGGTCAATGCCCACTGCGCCGATGCGATGGTGTGCATCTCGAATTGCGACAAGATTACGCCGGGCATGCTGATGGCCGCGCTGCGCATTAATATTCCGGTGGTGTTTGTGTCCGGCGGGCCGATGGAAGCGGGCAAAGTGCTGATCAAGGGCAAAGAGCATGCGCTCGATCTCGTCGATGCGATGGTCGCCGCCGCAGACGAGAGCATGAGCGATGAGGAAGTCGACTCCATCGAAAAGGCAGCGTGCCCCACTTGCGGGTCGTGCTCCGGCATGTTCACCGCCAATTCGATGAATTGCCTGACCGAGGCGCTCGGCCTCTCGCTTCCCGGCAATGGCTCGACGCTGGCAACCCACGCCGATCGCAAGCGGCTGTTTCTCGAGGCGGGCCGCCTGATCGTCGATCTCTGCCATCGCTATTACGAGCAGGACGATGCCAGCGTCCTGCCGCGTTCGATTGCCAGTTTCGCTGCGTTCGAAAATGCCGTCAGCCTCGATATCGCCATGGGCGGATCGACCAACACCGTGCTCCATCTGCTGGCCGCCGCGCACGAGGCCGGGGTCGATTTCACGATGAGCGACATTGATCGCATCTCGCGCCGCGTGCCGTGCCTGTCGAAAGTCGCGCCGGCCAAAGCCGATGTCCATATGGAAGACGTTCACCGCGCAGGCGGCATCATGGCGCTGCTCGGGCAGCTGGATGTCGCCGGTCTGCTGCACAGCGATCTGCCCACGGTTCACAGCCAAACCATGGGCGATGCGCTCGCGCTGTGGGACATCTCGCGCACGACAGCGCCGCATGTGCAGGAGTTTTACCGGGCAGCGCCGGGCGGTGTGCCAACGCAAGTCGCCTTCAGCCAGAGCCGCCGCTGGAAGGAGCTCGATCTTGATCGCGAGAACGGTGTGATCCGCTCCGCGCCGCATGCATTCAGCCAGGATGGCGGCCTGGCCGTGCTTTATGGCAATATCGCGCTCGAAGGTTGCATCGTGAAGACCGCTGGGGTGGACCCCTCGGTGCTGGTGTTCGCCGGGCCTGCCAAAGTCTACGAAAGCCAGGATGCCGCAGTGACCGCCATTCTGACCGGGCAGGTCGTGGCGGGTGATGTGGTGGTGATCCGTTACGAAGGGCCCAAAGGCGGGCCGGGCATGCAAGAAATGCTCTATCCTACCAGCTATCTGAAATCCAAAGGTCTTGGCGCGGCCTGCGCGCTGCTGACCGATGGGCGCTTTTCGGGCGGTACATCGGGGCTATCGATCGGGCATGCCTCGCCCGAAGCAGCCGAGGGCGGCGCGATCGGTCTGGTCGAGAACGGCGACCGCATCGAGATCGACATTCCTGCCCGCACCATCCATCTTGCTGTTGCGGACGACGTGCTGGAGGCGCGCCGCGCTGCTATGGAGGCGAAGGGTTCTGCCGCGTGGCAGCCTGCCAAGCCGCGCCCGCGCAAGGTTTCGCCCGCGCTACAGGCCTATGCCGCGATGACGACCAGCGCCTCGCGCGGCGCGGTCCGCGATGTGTCGCAGATCAAGGGCCGTTCTTGACGCAGGTGGATGCTCCTCACGGCGCTGCGCATGCCGCATTCCAGTGAAGCGGCAGGATTGCAGATCCTGACCTCAACCCAGATGCGCGCCGCCGAGCAGGCGCTGATTTCATCAGGAACGAGCGCCGCGATGCTGATGGATCGCGCCGGCTGCGGCGCGGGGGAATGGGTGCGCCGCATTGCCGCTGGCCGCGCCGTGACGGTATTGTGCGGGCCGGGCAACAATGGCGGCGACGGCTATGTGATCGCGCGGTTCTTGCAAGAGCGCGGCGGGAGTGTCCGCCTTGTCGCTCCCAGCGCGCCAACCACTGCCGAGGCGCGCGCCGCAAGGGCCCGTTTCACAGGGGAAGTGCGCGATAGCGAGGCAGGCATTTATGGTGACCTGCTGGTTGATTGCCTATTTGGAACTGGGCTGAAAAGGCCGCTTGCTGATGATCTGCTGGGGATTTTGTCGCGCCTTGCGCAGCGACACGCCAAACGGATCGCGATCGACTTGCCGAGCGGCGTCGACAGCGACAGCGGCGCAGTGCTCAACCCCGGACTGCCGGAGTATGATCTGACCATTGCTCTGGGCGCATGGAAGCACGCGCATTGGACGATGCCTGCGGCGCAGCACATGGGGGCGCTGCGGCTGGTTGATCTGGGCGCGGCGAGCCTGGCAGGCGCGGATACGCTGCTGGCACCGCCTGCCATTGCGCCACCAGCCGCCAATTCGCACAAATACCGGCGCGGATTGCTCGCCATCGTCGGCGGCCAGATGCCGGGCGCGACTGTGCTGGCCGCCGAGGCCGCCATGCGCGCTGGCGCTGGCTATGTGAAGCTGCTGGCCCCGGCGCGTCCGCAGGGTGTTCCTGCCGGGCTGGTCTGTGAGGCTGCGGGCGATCTGGCCGGACTTGCCGATCGGCGCGTGGCGGCTGTGCTGGTCGGCCCCGGGCTTGGCCGCGATGAGGAAGCGCGCGCCCGGCTTTTGGCGGCTTTGCAATGCGGAGTGCCTGCGGTGCTCGATGCGGATGCGCTGATGCTGCTGAGCCCAGACGAGCCGCGCCCATCATGCACGATCCTGACCCCGCATGAAGGCGAATTGGCCGCACTTGAACAGGCGTTTGGCCTGCTGCCGAGCGGCCTTCGCCGCATGCGGGCTTTGGCCCTTGCTGAGAAAACCGGCGCCACCGTCCTGCTCAAAGGCCCCGACAGCTTGATCGCGGCTCCAGATGGCAGCGTCACGCTGGCGCCGCGCGCGTCCCCCTGGCTTTCGATTGCTGGCAGCGGCGATGTCTTGGCCGGAATGATTGCCAGCCGCCTTGTGGTGCACCGCGATCCGCTGCGCGCGGCGCGCGAGGGGTTATGGTTGCATGGTGAAGCGGCGCGTCAATGCGGCGCTGCGTTCACGGCGGATGATCTTGCAGCGGCGACCACCGGCGCGATGCAGGCGGCCATGTCATGAGCGCCCCCGGACTGATCGTGCGCGTCGCGGCCAAAGGCGAGGGCGCAACTGCGGATGGCCGCTACGTCGCTTTGGCGGCACCCGGCGATGTGCTCGAAGCGGATGGTTCGCTCACACCGGGGCCCGATCATGTTGCGCCCGCGTGCCGCCATTTCCCGGCGTGCGGCGGCTGCCAGTTGCAGCATCTTTCCGAGCGTGCGCTCACGGCGTACGTCAGCGACCGCGTGGCCGGAGCAGCGCGCGGGCAGGGGATTGATCCGGGCGACCTGTCCCCGGCGCATCTCTCGCCGCCGCAAGCCCGCCGCCGGGCTACGCTGCATGCGCAGGCCATCGGCAAGCGGGTCGTGATCGGGTTTCGTGAGGCAGGCGCCCACCGGATTGTCGACATGCGCGAATGTCCGGTGATGGCAGCTCCAATGCTGGCGCTGGTTGGCCCGCTACGCCAGCTGTTGGAGCGGCGCGGCGACCGCAAGTTGGCGGTGGATATCGAGCTGGTGCTGGCCGATCAGGGTGTGGCCATGAACCTCATCGGCCTCAAGATCGAAGGCCTCACGCAGATCGAGGCGATGCTCGATTTTGCGAGGGATAATGCGCTGGCGCGGCTGACGGTCGATGCAGGCGATGGCCCTGAAACGACGTGGGAGCCCGAACCGGTGACGGTGACGTTCGGCGCGGTGCCCGTGGTCATGCCGGTGAGCGCGTTCCTGCAAGCAACCCGCGACGGCGAGGATGCGCTGGCCGATGCGGCGCGCGATTGGCTTGGCGGCAGCGTGACTGTCGCCGATCTGTTTTCGGGATTGGGCACGTTTGCATTTGCGTTGGCTGGCCCCGGCACCAAAGTTCTGGCGGTGGAAGGCGCGCGCGATGCGCATTTTGCGGCCCAGGCGGCGGCGCGTCAGGCCGGGGTTCCGGTCCACGCGCTCCACCGCGATCTTTACCGCAATCCGCTGCGCACCGAGGAACTTGATCGTTTCAGCGGCGTTCTGCTGGATCCCCCACGATCGGGCGCGCGTGAACAAGTGGCGCAACTGGCCGCTTCGACCGTGCCGCGCGTGGTCTATATCAGCTGCAATCCCGCAAGCTGGGCGAAGGATGCTGCGGCGTTGCTGGCAGGTGGCTACCGGCTGGCCGAGCTCCGCCCCATCGGCCAGTTCAGATGGTCAACGCATGTCGAGCTGGCGAGTTTGTTCCTCAAGTAATTTGTCAGATGCTACCGCCAAACACCGCAATTGCTGCCTGAACGACCAAAATCATCAGCGCCACGCTTGACAGCGCAAACAGGATGAAGCGCGGGGCCACCTTGTTGACTGTCGATTGAAAGATCGAGTGCGCCACCCGCAAGGCGACATAGGCCCATGCAATCACCAGATTGATGCCGCCGCCTTGACCGATCAGGGCAAGCACCAGCGCGATCGCATAAAATACAGTCGGTGCTTCATGGAGGTGATTGTAATTGTGCGCTTTCCACTGGATTCTCGGTGCGATCAGGCTCTCCAGCTTGGCCCCGGTCCAGCCCACATCGGCGTTGGGATCGCGCGACTTGGGCAGCGCATTGATCGCTGGTATCCGCGTGGCATACATCCACACCCACATTACCATGGTCCAGATCGCAAGGGCGACCACCGGTTGCAGAATTTCCATGCCGATCATTGTCGTCCCCCCTAAACCGCGCTGCGCCCATGTTGGACAGTGCTAATTCGATTGTCAATTGCAACTGATCAGCCTGCGGTAATCACGGTGGCAAAGGTCGCAGGATCAACATTGCCGCCTGACAGGATCACCGCCGTGCGCCCGCCCGCTGTTACCTTGCCGGCCAGAAGCGCTGCGAGCGCCGCCGCGCCGCCCGGTTCGACCACGAGGTGCAGCCGCTCAAAAGCATAGCGTTGGGCCGCGCGCACTTCTGCCTCACTGACAGACAACCCGTTCATCCCGCGCGCTGCCATCACTGCAAAATTGATCGGATACGTCGCCATCGTCTGCAGCGCGTCACACGCCGTGCGCGGCGGATTTTCGCCGATGTGCAGGATATGGCCGGCGGCAAGGCTGCGCGCGACGTCGTCCCAGCCTTCCGGCTCCACCGGCACGATTTCGGCCTCGGGGCAAGCCAGCGCGAGGCCCGAGGCCAGCCCGCCGCCCCCGCATGGCGTAACGATCCGCGTCGGCGCGCCGCCTGCAAAGCATTCCATCTGCGCGGCCAGTTCGATTCTGGTGCTGCCCTGGCCCTCGATCACCCACGGATCGCCATAGGCATGGACCAGCACTGCGCCGCTCGCCGCGCAGATTTGCGCCGCAATCGCATCGCGTGATTGCGTGAGGCGCTGATAGAGCACGACTTCGGCGCCATGGCTGCGCGTGGCCGATAGCTTCACTTCCGGCGCATCGGCCGGCATGGCGATGGTGGCCTTGATGCCCAGCCGCTTCGCCGCCCATGCCACCCCTTGGGCATGGTTGCCGCTCGATACCGCGACGACCCCGCGCGCGCGCTCGTCCCCAGTCAGATCGGTCAGGCGATGCCATGCCCCCCTTATCTTGAACGCGCCGACCGGTTGCAGGTTTTCCGCCTTGCACCATGCGGTGTCGCCGTTTGGCAAATCCAGCGGCAGGAGCGGCGTTTGCGGCAAGAGCGCAGCCATTTTGCTCGCCGCGCGCAGCACGCCCTCGCGCGTTGGCGCGCGATCAGAGAGGGCAAGGGCGATTTCGGTACTTGGGTTTGTCATGGGCTTACCCTAAAGGCGGTCCTTTCGGAGCGCCAGCGGCTGCGGCGCACATCCGGTTGGGAGTTTCCTCATGGCCAAAGTCCTTGTTATCGGCGCGGGCGGCGTCGGTTCGGTTGCTGTCCACAAGATGGCGATGAATGCGGATATCTTCGGCGAGATCGCGCTGGCAAGCCGTACCGTCGCAAAGTGCGAGGCGATTGCCG
>NZ_CAMBTS010000141.1 GCF_945870625.1 Novosphingobium sp. Chol11 | reverse complement strand
ACGACGAAGCCCCAACACTCCTTAAATCACAACCTCAAATCTGTGCCATTGGTGCTGACGGGGAACAGTAGAGGTACTTGTAGCGCCACAGCTTCGAACCGTTCGGGCTTACCTCGAGGTAGAGGCCCTTCCCGTCGGTGATCTTGTAGAGCTTGTCCGTGGGTTTGAGAGAGCGGATTTGCACGTCCGATAATGCCATGATCGATTCTCCTGCTTCGGTTGGAACACTGTTCCGCAGGGATCATCTGGCAGGTCGCTTTCAGCGTCGCCCATCGGCACGGGCCATGATTGCAAAAGCGGGCCATTTGGGCCCGATCTCATGGCCCGTTTCGCGGGGAACTGGACGGAACCAGCTTGAACTCCACGGAACAGAACCAAGGACAGAATGGCAGATTTCTGCCGTTTGTCGATGGTTTTGGTGTGTTCTCGGGAGAACAAATGGTGCCCAGAAGAGGACTCGAACCTCCACGCCCTTGCGAGCGCCAGCACCTGAAGCTGGTGCGTCTACCAATTCCGCCATCTGGGCACGGTTGCAGCGGGCCGATGCGCCTGCCGCCGGGTAGGAGGGCGCGATTAGGGGATGGTCTGCCGGGTGTCAACAAACCTTTGCCCGATTGGGGCGCGGGCGGATGGCCGGGGCAGGCGCTTCTTCGTTGAACCCATGGGCTGCTCTGTGGCAGAGGCTTGGCGGGGCTTTACGAGACTGGATTTGAACGCATGAGCAACGGTACCGCACGCGATCTCGATGGCCAGTTGGTCGCGCTGGTTGGTGGCAGCGGCTTTTTCGGAGCGCATCTCGCGCAGGAATTGCTCGCGCGCGGCGCGCGGCTGCGCATCTGCAGCCGCCATCCCGAGCGCGGTTTTCGCTTGAAGCCGCTGGCCGGGCTTGGCCAGATCCAGCTGGTTGCGGCGGACATCACCAAGCCGCACACGCTTGAAGTGGCGCTCACCGGGTGCGACAGCGTGGTCAATCTCGTGGGTGCGTTCGCCGGTGATCTTGATGCGGTGCAGGGCGCAGGCGCGGGCCATCTCGCCGCGATCGCCAGGAGCCACGGGGCAAAGGCCTTTGTCCAGATTTCGGCGATCGGCGCCAGCGCGGCTTCCGATGTGCCCTATGCCCGGACCAAGGCGGCGGGCGAGGCGGCGGTGCTGGTGGCATTCCCGGCGGCCACGATCCTGCGCCCGTCGGTCATCTTTGGTGAGGATGACAATTTCATCAACATGTTCGCCGGGCTGATCGCGCAGCTGCCGGTGGTGCCGGTGTTCGGGCCTTCGGCCCCGTTTCAGCCGGTGCATGTCGATGATGCGGCACAGGCGGTGGGCAATGTGCTCGCAGCGCCGGCGGCCCATGCGGGCAAGACCTATGAGCTTGGCGGCCCCGAAGTGATCACGATGGGCGATCTCAACCGGCGCATCGCCAAGTCGGCGCAGCGCACCCCGCTGTTGCTCGATCTGCCCGATGCGGTCTCGTCCGCCTTTGCCAGCGCCACCGGCTGGCTGCCCGGTGCACCGCTCACGCGCCATCAATGGACCTTGCTCAAAGCGGGCAATACGGCAAGCGCCGCGCTTCCGGGCATGGCCGAGCTTGGCGTGCTGGCGCGGCCACTGGAGCTGTTTCTGGACCGCTGGATGGTGCGCTTTCGCAAGCACGGCCGGTTTGCGGCAAAGGCGGCTTAAGCGTTCACATCCGCATAATGGCTGGGCGGCTGGATCACGTCCATCCGTTCGGACAGCAGCGGGCGAAAGCTGGGGCGGCTTTTGAACACCGAATACCAGCTGCTGGCCTGCTCGTGCAGCGACCAATCGATCCCGCCCAGATAATCGGCGACCGATATTTGCGCTGCGGCGGCAAGGTCGGCGAGGCTCATCGTTGAGCCCGCCAGCCAGGGGCGATTGTCGATCAGGAAATCGATGTAATAGAGATGCTCGTTGGCGAGCCGCATTGCCTCGCGCAGCACGCGCGAATCGGGGGACTGGCGCGTGACCAACCGCTTCATCATCCGCTCTTCGAGCAATGGATGGGTAACGGCGCTGAAAAAATTTTCATCGAACATTGCGACCAGGCGGCGGATTTCGGCGCGCCCTGCGGCGGTGCCGATGATCATCGGCGATTTGTCGACGGTCTCCTCGAAGTATTCGCAGATCGCCCGGCTATCGACCAATGTTACCTGCTTGAGCGGGTTCACCAGCATCGGGGTGCGCCCCGCGGGGTTCATCGTATGGAATTCCTCGCGCATCTCCCACGGGTTTTCGCGGATGAGCTCGTAAGCGATGCCCTTTTCGGCGAGCAGGAGCCGGACCTTGCGGCTGAACGGACAGAGCGGGAACTGATATATTTGCCACATCTCGCTGCTCATGGACGATGGCGCGGCCCCAAGTCCAGTAAGACCGTGCCCTCATCGCAAAATGGTGCGGCTGATCGGGCCTGACCCAATCATTTGGGATTTGCGCGCGGCAATGCTAGAGGCCGCGCATGCTCACCATTCAAGGCATTACCGTGCGCCTCGGCGGGCGCACCATCCTCGACCGCGCCAGCGCGACGATCCAGCCCGGCGCGAAAGTCGGGCTGATCGGCCGCAATGGCGCTGGCAAATCGACCCTCATGAAAACCATCATCGGCGAGATAGAGCCCGATGAAGGCGGCATCGAAATGCCCAAGCGCATGCGGCTCGGCTATATCTCGCAATCGGCGCCCAGCGGATCGCTCAGCCCGGTTGAAACGGTGCTGGCCGCCGATACCGAACGCGCCGCCCTGCTCGAAGAAGCCGAGACCTGCACCGATCCCGATCGGCTGGGCGATCTACACGACCGGTTGATCGCGATTGATGCCTATACCGCAGATGCGCGCGCCGCGCGCATCCTGATCGGCCTCGGCTTTGACGAGGAAATGCAGGCGCAGCCGCTCGACAGCTTTTCGGGCGGCTGGAAAATGCGCGTCGCGCTCGCCTCGCTCTTGTTTTCCGCGCCCGATCTGCTGCTGCTCGACGAGCCATCGAACCACCTCGATCTCGAAGCGACCTTGTGGCTGGAGAGCTTTTTGCAATCCTATCCCGGCACGATGGTGGTGATCAGCCACGAGCGAGACTTGCTCAACAACGTGGTCGATACCATCCTTCATCTGCAAGGCGGCAAGATCGCGCTCTATGCCGGCGGGTACGACAGTTTCGAGCGCCAGCGCGCCGAACGCGCCGCGCAGCTTGCCTCGGCCAAGGCGGCGCAGGATGCCGAGCGCAAGAAGCTGGCCGACTATGTCGCGCGCAATTCGGCCCGCGCCTCCACCGCCAAGCAGGCGCAATCGCGCGCCAAGATGCTGGCGCGGATGCAGCCGGTGATGGCGATGATCGAGGATCCCTCGCTCCATTTCGATTTTCCCGATCCGACCGAGCTGCGTCCGCCGCTGATCACGCTCGATCTGGCGGCCACCGGCTATCTCGCGGACACCCCGATCCTCCAGCGGCTGAACCTGCGGATCGATCCCGATGACCGCATCGCGCTGCTGGGGCGCAATGGCAACGGCAAGACCACGCTGGCGCGGCTGCTGGCGGGGCAGCTGGCGCCGATGGGCGGCGACATGCACCTTTCGGGCAAACTGCAGATCGGCTATTTTACGCAGTATCAGGTGGAGGAGCTACCCACCGGCTCCACCCCGATCGAGCTCATGACCCGCGCAATGTCAGGCAAGACCCCGGCGGCGGTGCGCGGCCAGCTCGGCCGGTTCGGCTTTTCGGGGCCGCGCGCCGAATCGCAAGTGGGCACGCTATCGGGCGGGGAGCGCGCGCGGCTGGCGCTGGCGCTGGTGACGCGCGACGCCCCGCATCTGCTCATCCTCGACGAGCCGACCAACCACCTCGATGTCGATGCGCGCGAGGCGCTGGTGCAGGCGCTCAATACGTATAGCGGCGCGGTGATCCTGATCAGCCACGATCGCCATATGGTCGAGCTGACGGCGGACCGGCTGGTGCTGGTCGATGCGGGAACGGCCAGGGACTATGCCGGCAGCATCGAGGATTACATCGATTTCGTGCTTGGGCGGAACCAGCCCAAGGGCGAGGGTGCGAAGGGTGGCAAAGGCGGAAAAGGCAAGGGCGGGGCGAAGAGCCGCGAGGAAATGAAGGCCCTCCAGAAGGCAGTGACCGAGGCCGAAACCGCGATCGCACGGGCGCAGGCGCTGCTGGCGGCGCTGGATGCCGCGCTGGCCGGAAAGCCCGAGCGCGAGCTTGCGCGGCTCTCGATGGGCGAACTCTCGCGCCAGCGCAGCGCGGCCGCCAGCGCACTGGAAACAGCAGAAGCGCGCTGGATCGCGGCGGGCGAGGCGCTCGAGACGTTCAAGGCTCCAGTATGAGCGTGGGGGCATGAGCGTCGCTTTCCGGCGCGAAAGCGATGAAGAGCACCTTGAACCCAAATTCGCGCAGCCGATCCCGCCCGGCCCCAATCTGGTGACCGCGGCCGGCATGGCGCAGATCGAGGCGCAAGCGGTGCGGCTCGAAGCTGAACTGGGGGCGGCGAGCGACGAAGCCGCGATCACCGCGCTGAAGCGCGATCTCAAGTATTGGCAAGCGCGCCGCGCCAGCGCCGAAATTCAGCCCCCCGCGTCCGGTGCCAAAGTGGAATTTGGCACGCGCGTGCGCTTTTTGCTCAAAGGCACGGCGCGCACGGTGGAGATCGTCGGCTCTGACGAGGCCGACCCGGCGCATGTCCGGCTGGCCTTCACCGCCCCGCTGGCCCGCGCGCTGATGGGCGCGGAAGCGGGCGAAGCGCTCGATTTCAACGGCGCCGAGGGCGCAATCGAAGTGCTCGGGATCGAAGTGCTTTAAGGCAACAGCGCGGAAATGTGGATGAACCTGCAGCGCGCCCATGATCTGGCGGCGGCGCGCTCTTTGGTGGACGTGTCAGGAATTGTGCCGCTTGAAGCCGCTGCCTGAAGGACTTGCGCAGCCGCGTCGGCCTTAGTCCAGCCGCCGGTCGCCCCAAATCACGCTGAAATCGCCGCTCGCAGCGCCAGCTTGGATTCGATCGCGTCCCATAGCCGCTGCAGCCGCAGGTTCGCCTCGCTCCACGCGGCAAAGGTTGCGATGGGCGCGCGGCGCACGGCCGTCTGCTCGATCATGCTCGACATCGGGATCACCGGCCAGCCCGCCGCCAGCCCGGTGTGCACTTCGCGGTGCAGTTTGCGCCGCGCGTCATACATCGAGAGCACGGGCAGGATCGGCGGGTGGCGATGTTGGCTGTTCGAGATCTCGCGGCGGAGCATGTCCAATGCCCGCGCGGCCAGCGGCGAGGGCGGCAGCGGCACGATGAGCAGGTCGGCGGCGGCCATGATCTGGTCGCTGATCTCGTTCAGCACTGGCGGGCAATCGACAATGATGCGGGGATATTCGGCGCTCAGCGCAGCCGTGAGGTGGGCGAGGCGGCGGCGCTTGCCGATCCGCGCCAGCGCGACGCTGAGCGAGCGCATGCTCTCGTCCGATTGCAGCACCGACAGCCTGGGGTAGCGCGTCGGCGCGATCAGTTCGCGCGGCCGCCCGTCGCGTTGAAAGACCGAAGCGGCGCGGCGGGCGATGCTTTCGGGCTGGCCAAGCAGCCAACCGGCCCCGCCTTGCGGATCAAGATCCCACAGCAACGTCGCGTGGCGGGACAGTACGGCGGATCGCCAGGCCAGATCAACCGCCAGAGTCGTCTTGCCCACTCCGCCTATGATGCTGTAGACCGCGATGACTGCCATTGATTCCGAAACTCATGGATTCAAAGGGGATGATCATGGATCATCGGCGCTAACGCAATCGCTTTTGCATCCAGTTCCCAACCTGGGACACCTACAGCTTCAGTGCCCCAGCCGCATCCGCGCGCGCAATTGTTCCAGCCCGATGCTTTCCACCCCCTCGTTTGTCCGTCGTCAGAACATTTGGCACAACTCGCGGCGTAAATTAGCGGAGTGCGGGCCTCGTCTGGGGTTGGGTTTTAGGCGGCGAGCTTGCGGTGTTGCAAGCGCCGATGCTCGATGGTTTGTCGCTTGATCCTTTCACGTTGTTTGA
>NZ_CAMBTS010000140.1 GCF_945870625.1 Novosphingobium sp. Chol11 | reverse complement strand
CATCGCCCGCGAGCAGCAGGTCCTGCCCGTTATCGTCGTGAAACGCGGCGATATAGGGCTTCTGCTTGGTCAGAACTGCCTCGATCCGCGCCAAAGTGGCGGGATCGTCGGTATTGGCGGGGAGGCCCAGATACTTGGCGCCGATCTCGAACAACTCGCTCGCCTCGGCCAAGAGCGCGATGCGGCCGCGATAGCGATCGGAATCGATCACCCATTTCCAGCTGTCGGGCACGCCATCGACTTTCGATTTGCGGTAGCCGATGCCGGTGACGATCCAGGTGTAAGGCACGGTGACCTTGCGGCCGGGATCGAACGGCGGGTTGAGAAATTCGGGCGCGATGTTCTTGAGGTTGGGGATCTTGGAGTGATCGAGCGCGGTGAGCAGCCCGGCTTCGCTCAGTCGCTCGACAAAATCGTTCGACGGCACGATCACGTCGTAGCCGGGATTGCCATTGCGCAACTTGGCGAACATCTCGTCGTTATTGGCAAACAGGCTGACCCCGACGCCAACGCCGCTGGCCTTTTCAAAGTCCGCCAGCGTATGCGCGCCGATGTAAGTATCCCAGGTATAGAGGTTCAGCTTGCGCGCAGCGGCGCCCGAGCAGCCGCCGAAGCTCAGCCCGATCCCGGCAAGGCCCGCCTCGGCCAGAAAGTTCCGGCGCGATAATCCCATGCGAATCCCCCCAAAGTCTAACGATCAGGCCTTGAGCAGCAAGTGATCGCGCTCCCACGAGGAGATCACTTCGTCATAAGCGGCGAGTTCGGCTTCCTTGATCCGGGCGAAGGCGCGGATAAAGCTCTCGCCCAGAATGCCGATCACCGGCTCGCACAAGGTCATCAGCTTCAGCGCGGCATCGAGGCTGCGCGGCAAAGTGCGTTCCTGCGCATAGGCGTTGCTCGTGATCAGCGGCATCGGCTCGATCTTGCCGCGCAGGCCCAGCAAGCCGCAGGCAAGCGTCGCGGCGATGGCGATGTAGGGATTGGCGTCGGCCCCCGGCAGGCGGTTTTCGATCCGTGTCGCGCCGGTGTTACTGACCGGAATGCGCAGGCCGCACGAGCGGTTGTCCATGCCCCATTGCACGTTGATCGGCGCGGAGTGCGCCGGGCGCATCCGCCGGAACGAATTAACGTTGGGCGCAAACAGCGGCGCGACTTGCGGCAAAAAGCGCTGCAACCCGCCAACGAAATAGCGAAATTCCTGCGTCAGGCCCTGCTCGTTGCCGAACAGGTTCACCCCGTCCTTGTCCTGCGCCGAGATGTGCAGGTGCATCGCGCTGCCCGGCTGGCTTTCCATCGGCTTGGCCATGAACGTTGCATAGACCCCGTGCTTGAGCGCCACTTGCCGCACGATGCGCTTGAAGATCACCACCTGATCGCACAGCGCCACCGGCTCGCCGTGATTGAAATTGATCTCCAACTGCGCGGTGCCGCTTTCGTGGATCATCGTATCCAATTGAAGCGAGGCGATCTCGGAATTGTCGTAGATTTCCTCGATGATGTCCTCGTATTCGGTCACGGACTCTAGGCCATAGGGCTGCGGACTGCTTTCGGCGCGGCCCGATCGCCCGCGCGGCGGCTGGATCGGAAGATCGGGATCGGCGTTGACCTCTGTGAGGTAAAACTCCAGCTCGGGCGCAACGACCATCGTCCAGCCCAGCGCGGCGAATTCGTCCAGCACCTTTTGCAGCACATAGCGCGGCGCGTTTTCAAACGGCGTGCCATCGCGGTGCAGCGCATCGGCGACAACGAACGCGGTCGGGGTGCGAAAGCCGGGGGCGACGCAGATCGAGCGCAAATCGGGCTTCAAGGTCACGTCCGGATCGCGGTACTGGCTGTCGTCCTCGTCATTATCGGCATAATCGCCGGTGATCGTCACCGAAAACACGCTGGAGGGCAGGCGCAGGCTCATCGAATCTACCGAAGATACGAACTTGTCGGCAGGCCAGACTTTGCCGCGCACCACCCCGTTGATATCAGGCACAAGGCATTCGACCTCGCCAATGCCGTGGCTGCGGATCCATTCTGCGAAATTTTCAGCCACGTTGCATTCTCCTGATCTTCAAAACCGGTCGCGTAGCCCCAGAAATCCAAGCGCAGCGACCATTGTCGGCCAGCGCAAGGCCGGCCCGCCAGGAAAGCGCGGCCCCGGCAAGACCCGCAGCGCCGCGAACGCCGCGCCCGCTTTCCCCGCCAGCATTTCGCCCACAGCGGCCCCGAGATATGGGCCGAGCACGACGCCCACCCCCGAAAACCCGTTCAGCGACCACAATCCGGGTTGCACCTCCTGGCAATGCGGCAGCCGGTCGGGGGTGATTGCCAGAGTGCCGCCCCACGCATAGTCGAACGGCGTCCCCGCCAATTGCGGAAACGTCCGCTCCAGATGCGGCCTTACGAAACTGCCAATATCCTTGGGAAAGCGCCAGCCATAACTTTCGCCGCCGCCAAACAGCAAGCGATGATCGGGGGTCATGCGGAAATAGCGCACAACGAAGCGCGAATCCGATACTGAGCGCCCCCCCGCGATCAGCTGCACCGCGCGCTCTGCGCCCAGCGGCGCGGTGACGGCGATGAAATTGTTGATCGGCAGCACGTGGGCATCAATGCGCGGCAAGAGGCCGGTGGCATAGCCGCCCGTCGCCACCAGCACCGCGCCCGCCTCCACCGTGCCGCCCGCCGTCTCCACCCGCCAGCCCGCGCCGGAGCGCTTGATCGCGGTGCAGGGTGATCCGCCGTGAAGCGCCGCCCCGGCGGCGGCGGCGGCGCGCGCGATCCCTTGCGCCAGTTTCAGCGGATGGAGATGCCCGCCGCGCGCATCGATGATGCCGCCATGGTAATCCGGGCTATCGACCAGCGCGCGCATTTCTTCGCGCCCCACTGCGCGCAAATCCTGATAGCCATAAACCTCGTGCATATGCGCCGCGTGGGCATGGCTGCCCGCCACGAAGCGCGCGCGGTGATCGGCGTGGACATGGCCGGCGCGAAAGTCGCAAGCATCGGGGTCCAGCGCGAGCAACCCGTCAAGGTGCTCGCGCGCCGCAAGCGCCACGTCCCAAAGCGCGCGGGCTTTGGCGAGGCCCAGCTTGCGCTCAAGCCAAGGCTGGTCCTGATTCCAGCCCATGTGCACCTGCCCGCCGTTGCGCCCCGAAGCGCCCCAGCCCAGCGGTCCCGCCTCGACCAGCCGCACCGCCTTGCCTGCGCGGGCCAGCGCCAGCGCCGCGCCCAATCCGGCAAACCCGCCGCCGACAATGCAGACGTCTGCGCGTTCCGATCCTTCCAGCGCAGGCGCATCGGGGCCAGCTGGCGCGGTTGCGGCATAGTATGACGGCGCGTGGCGGCCAAAATCCTCGCCGCTGCGCGACAGTGTCATCCCACCAACACCACCGGCGCGCCGGGCGGCCATGACAGCCAGACCGCCGCGCCCGCGGGCAAGCCAGGGCTGGCGTCGCGCGCGCCATTGGCCTGGCTGACTTTCAGCACCGTGCCGGTCGCAATTTCCACCTCGTACAGCGTCTGCCCGCCCAGATAGGCCGAGCGCACGATCACGCCTTGCGTCACATTCGCATGCGGCATGGCCGCAGGACCAGCCGGGCGATCCGCGACCTGCGGAATCATGGTGATCTTTTCCGGGCGGATGCCGACCCAGACCGGCGCGGCGCGCGCGCCTGTCACCCCATGATCAACCCACACCGGCACATCCAGCGCAGGGCTGATCACCGCCGCCTGATCGGGCTCGTCCAGGCTGAGGCTGCCCTCGACCATGTTGATCGTGCCGATGAAATCGGCGACGAAGCGGTTCGCCGGGTATTCGTAGAGATCGCCCGGCGGGGCCACCTGCTGCAATGTGCCCCGGTTCATCAGCGCACAGCGGCTGGCCATCGCCAGCGCTTCGTCCTGATCGTGCGTCACCATCACGAACGTGACGCCAACCTGATCCTGAATTGCCGCCAGTTCGCTGCGCATCGCCTCGCGCAGCTTGGCATCGAGCGCCGACAGCGGCTCATCGAGCAAGAGCACGCGCGGCCGCTTGACCAGCGCGCGGGCGAGCGCAACGCGCTGGCGCTGTCCGCCGGAAAGCTGGTCGGGCTTGCGGTGGGCAAATTCCTCCAGCTTCACCAGCCGCAGCGCTTCGGCCACGCGTGCGTCGCGCTCCGGCTTTGGAACGCGGTCGATCCGAAGGCCATAGGCGACGTTGTCCGCCACGTTCAGGTGCGGAAACACCGCGTAAGACTGAAACACCATGTTGACCGGGCGCTTGTTGGGCGGCGCGGTGGTCATGTCCACTCCGTCGATCCACACGCGGCCTTCGGTAGGCATTTCCAGCCCCGCCAGCATGCGCAGCAAAGTGGTCTTGCCGCAACCCGATGGCCCGAGCAGCGTGAAAAACTCGCCTTCGGCAATATCGAGCGAGACATCGTCGACCGCAATGAAAGTGTCGAATCGCTTCGTCACGCGCTCAAACCGGATCAGCGGACCGTCTGCCATGGCTCAGTGGCCTCCCTGAATCTTCGTTACATCGCTGCCCTGCATCCGCATACCGAGCACGGTCAGCAGCACGGTGATCGCCATAAGCACGGTGGAGGCAGCATTCACCTCGGGCGTGACCGAAAAGCGCACCATCGAATAGATCTTCACCGGGAACGTCACCGTGTTCGGCCCGGCGGTGAAGAAAGTGATCACGAAATCATCGAGGCTCAAAGTGAAGGCCAGCAGCCCGCCCGCGATCAATGCAGGCGCGATATGGGGCACCAGCACATCGAACAGCGCGCGCAGTTCGCCCGCGCCCAAATCGCGCGCCGCCTCTTCCATCTCGCGGTTGAACGAGGCGAGCCGCGCGCGCACCACCACCGTGACGAAGGGAAAGCTGAAGGTGATGTGCGCGATGATGATCGCGCCCAGATCGAGCGGCCAGACCAGATCGCGCGGCCAAGGCATCACTGTGCCGAAAAAGACCAGCATCGCCACGCCCATGCATATCTCGGGCACCACGATCGGCAGGGTGATCGCGCCGTCGAACAGCCCCTTGCCCGGAAAGCGGAAACGCCAAAGCGCAATCGCCGCCATCGCGCCGAGCACCACGCTGAAAACGGTGGAGATCGCCGCGATGGTCAGCGAATTGACGAAAGCATCCAACAGCGGCGCATCGTCCAGCATCTTGGCATACCAATCGAGGGTGAACCCTTCCCAACGAATGGTGCGGCGGCTGTCGTTGAAGCTGAACAGGATAAGGTTTGCCAGCGGCAGATAGAGGAACACCAGCACACCTGCGACCCACAGCAGCATCGGCCAGCGCCGCGCATATTCGAGCGGACCGGGGCGGTTCTTGCTGCTCATGCCGCGGCCCCCTGCGCCTGTTTGCGCCGATCCTGCCACGCGCGCACGAGGAGCGCGGCGAGCGTGAGATACATCAACATGAACGACAGCGCCGCGCCGAATGGCCAATCGTTGGCGCGCTTGAACTGGCGCTCGATCACGCTGGCGATCATCTGGCTATCCGGCCCGCCAAGCAGATCGGGGGTGAGGTACGATCCCAGCGCGGGGATGAAGCAGAGCATGACCGCAGAGGCGATGCCCGGCCAGGCAATCGGCACCACCACCTGAAAGATCGTGCGCAAATGCCCCGCGCCAAGATCAAGGCTGGCCTCGAGCAGCGAGCGATCGAGCCGATCAAGCGTCGAGTACAGCGGCAGCACAATAAACGGCAGGTGGACATAAACGAGGCCCACAATCACTGCGAAATTGGTGTGGAGCATTTCGAACGGGCCGAGGCCGAACAGACCTGCAAAGCTGTTGATCCACCCCTCGGTGCGCAAAATCGCCATCAGCGCATAGGTGCGCACCAGCAGGTTGGTCCAGAACGGCAGCATGATGCCCAGCAGCAGCAAGACTTTGCCGCGATTGGAGGCAAAGGTCATCACCAGCGCATAAGGAAAGCCGATGACGAGGCAGATCGCAGTGGTGAACCCGGCAAAGAACAGCGATTTTCCGAAAATCAGCAAATAGACCGGATCGAACACCCGCTGATAATTGGCGAGCGTCCCCGTCACCGCCACTTCGGTCAGGCCAAGCGTCCGCCCAAAGCTGTAGGCCCAGATCACGCTGAGCGGCACGACGAAAAACAGCACGATCCACAGCGCTGGCGCGGTCAGCACCATAAAGAACGCCGGCTTCTCCTGCCGCCAGGATCCGCTCATGCCTTGCTGCTCATATC
>NZ_CAMBTS010000139.1 GCF_945870625.1 Novosphingobium sp. Chol11 | reverse complement strand
AAGATCATCGCCGCCGCGCTCGCCACTGGGGCGGAGGCGATCCATCCGGGATATGGGTTTCTGAGCGAGAACGCCGCGTTTGCGCAAAGCGTGATCGATGCGGGGTTGATCTGGGTGGGGCCGAGCCCCGCCAGCATTACCGCGATGGGGCTGAAAGATGCGGCCAAAGCGCTGATGGCGGCGGCGGGCGTGCCCGTTACGCCGGGCTATATGGGCGCAAATCAGGAGCCCGCGTTCCTTGCCGCGCGCGCGGGCGAAATCGGCTACCCTGTGCTGATCAAGGCCGTCGCGGGCGGGGGCGGCAAGGGGATGCGCAAGGTGGAGGCGGCGGCGGAGTTCGCGGACGCGCTCGCCTCGTGCCAGCGCGAGGCCCTCGCCTCGTTCGGCAACGCGCATGTGCTGATCGAGAAGTATATCCAGCGCCCGCGCCATATCGAGGTGCAGGTTTTCGGCGATACGCATGGCAATGTGGTGCACTTGTTCGAGCGCGATTGCTCGCTGCAGCGCCGCCACCAGAAAGTGATCGAGGAAGCCCCCGCGCCGGGCATGGACGAAGCGACCCGCGCGGCGCTGTGCGCGGTGGCGGTCAAGGCGGCGCGGGCGGTTGACTATGTCGGCGCGGGCACGATCGAGTTTATCGCCGACGCTTCGGACGGCCTGCGGGCGGATCGCATCTGGTTCATGGAAATGAACACGCGGCTGCAGGTGGAGCACCCGGTGACGGAGAGGATCACCGGCATCGATCTGGTCGCATGGCAACTGCGCGTAGCCAGCGGCGAGCCGTTGCCCAGGCGGCAGGACGAGCTGAAAATCATGGGCTGGGCGATGGAAGCGCGGCTTTATGCGGAGGACCCGGCCAAAGACTTTTTGCCCAGCGTGGGGCGGCTGGAGCACTTCGTGCTCGAATCAATACCCCTCGATGGTTTCAGCGAAGCTCAGGGTGCCTTTGGCCGGATCCGCGTCGATACCGGCGTTTGTGAAGGGGACGCGATCAGTCCATTTTATGATCCGATGATCGCCAAGATTGTCGCGCACTCTGGTGATCGCAGTCGGGTTATCTCCCTTCTGGGGCAAAAGTGTCGCGATGTGCAGTGCTGGCCGGTAAAGACCAACGCGTCCTTCTTGGCCAAGATACTTGCCCATCAGGAATTCATTGCTGGCAACTTCGATACCGGGTTTATCGAACGTAACGTCGCGGAATTGACGACCGATGGAAGTTTTTCAGCGGTACAAAGTCTAAAGAATGTCATGGTGCACCGGGGCTTGTTTCAACATGTCAACGCCCTCAGCGGATTCCGGCTCAATGCCGAGCCATGCACCCAGATCCGTTTGTTCGTTGATGGAATAGCAACGATGGTCGAAAACCCGGTGATAGGGCGCCACGTCCAATCTTCCCCTTTTATCAAAGGTCGAAGGCCCGGTAGTTTCGAATTGGGAGATTTTATCGAAGTCGAAGATGGCATCGTTGGGTTTGATCATGGTACCGCGCATAGAGTAACAACGGCAGTTCGGGGCCGGAGTTCCGGTACCCCATCCTTCGGCGCCATCATCGCCCCCATGCCGGGCAAGGTCATCGCGGTGGAGGTAACGGCAGGCCAAGCCGTCATCAAAGGCCAGAAGCTGCTCGTGCTCGAAGCCATGAAGATGGAGCATGCGCTTACCGCGCCGTTCGATGGCATTGTCGCCGAATTGCAGGTGCAGGCGGGCGGGCAGGTTCAGGTCGATGCGCTGCTGGCGCGGATCGCGCCAATATCGGATTGAGCCTGGCTGCAACGAAAGAAGCCAAGGGTTGCTTTACGGGATCGAGCGGCTTGGGCGGGACGTAACGACATTCAACGCCGCTCTGCCCCCGCAGGCGCGCGGCTTTGTCTGCGCAGATCGCAACAGCGCAGACCACTGCGCCTCGCGGACTTCGTGGCAGCCGTGGATGGCTGCGCGCGCGCGTTTCCCGATGGCCTTCACGCTTGCCGACAAGAGCGCGCAAAGGGCATCTTCGATCTTCGCCTGATCGGTGAAATCGACCACGACACCGGCCCCTGCGGCTTGCTCGACAAGTCCATCGACCGGCGCGACCATGACGGGACGCCCGGCTTCGCGCGCTTCGTTGGCCACCATGCCATAAGCTTCCCACCGTGATGGCACCGCGACGACGTCGCACGCGCGCAGGAACGCGGCCACATCATCGACTTTGCCGGTGAAGCGGATGGCCGGGCAATCCGCCGCCAGCGCCCGCAGCATTGCCTCATCCTCGCCAAACCCGCCCAGAATGAGATCGCAATGCGCAAACCAGCCGCTGCGGAAGGCTGCGATCAGTATGTCGAACCCCTTCTGCTCGCAAAAGCGGCCATAGGCACCGATCCGCAAGCGCCGCCCGGGCTCGGGCAAAGGCAGTTCGGTAAGCCCGGGGTTTTCGGCATAAGGATGGATCACCGTGATCCGCCCGGCCGCGATCCCCGCTGCCTCCTGCAGCCACTCAGACTGCGCGCGCGAGACGCAGACGATCTGATCAACAAGCCGCATCGCCAGCCAGAGCATCGCCCGGAAGCGCATCCGGCTGGGCACATGGATCGCTTCCCACGCGCGGGTGTAGCTATGTTCGACGTGCACGATCCGCGCTGCGGGATTGCGCAGCCTTAGCCCCGCCAGCAGCACCAGGCGGCGCCAATTGGGCGGAAAATGCGTGATGATGATGTCGGCCGCGATGCGCGGCGCGGCCATGGTCGCGGGAGGCAGAAGGATTGTGGAAGCCTCTGCTATCCGCCGCAATTCCTCCGAACCGAACACGCCGAGCGCGCGCGTAACCCCGCCCAGCTGTTGATTGCCACTGAGAGGTGACCCGGGATTTCCATCGAGAATTGACCCGGTTGGATATGTGTCCCCCGGTGTGGGGGTGGGGTCAAGCGGGTGATTTGGCCTTTCGTGTTTTGGGGGCTGCGGCACTGCTGGCCCTGAAGCGGAAGCTGTCGTTTCCGGTCTCGAGGATGTGGCAGTGATGGGTGAGGCGATCGAGTAGCGCGGTGGTCATCTTGGCATCGCCGAAGACGCTGGCCCATTCCGAGAAGCTCAGGTTGGTGGTGATGATGACACTGGTGCGCTCGTAGAGCTTGCTGAGCAGGTGGAAGAGCAAAGCGCCGCCCGATGAGCTGAACGGCAGGTAGCCCAGCTCGTCGAGGATCACGAGGTCGAGGCGGAGCAGACGGTCGGCCAACTGCCCGGCCCGGTTCAGAACCTTCTCCTGCTCGAGCGCATTGACCAGATCGACGGTGGCGAAGAAGCGCACCTTCTTGCGATGATGCTCGACGGCCTGGATGCCGAGGGCCGTGGCGATGTGGGTCTTGCCGGTACCGGGCCCGCCGATCAGCACTACGTTGTTGGCACCGTCGATGAAGTCGCCGCGGTGGAGTTGGCGGACCATAGCCTCGTTCACCTCGCTGGAGGTAAAATCGAAGCCGGTGAGGTCCTTGTAGGCCGGGAAGCGGGCTGCCTTGGTCTGGTAGGTGATCGAACGAACCTCGCGTTCGGCCACCTCGGCCTTGAGCAACTGGGACAGGATCGGCACGGCAGCATCGAAGGCCGGAGCACCCTGTTCGATGAGGTCGGTCACGGCCTGGGCCATGCCGTACATTTTGAGGCCGCGCAGCATGACCACGACGGCAGCGCTGGCGGGATCATGACGCACGGGCAGTCTCCCTGCTGCGCAGCGCATCATAGCGCTCGACGTTGGCCTTGGGTTCACGCCCCAGGGTCAGAGCCTGGGGAGCGTCGATCTTCGGTGGTGTGCCGGCCTTGCCGTCGGTCAGCCGGTGCAGGATGTTGAGGACGTTGGTCTTGGTCGGCACGCCAGCTTCAAGCGCCAGCTCAACGGCGCACAGAACAGCTTGCTCATCGTGTTGAAGGACAAGGGCGAGGATCTCGGCCATCTCCCGGTCACCACCGGGCCGTTTAAGCAAATGACCCTGCAACTGCCGGAAGGCATCGGGCATCTCCAGGAAGGGTGCACCGTTGCGCAAAGCCCCTGGCTTGCGCTGGATCACCGCCAGATAATGGCGCCAGTCATAGACCGTCCGACCGGGCAGATGATGGGACCGCTCGATGATCCGCTCATGCTCACACACGATCCGGCTCTCGGCCGCCACGACGATTCTGTCCGGATAGACGCGCAGGCTGACCGGGCGGTTGGCAAAGGAGGCCGGCACGCTGTACCGGTTGCGCTCGAAGTGCACGAGGCAAGTCGGCGAGACCCGCTGGGCATGCTCGACGAAGCCATCGAAGGTGCGCCCCAGCGGCATCAGGCTGGCGACCTCGTCGGCCCAGGCATCGGCTATCGTGCCGGGCATGAGGCCATGCTGGATCTCATGCCATTGCTCGATGCAGCGCTGCTCGAGCCAGGCATTGAGCGCCGGCAGATCGGGGAAGCACGGCAGTGGTTGCCACAGCCGGCGCCGGGCATCTTGGACGTTCTTCTCGACCTGACCCTTCTCCCATCCGGCGGCGGGATTACAGAACTCCGGCTCGAACAGGTAATGGCTGGCCATTGCCGAGAACCGGGCATTGACCTGGCGCGTCTTACCAGCGCCGATCCGGTCGACCGCGGTCTTCATGTTATCGAAGATCCCGCGGCGCGGCACCCCGCCCAGCACCCGGAACGCCTGGGTCAACGCATCGAACAGCATCTCGTGGGTCTGGAGCAGGTAGGCCCTGACGATGAACACCCGGCTGTGTGACAGCTTGCTGTGCGCAACCTGCAGCTTGGTCCTCTCCCCGGCGATGATCGCCCAGTCCTCGCTCCAGTCGAACTGGAAGGCCTCTCCCGGCATGAACACCAGCGGGACGAAGGTGCCCCGGCCACTGGTCTGCGCATCGCGCTGGCGGTCGGCCTTCCACTCCCGGGCGAAGGCTGCGACCCGGTTGTACGAACCGTCATAACCGAGGGTCACCAGATCGGCGTGCATCTGCTTGACCGTGCGCCGCTGCTTGCGTGACCGGCCAGCCTCAATCCTGAGCCAGCCTGACAGCTTCTCGGCAAATGGGTCCAGCTTGCTCGGTCGCTCAGGCACCTTGAACCGGGGCTCAACCGTGCCGGCCCGCAGGTACTTGCGGATCGTGTTACGGGACAAGCCCGTGCGCCGTTCAATCTCCCGGATCGGCATACCTTCACGGAAATGCCAGCGGCGGATCACACTCAATAACGCCATGTCGATCACTCCATGATCCCCCGACTGCCAGCCAAGGGAACGATCAGAACATGGGTCAAATCTCAGTGGAAATTACGGCCTCTCCCGGGTCACTTCTCAGTGGCAATCAACAGCCACCAGGCACCCACTGGCCCGGCGATCCTCCCCCGATCGCCGGGCCTTTTGGTGTCGAGGTGGCAGGGCTTACAGGGCAGGGCTTACAGGGCAGGGCTTACAGGGCAGGGCTTACAGGGCAGGTGCCGGGCCGCGCAGCGCGGCGCAAATCGGCTAGCTGCGCACCAGCCGTCCGGGCCGCGCGCCGGTATCCGCGTCGTTTTCGCGGATCATCACGCCGTTGCAGAAGGTGGCGCGATATCCCTTCACTGGCTGCATGATGCGGGTTCCCCCGGCGGGCAGATCATGATGCGCGACCGGCGATGAGGCGGCCAGATTGGCATAGTCGATCACGTTGATATCGGCGCGCTTGCCCACTTCCAATGATCCGCGATCGCTCAGGCCATAGAGCGCGGCATTGCGCGCGGTCTGTTTGTGAACCAGAAACTCGATCGGCAAGGTGTGGCCCTTCTTCCGGTCCCGCGTCCAATACGTCAGCTGGGTTGTCGGCATCGTGGCATCGCAAATCAGCGTCACATGCGCGCCCGCATCGCTCAACCCCGTCACCGTATCGGGATGGGTCAGCATTTCCTCTAAAACGACATTGCTTTCAGGCAGGTTTGGCCGGCTGAGCGAGGCAAAGTGCGTGCCGTCCCCGGCCACCAGAAAATCATACAGGTAGTCGAGCGGTTCCTGCCCAGCCGCCTGCGCAAGCGCGCCGATCGAGGCTTCTTGCCCGGCCTCCAGATCGATCGGATCGTTCAGCGGATACATGATTGCCGCGCCCTGCCGGAACAGGGAATAGAGGTTCATCATCGAGCCGGGAGCCTCAAACGGAATATCGCGTTCGGCCATGATCTGCGCCTTCATCGCCGGATCGCGCATCGCCGCTGCGCGCTCCGCCAGCGGCAGTTCCGCCATTTTCGCGATATACGTCGGCCGCCGCATGAACGCGTGGTAGGAACTCAGCCCGCTCAAAAAGCCGATGCTGCGCGAGGGCACTTGCGGAAAAAGCTGCGCGCCGTTGTCGTTGGCCTCGTGCGTCAGCTGGAGCAGGTGCCGCCAAAGATCGGGCGCATAGTCGCGCGTTTCGACCAGGGTGAAGGTCACCGGGCGGCCGCTCTCTTGCGAAAAGCGCTTGAGCAGGTCCAGCTCTTCTTCGGGCGAGCTGCGTTCCCCGCCAAGGCCCGCAAGCTTGCCGACCGCGCCCGCCGGTAT
>NZ_CAMBTS010000138.1 GCF_945870625.1 Novosphingobium sp. Chol11 | reverse complement strand
TGGGACTTCATCTTCGTTCCTTCGTCACTACGACGAAGCCCCAACACTCCTTAAATCACAACCTCAAATCTGTGCCATTGGTGCTGACGGGGAACAATTTCGCCGTGATCGAGCGGCAGTGCTCCGCATAGCTGCGCGGCGGAAGAAGGCTTGCCGAGGCGCGCGCACAGTTCGAGCAAGGCATCGGTCGCAGAGAGGGGATCAAGCGCGACGTCCGCGTCTGCGAAGTCTTGCGCCTCCGTCTCGCGCCCGCGGCGGCCACCTCCGTGCAGCGCGCCTGCAATCATGCGCAGGGTCTTGGCGGCTAGACTTGGCCTGCCGCGATCCCCTGCTTTGTGATGTGGCTGCATCGCCTGCGCTTCCCTCTGCTCGCGGCACACACCGCTCGGGACCCTTAAAGATCATTAAGGATAACTCCTCGCAAAGGCGGACCACGTAGTTCCGCGTAAGTCAGCCGCGACGGAAATTAGGGATAATCGTTCGTAAAGAAGCGCACTTGCCCAGCTAGCGAAAGCACAACACGCATGATCCGCACCCTTCGCAATGCTGCGATCCGCGCCATGGGCGGCGCGGCGCTGCTTGAAAATGTTACCGACAGCCAAGCCGACATGGCGTTTGCCGGGCGGATCACCCTGCCGACGCCGGGCGCGGCCGGGCTGGTGCCGTGGTCGGGCAGGATCCGCACCGAGCGTCCGACCCGCCGCCTGATCATCGTCGCGGCATTCTTGCTCGCGTTCCTCGCCTGGGCCACGCTGTGCACAGTCGACAAAGTCACGCGCGGCGCGGGCCGGGTGCTGCCCTCGGTCCAAAACCAGATCGTCCAGCATCTCGAAGGCGGCATTGTCAGCGACATTCTGGTCTTGGAGGGCCAGCAGGTCCGCAAGGGCGATGTGCTGGTCCGCATCTCCAACGCCGATACCGGGGCCGCGATGCAGACCGTGCAGACCGACGTCGTCGCCAAGCGCATCATCCTCGCGCGGCTCGACGCCGAGATTTCAGGTGCGGCCACGTTCCGCGCGCCGCCCGAAATGGTGGTGCAAGCGCCCGAGATCGCGGCGAGCGAGGAAGGCTTGTTCCAATCGCGCCGAATGCAGCGCATGCAGCAGGCCGGCATCATCGGCGAGCAGACCCGTGGCCGCTTTGCCGAGGCGACGCAGCTGCGCGTGCGCCTGCAAAACCTGCGCCGTGAAGAAGCGCTGGCGGGTGAGCAGCTCGCCAAGCTGGAGGCCGCCTTCCGCGAGGAAGCCATTTCCGAACGCGAAGTGCTGGAAAAACGCGCCGGGCTGCTCGCGCTGCGCACACGCATAGCCGATGTCGAAAACCAGATCCCGCAAACCAGCGCCAGCATTTCGGAGTCCGAGGCCAAGCACGGCGAAATCTGGACCCACCAGATCGAGGACGCCAAGCAGCTTGCCTCGCAACTTCGGCTCGAACTGGCCAAGGCGGGCGATCAATATGGCGCGGTGCAAGACCGCGTCTGGCGCGAGGAAATCCGCGCGCCGATGGACGGCGTCGTCAACAAGCTTTACATCCAGACAGTCGGCGGCGTGATCCGCGCGGGCGAGCCAGTGGTCGAGATCGTGCCGCTCAAAGATGCGGTGATGTTCGAGGCGCGCATTCTGCCGCGCGATCGCAGCGAGATCTGGCCTGGCCTGACCGCGCATATCCGCATCAGCGCCTATGACGCCGCGCAGTTCGGCACGCTCAAGGCCAAAGTGGCCGATGTCTCGCCCGATGTGCTGCAGGATTCAAAGGGCGAGGTGTTCTACCGCGTGCGGCTGACCGCCGATCGCGCCGATTTCGGCAAGGGCAAGGATATCGTCCCCGGCATGACCGGCGATGTCGCGATCAGCGCGGGCAGCCAGACGATCCTCTCCTACATCCTCGGCCCCCTCATCCAGATCAGGGACAACGCGCTCAGGGAATAGCCACGCCGACGTGATCTTGCTCAGGCAATTGCCGAGAGGGAGAGACCGGGCCAGACCGGCGCGCGGCGCACCGAAGCCCGATTTTGCATTCCATCCGCCGGTGAATACCGGCGCCTTGCTGCAAGAACCGCCTCAACGCGGCGCGTAAGCAATCGTCTGCGAGGTTTCCGCAGCAGGGTGAACCACAGCGGGGGTCATTTCGATGGTCTTGAACTGGTCATTGGCATGGAGCCAGACCTGATCGGCCAGATGCGGATTGCCTTGGCCCGCGCCGTCGATGGTCAGGTTCTGCCCGCCTGCCTCGATGACGGTTTCAATGCTGCGCGGCCCGGTGGGATCAAGCTCCATCAGGCCGGTCCATTCATCGCCGCCGCTGTGCGGCACGGCATCCGGCGTCAGGCCCAGCACCGCGCCGAGCCGTGGGCCCGGCGCATCGGGATCGGGAAACGGCGGCCGCGACGCGGATTTGCGCGCAGGATCGAGATACTTCCAGTAAATCGGCTGGCGCCACGCCGCGAGCGGCTTGTCGCCAAACTGGGGCCTCAGCGTGTCGATCACTTTGCGCACGGAATTGGCCAGCACAGCATCCCGGCTTCTGCCCTGCCAATAATCGAAGGCAAGCGGCAATCCGGCGGAGCGTCCCTGCAGCGCGCGCAGCAAAAGGCTGGATTGATAGCGCAAATAGCGGCCCTCATCCGCCTTGCTCCACCAATCATCGATGGTAGGACCGAAGATGAGCTGCGGCGCAGCGGTCAGCCAGGCCCGGAACAGGGGCAGGCCCGGGCTGTCGTAAAAGCCATCGCCGTCCGTGTCTTCGTAGCGGCCATCGAAGGCCAGCATCAGCTTGATCGCCTCCTTGATTTCCGGATCGCTGGCTTGGTCAGCAGCGGCGGCGAGATAGACCGCATAAAACCAGGGCGGGGCGGCGGTGCGGTCTGGCCCGCCAATGGCGGTGTTGATCGCATGGTTGAAGCGGCGCATGTCGGCCAGCGTTACCCGATCGCTGCTCTGCGCCAGCGCGTTGCCGAGCCATGTGCGAAAGGTTTTGCCGAGCCGGGCATCATCGCCCTCGCGCGACCAGCCTGTGGCCTTGCTGTTCCATGCATGAAAAAAACCTTGCGCGGGATCGATCATGCGGGGCCGCTGCGCGAGCGACAGAAAGCCCTGCCATTCGTATTCGCCGGTGCCGGGCGTGGGCAGGCGCGAATCCGCGCCGGGCGCGCGGATGGGGAGCAGTCCAGCCTCCCAGAAGGCGATGTGGCCCGCTGTATCGCCATAACAGATGCCCAGATTCCACGCGACGCGGGCAATGCCGGTCTGTTCGAACTCTGCCAGCGAGCGCGCCCGCGCCATGTTGATGCCGGCCACCCAGTTGTCGATTTCGTGGCCGCGCACGGCGTAACGCTCGGTATAGGCCGTGCCGTTTGCCGCATCCCACGCAACGACCGGGCCATGGATGGTCGCGGCCACTTCGTGCTGAACCGGGGCCGCGTCCTTCACCTTGATGGTCTCGATCCGGTGCTGCATCGTGCGCCACGCTCCCTTGAACCAGTATTGGCGGCGGTCGGCGGGATTGAGCTTTTCGGCAAAGGTGTCGGTGGTGTCGGCCACGCCCGAGGTCAGCAGCCAGCCATGATCGAGCGAGCGCCCCATTATCGGCGGCCCCCAGCCAGTCAGCGCAAAGCCCGCTGTGTCGAAGCCGCCGCCATAAAGGTGTGACTCCGGCCCGTCGGCGGTTTCCTGCAACATCAGCACATGCCCGCTGGCCGATCGCTTCGGGCCGATGACCAGACAGCGGCTGGCCTCGCGCGGCGTGACATCGGTGGCAGGCCCATCGCCGCTCCGGCTGGCCGCCCCCATGTCGCTGAAAAGTTCGGCTGAGCCGGGCCGGGGCAGCGGCTGCGGCGGGGCACGGTCTTCGCCCGGGGGGATGACGGTCGGCGAATCGGGATCGTTCAGCGGGACGACATCTTCGAAGATCTGGCGGCCCGCGATGGGCCCATGGCGCGCGATCATCGCCCGCAGAAAGGCCGCATTCTGGCGCTCCGAACCGCCCCGGTCATTGGGGAAGGAGGCGATGATCGCCAGATAATCGAGCAAAGTCCAACGCGCCGGGCGCACGCCCCATTGCGTGAACTGATAAGGCGTGCGCACCGGCGGCGCAGCGGCAAGCTCGTCCACATGGCGGTTGTAGCCCGCCACAAACGCACGCAGCATCGCCTGGTGCTCCGCCGGAATCGCGCCAAACATCCGCATCAGTTCCGCGCGCGAAAGAAGACGATCCCGCGCGACCTTGTCGCCCTCCACAGCAGATGGCCCCAGCACTTCAGCGCGCGTGCCCAGCGCTGCGCGGCGGCGCAATTCCATTGCTGCCAGCCGGTCATGGGCCAGCGCATAGCCGAGCCCGAACATCACCGCGGGCGCCGTCCGCGCAAAGATATGCGGCACACCCTTGGCATCGCGGTCGATCTGGACCGGCTCGGCGGCGGTCGCCGGCCGGGCCAAGGCCGGGCTGGCAAACCAAGCCGCCAACAGCGCGAGCATCATGATCAGCGGATGCACGCGGCGGATCGCATTGTTCAGGAAAAGCATGTCGCGCGCTCCATTTGGCCTGCCGCGCTTTCCGCGCCGTCGCCGGCCATCCGCGCCGGCAGCCTTCCCGGTGCGCGCCATGCGTTGCACAAGCAGCGCCTGCGTTCACCAGCGCAACACCATGCCGCCGCGCACGCTTGATGACAAGATTGTCGGCAGCCACCGGATCATCAAGCAGACGGCGATGCGCGGATCGCGGCGCGCGATGGTCTCCAGCAAGGCCGGAATCGGCCAACGAACTTGACCCGCAAGAGGCTGGTGATACTCTTGGGTAGATAAGGGCGAGACAGCCCAGGGGAGATTTGCCGTGACCAAGGTTTCACACGTGGTGCTGACCGCAACCGAGGCGGTGTCGCTCGGCATGCCAGCGGCGGAGGCAGTGGCGAATATCGCGCAGACCCGCGATGCGCGCCGGGTGTTTATCCTGGCCAGCAGCCACCTTAATCGCAACACCGACGAAATCCGCCGGATCGAAGCTGCGCTCGGTGCCCGTCACGCCGCCACGCATGATGGCATTCAGCCGCACGCCCCGCGTGAAGACGTCCTGAAAGCAGCAGCGCGCGCCCGCGAAGTGGACGCTGATTTCGTGGTTACGGTGGGCGGCGGATCAGTGACCGACGCGGGCAAGATCCTTCTGATCTGCCTCAAGCACGATATCACTACAATCGAGCAGTTCGACGAATTCCGCGTTCGGGTTGAAGAAGACGGCACGGTCTTCTCGCCGCAGTTTGCCGGGCCCGATATTCGCGCGGTGTGCGTTCCCACCACGCTTTCCGGCGGCGAGTTCAATCCGCTTTCTGGCGCGACCGACGAGCGGATCAAGCTCAAGCAGGCCTATGTTCAGCGCGAGATGGTGCCGGTTATGGTCGTGCTCGATCCGGCGATCACGGTGCACACGCCCGAATGGCTGTGGCTGTCGACCGGCGTCCGCTCCGTTGACCATGCGACCGAGACGCTGGCATCGTTCCAATCGAACGATTTTGCCGACGGCCTGGCCGATTCCGCGCTGCGCCTGCTGGCCGAAGGGCTGCCCCGGGTGAAGGCCGATCCCACCGACCTCGATGCGCGCCTAAAATGCCAGATCGGGGCATGGCAATCGATGATCCCGATCATCGCGGGCGTGCCGATGGGGGCAAGCCATGCGATCGGCCATGTGCTGGGCGGCACTTGCGATGTCCCGCATGGCCACACCTCGTGCGTCATGTCACCGTTCGTTCAAGCCTATAACCTCTCGGTCAACGCCGAGCGCCAGAAGCGCATCAGCGCCTGCCTCGGCGATGCGGGCCGCCCTGCGTCCGAACTGCTCGACGCGTTGATCCGGGGGCTGGGCATGCCGCGCTCGCTTGCAGAAGTGGGCGTAACCGAAGCCCAGCTGCCGCTGATTGCGGAATATACGCTGGAGGACATCTGGGGCCGCACCAACCCGCGCCCGATCACCTGCGCCGAAGATGTCATGGCGATCTTGCGCACCGCGCTCGTCTGAGCGCATGATCACGGGGCGCTCATCTGAGCGCATGGTGACGGCGCGCCTTAGATCAAAGGGAAACACATTTGCCTGCCAAACTATCTGCCTCGCGCCCTATCCAGCTGAAAGAAGAAATCGCCGCCTACAAACGGCGGCGGATTCTTGAGGAAACCAGCTATCTGTTCTTCACCCAAGGCTATGACGCAACAACGCTCGACGCGGTGGCCGAACGGCTGAATGTCACCAAGCCGTTCATCTATTCGTACTACAAGAACAAGGGCGAGCTCTTGTTCGAAGTATGCCAGACCGGAATCAAGCTCTCGCTCTCGGCGCTGGAACAGGCGTTGGTGGTCGAAGGCAGCGCTACCGACCAGCTGAAGGCGGTGGTCGAGCGGGTGGCGCGGATCATCGTCGAGAACCAGCGCTACATCAGCGTCTATCTGCGCGAGGAGATGAGCCTCGACCCGGATGACGCGCGGCGCATCCGGGTGATGCGGCATAACTTTGACGAATTGCTGGGCGATCTGCT
>NZ_CAMBTS010000137.1 GCF_945870625.1 Novosphingobium sp. Chol11 | reverse complement strand
GGCCTCAGTCGGTAAAGCGCAACCCAGCGGCAGACAGCCCGAGGTCCCGGCCTCCGCCGGGACGCACGACGCCCGCCTTAGCGCACCACCTTCAGCTTGCCGCTTTTCGCGGCCTTCTCGTGCGCTTCAATCCAGCTATCGACAACCGGCGCGATCGCGCTGCGCCAGCGCGAGCCATTGAAGATGCCGTAGTGGCCGACTTCGGGCGCGAGGTGATATTTCTTGAGCTTGTCCGGCAGGCCCGGCGTCACCTTGAGCGCCGCCTTGGTCTGGCCGATCCCCGAGATATCGTCGCGCTCGCCCTCGATGCACAGGATCGCGGTATCCTTGATCGCCGCCAGATCGACCAGAATGCCCTGGTGCACCAGCTCGCCCTTGGGCAAGGCATGCGTCTGAAACACCACGTCCACCGTCTGCAGGTAAAATTCGGCGGTCATGTCGCACACCGCGCGGTATTCATCATAGAACGCCTTGGTCGAATCCGCGCTTTCGCCGTCGCCCTGCACCAGATGCTTGAACAGGCCGTAATGGCTCATCATGTGGCTGCCCAGGTTCATCGACATGAAGCTGGCGAGCTGGACAAAGCCCGGATAGACCTGCCGCCCTGCCCCGGGATAATTGACCGGCACGGTGGTGATCACGTTGTGCTTGAACCACACATAGGGCCGGGCAATCGCATGGTCGTTGACCGCGGTCGGGCTTTCGCGCGTGTCGATCGGCCCGCCCATCATCGTCAGCGTGAGCGGCCGGCACGGGTTATCGCGCACCGCCATTACCCCGGTAGCGGCCAAGGCAGGCACCGATGGCTGGCATACTGCCATCATATGCGCCCCCGGGCCGATATATTCCAGAAAGCCGATCAGGTAATCGATGTACTCATCCAGATCGAACCGGCCATCTTCGAGCGGCACGAACTTCGCGTCGGCCCAATCGGTGATGTAGACCACGCAGCTTTCGAGCATCCGCTCGACCGTGCCGCGCAGCAGCGTGGCATAATGCCCGCTCATCGGCGCGACCAGCAGCAGCCGCGGCGCATCCGGCCCCAGCCCGTCATGGGTGAACATCCTGAGGTCGCAGAATGGCTTGTGGATCACCACCGTCTCGTTGACCGCGTGGGCCTTGCCGCCGACCGTCACCGTCTTGAGCCCAAAGGCCGGCTTGGCGCGCGGCGCTGCTGCATGCGCGAACACTTCGAGCGCCGATGCCAGCATCTGGGTGCCGCCAAATCCCGACAACGGATTGCGCGGATTGCCGAGCATATCCGCGCTCATCGATGCCATCGCGCTGCCTGCATTGAGCATCGAGCGCTGAATCTCGTAAGCTTTGTAAAGCAATGCGAACCTCATTTTCTGTTTTGCCGAGCCGCATAAGCTCCGCCTGCTGCCTTAGTTTGCCGTGATTCTCCGTCTTGTGCAACGCAACAATGCGCAGGCTGGCGGTTCTCGCCCCTCCCGCCCCCTTCCTGCACCCGCGCGGTTCGGCTAGGAACCCGGCGATGGACGCTGAAACCCCGCTGATCGCAACCCCGGACAACGCAGCCCCGCTTGCCGAGAACGGGCCGCCTGCGCTTTCGCCCGACAAGCTTACGGCTGGCAAGCTCTCGCCCCGCACGCTCACGCCGCTGCGCATGATCTACCGGCAGGCCAGCGCCTATCCCCGCGAGGTGGCCATCGCGCTCACCGCGCTGGTCATCACCTCGGGCGCGACCATTGCCATCCCTGCCAGCCTCAAGCCGATCGTCGACAATGGCTTTGGCGAAGGCGCCGATCCCGATACGATCAACCAGCTGTTCCGCTGGCTGGTGGCCGTCGTCGTGGTGCTCGGCATCGGCACGGCGGTGCGGTTTTACTTCGTCTCGTGGATTGGTGAGCGCGTCGTCGCCGATCTCAGGATCAAAGTGCAGCACAATCTGCTGCGCATGCCGCCCAGCTTTTTTGAGAGCAACAGCCCCAAGGAAATCTCCTCGCGGATGACCTCCGACACCGCGATCATCGAGCAGGTTGTCGGCACCACCGTTTCGGTCGCGCTGCGCAACACGATCACCGCGGTCGGCGGCATCTCCTATCTCTTTCTGCTCGCCCCCGCGCTCACGGCTGGGTTGCTGGTCGGCATCCCGCTGGTGGTGGGGCCGATTGTCTACTTCGGCTCGCGCCTGCGCACCGCATCGCGCTCCAGCCAGGACCGGGTCGCCGATATCGGCGTGCAGATCGCCGAAGTGCTCGGCGCGATGAAAGTGGTACAGGCGTTCGGCCAGGAAGGCCGCGAAGCCGCCCGCTTTGGCGAGGCGGTCGAACGCAGCTTCCAGACCGCGCAGCGCCGCATCCGCATCCGCGCGGCGATGACCGCGATCGTCATCTTCCTCGTGTTCGGCGGGATCGTCGCGCTGATGTGGGAGGGCGCGCTCGGCGTCGCCAACGGCTCGATCAGCAGCGGCACGATCGCCGCCTTCGTGCTCACCGGCGGGATCGTTGCGGGCGCGGTCGGCTCGCTGACCGAGGTCTACGGCGATCTGCTGCGCGGTGCAGGCGCGGCCGGGCGGCTCAACGAACTGCTGCTCGAAAGGCCCGACATCATCGCGCCCGAGCGGCCGCTGGTGCTGCCCCAGCCGCCGCGCGGGCAGATCGCGTTTCAGAACGTGTCATTCCGCTATCCCAGCCGGCCCGAAGTGGCCGCGCTTGACGATTTCTCGCTTACTGTCGAACCGGGCGAGACCGTCGCCATTGTCGGCCCCTCGGGCGCGGGCAAATCCACGCTGTTTCTGCTGGCCGAGCGGTTCTACGATCCCCACGGCGGCACCGTGCGGATCGACGGCGTGGCGCTCACCCAGGCCGATCCCGCCGCGGTGCGCCAGCGCATGGCGCTGGTCCCGCAAGAAGGCGTGCTCTTTGCCGCCAGCGCGCGCGACAATTTGCGCTATGGCAATTGGGACGCCACCGATGAGCAGATCTGGGAAGCGGCGCGCGCCGCCAATGCCGAAAATTTCCTGCGCGAACTGCCGCAAGGCCTCGAAACGTTTCTTGGCGAAGACGGCGCGCGGCTCTCGGGCGGGCAGCGCCAGCGCATCGCGATTGCCCGCGCGGTGCTGCGCGATGCGCCGATCCTGCTGCTCGATGAAGCCACCAGCGCGCTCGATGCCGAGAGCGAGCGGCTGGTGCAGGATGCGCTCGACCGGCTGATGCAAACCCGCACCACGCTGGTCATCGCGCACCGCCTCGCCACCGTGCGCAGCGCCGACCGGATCGTGGTGATGGACCGGGGTCGTATCGTCGAGCAAGGCACCCACGCCGTGCTCTCCGCCCAAAACGGGCTCTATGCCCGCCTCGCGCGGTTGCAATTCGATAGCGCCGAGCTCTAATTGGCCTCGTACGCTTGACAGCGCGCTGCACTGCGGCAACGAGCGCGAGCCATGGACAATCTGACCCTCACCGCGATTCTGCTCGGCATAGTCGAGGGGCTGACCGAGTTTCTGCCGGTATCCTCCACCGGGCACCTGATCCTCGCAGCTGAGTTTTTCGGCTATAATCCCAAGCAGTGGGAAGTGTTCAACGTGGTGATCCAGCTGCCGGCGGTGATGGCGGTGGTGGTGCTCTATTGGCGAACCTTTGCCGATGTCACGGTGGGCGCGCTGCGCGGAAACCGCGAATCGATCGCTTTCATGCGCAATGTGCTGGCCGCGTTCATTCCGGCGGCGGTGCTCGGGGTGCTGCTCAAATCGCGGATCGACGTGCTGCTGGAAAACCCGGTCGTGGTGTGTTTCGCGCTGATCATCGGGGGCCTTGTCATTCTGCTGGTCGAGCGCTTCGTCAGCCACCAGACGTACCGTCCGGTCGGGCAGATGCCGCTTTCGCAAGCGGTGAAAATTGGCGTCATTCAGTGCGTTTCGATGATCCCCGGCGTCTCGCGCTCGGGCGCGACGATCATGGGCGCGCTGACATTGGGAGAAAACCGCCGGACTGCCGCCGAATTCAGCTTCTTCCTCGCCGTGCCGACGATGTTTGGCGCCACCGTCAAGCAGCTGTGGGACCACCGCGAGGAATTGGCGGCGGGCACCGGCGGCGTCGGCCTCAGTGAAATCGCGGTCGGTTCGGTGGTCTCGTTCGTCGTCTCGCTGATCGTGATCAAGTTCTTCATCGGCTATGTCAGCAAAAGCGGGTTCGCGCCCTTCGCGCTGTACCGCATCGTCGTCGGCGTGCTGGCGCTGACCTGGCTGCTCTGGGTCTGAGGCCACCCCCGCCACCGCAAACGCTGCAAGCTGCCCGCGCGGTGCGCATTCCAAGACTTGACTTTGAAGCGATTCTCCCTCAGCGGCGCTCGTCTGAAAGTCGGCGCGCTCCGCGCCGCAAATGTTTTATGCGCGTGCTGTTTTGGCGGCACGCGCGCAAGTTCAGGATAATGCCATGGCCAAGCCCACTACCGTCAAGATCCGCCTGGTCTCGACCGCAGACACCGGTTTCTTCTACGTGACCAAGAAGAACCCGCGCAACACCACCGAGAAGATGGTGTTCCGCAAGTACGATCCCGTCGTGCGCAAGCATGTCGAGTTCAAGGAAGCCAAGATCAAGTAAGCACAAGACGGCCGGTCGCAAGACGGCTGGGCGCCCGCTGCACATTGCGCCGCGCCAGCCAAGGTTCACTTGAAGTTCAAGGCTGATCCTGCAAGGCGGGGCCATGAACATCTCTTTATCGACGTTTCGCAAGCTGGTCCCGCTCGCCGCCTTGGCGCTGAGCGCAGCGGCCCTGCCGCTCGCCCCGGCGCGGAGCGCGCCTCCCGCAAGCCAGCCCTCCTCGGTCGATCAGGCGATCGCCGCCTTGCGCGCGATTTCCACCATGCGCGCCGATTTCGTGCAGACCGACCGCAAGGGCCAACGCATCGCCGGGGTAATGACCCTGCAACGCCCCGGCCGGATCCGCTTTCAATACCAGAAGGGGGTGCCGCTGCTGATTGTGTCAGATGGCGCCGCGCTCACCCTGATCGATTACGAAGTGCGGCAGGTGCAGCGCTGGCCGATCCGCAACAGCCCGCTGGGCGCGCTGCTCGATCCGAACAAGGATGTCGCCCGGTTTGCGCGGCCCATCGCCACCGGCAATCCCGGCGTGCTCAGCGTTGAGATCAAGGACCCGCGCCATCCCGAATATGGCACGATCACGATGGTCATGGTGAAAAACGCCGCTGCGCCGGGCGGATTCGCGCTCGACAGCTGGGTCTCGTTCGATGCGCAGGCCGCGCGCACTTCGGTCCGCCTGACGAATCAGCAATATGGCATCGCGGTCCCGGCCAACACCTTCCGCTGGAACGATCCGCGCCTGCCGACCCGGCGATAACCCTGTTCCCTTGTTCCTGAACGGCCGGTCTTTGGTCGTCGCCAGTTTGCCTCGCTTCAGCCCTTAGATGCAGCCTGCGCGCGACAAATTGCGACACAGTTGTTCGCTGCGTTCATCCGCCAGAAAGCGGCGGGGGCCTAGTAAAAACTGGTCAGGGCAACAGAGCCCAAGTTTCCCCCCTGTTGCTTGGGGCTCACTTCCGAATTGCCCTGACAAGCGTGACGAACGCACATGGAACCCTCGCCCCAACGCCCCCGGGGCGAGGGTTTTCCTGTTTGAGGGGCCCTTGTAGGCTAAGGCACAGGCACCTAAAGCCGCAGGCATGTCCGCAGCCTCGCTCACCCTCGCCACCTGGAATATCAACTCGGTCCGCCTGCGCGCCGATCAGGTCGCGCGGTTCCTGCGCGAGGAAGCGCCCGATGTGCTGTGCCTGCAAGAGATCAAGACCGCCGAAGCCAGCTTCCCGCACGATGTATTCGAGGCGCTGGGCTACACCCACCGCGCGGTGCACGGGCAAAAGGGCTACCACGGCGTCGCCACGGTCAGCCGCTTGCCCTTGCGCGAGGTCAGCCGCCACGATTGGCAGGACAATGGCGAGGCGCGCCATGTCGGTGTCGAGCTGCTGGGCGCTGGGCAGGGCGTGATCCTCGAGAACGTCTATATCCCCGCCGGCGGCGACATTCCTGACCGCGAGGCCAATCCCAAGTTCGGCCAGAAGCTCGATTTTCTGGAGCGGATGACACGCTGGGCCGGGGCGATCGACCGCCCCACTGTGATCGTCGGCGATTTCAACATCGCGCCGCTCGATTGCGACGTTTATGATCACAAGGCGCTGCTCAAGGTTGTCAGCCACACGCCCGAGGAAGTCGCCACGCTCGGCCGCTTTGCCGATGCCCACGGCTGGGTCGATCTTGGCCGCAAGCATATCCCCGCGCCGCAGCGCAATTATTCGTGGTGGTCCTATCGCTCTTATTGGCGCGAGAAGGATCAGGGCCGCCGCCTCGATCACATGTGGGCCTCGCCCGAACTGGCCGTGCAGTCGCAGGGCCACCGCATGGCCGAGCACACCCGCCGCTGGGATCAGCCCTCTGATCACATCCCGCTGATCACCGAGTTTGCGCTTTGAGCGATACGAACGGTCCGCGTGCGGTCGCGCTCGCGCTCGATGCGCTGCGCCATGGCTGGGCGATCCGG
>NZ_CAMBTS010000136.1 GCF_945870625.1 Novosphingobium sp. Chol11 | reverse complement strand
ATCTGCCCTCCCGGCCACTCGCACCCTAAGCAGAACACGACGCCCTCCCCGCAGCGCCAGTGCAGGCGCCGCACCGGTCGCGCGATCCCCCCTCTGCCCAGACGCCGCACCCGTGCGCCCGAAATCCGAATCCAACAGGATCGCGGCGCACCCCGGCGAAGGCCGGGGCCTCAGTCGGTAAAGCGCAAGCTCACAGTAGGCAGCCCAACGCCCCGCCTTCTGCTAAGGCGTAGCCGAAGCCCCTTCGCTCCTAGGATCGGCCGCGCCGGTCCAATGGCCGCCCTCTGCGGTGCCTGTCCACTCGATCGCATTGGCCTTGAGCCGCATCGGCACGGCGCGCACATTGCCGTGGCCCAGCGCGATGAGCGCGGGGACCATGGCTTCGAGCGGAGTTCCGGCTTCTACCACCAGCCCATCGGGCGCAGGCATCACCGCGCCTTGCGCAATCGCATCGCGGGCGGTCATGCCCCAATCGAGCGTGCCGATCAGGATGCGGATCACTTGCACCGGGATGGTCAGGCCGCCTGCCGCCCCAGTGGCGATGCGCAGTCGGCCGTCCGGGCCATAGACCAGCACCGGGCTCATCGAACTGCGCGGGCGCTTGCCGCCTTCGACCTGGTTGGCGGTCGGTTTGCCGCCGCGCTCGGGCACGAGGTTGAAGTCTGTAAGTTCGTTATTGAGGTAATAGCCATGCGCCATCAGGCCCGAGCCGAAGCCGCTCTCGATCGTTGAGGTATAGCTCGCCGCATGGCCCCAGCGGTCGACTGCGGCAAAATGGCTGGTGCCATGCTCTTCGATCGGCGCGGCAGAGGCGAACGTGGTCGGCGCGCCTGCCGGTGATCCGGCGGAAACGGCGGCGATCGTCGCATTTTCCGATATCAGCGCGGAACGCCCGGAGAGATAGGCCGGATCGGTCAACCCGGCCACCGGCACCGCGACAAAGTCGGGATCGCCGAGATACTTGTCGCGGTCGGCGAAGGCCAGCCGTTCGGCCTCGGCGATCAGGTGCCAGGCGGTGGGCGACGTTGGCCCCATGGCTTTGAGGTCAAACCGTTCGAGCGCGCCCAGCGCCTGCAGCACGATGACCACGCCCGAAGAAGGCGGCCCCATTCCGCAAATGCGCCACACACGGTATTTCCCGCAAGTGGGCGGGCGCATCTTGGCCTGATAGCCAGCGATGTCTGCGGTGGTCATCGACGCGGGCGCGCCGGGGCTGGCACTCACTTTGGCGGCAATCGTCGCTGCGTTCTCGCCGATGTAAAAGCTGTCTGCGCCTTTGTCTGCGATGCGCCCCAGAATGTCGGCCAGCGCCGGATTGCGCACTGTCGTTCCTGCGGGCACCGGCGCGCCGTCTGCGCCGAAAAACAGTGCGCGGCCTTCCGGATCGAACCCGGCGGTGTCCTTGAACAGCGCGAGCGAGGCATTCAGGCGCGGGCTGACGACAAAGCCCTCCCGCGCCAGCCGGATCGCGGGTTGGAACAGCGCCTTCCACGCCAGCTTGCCGTGGCGGGCATGCGCCATCGCGGCCAGGCGCACGTTGCCGGGCACGCCCACTGGCCGTCCGCCGGGGATGATGTCGCGGTATCCCATCCGCGTCTCGCCGTTATAGAACCAGCGCGGGCGCGCCGCCGCCGGTGCGGTTTCGCGGCCGTCATAGGTTTCGATTCTGCCCGCCGCGTCGCCCGTCACGAGAAACCCGCCGCCGCCGATGCCGGAGCTTTGCGGCTCGACCACGTTCAGCGCGAGCATCGTCGCAATGGCCGCGTCGGTCGCTGAACCGCCTGCTTTGAGGATCTGCGCGCCCGCATCGGCGGCGCGCCCGTCGGCGGCGGAAACCAAACCCAAGCCTGCATCCGCGGGCGGCGGGGCGGTTCGCGCCATGGGCGGCTGCGCAGCGCAGGCCCCGAGCATGAGGGCCAGAGCAGGCACAAAGGCCTTGGCGAAAATCCGGAAGGAGCACGGTTTCATGGGCTGCACGCTATGCGCTGCCGACCGCCTCGGCAATGCTGCAAAATCTTTCTTTGCGGACCAATTCGGAAAGCCCCCGCGCAATCCGCCGCGCCAGCCCCGGTCCTTCATAGACCAGCGCGCTGTAAAGCTGGATGAGGCTGGCTCCGGCCTTGATCCGTGCCCAGGCATCTTCGGCGCTGGCGATCCCGCCCACACCGATCAGCGGGATCGACCCGCCGCTTGCCGTGCGGAAATCGCGCAGCCGCTGCAGCGCCATGTCGCGCAACGGTTCGCCCGAAAGCCCGCCCATTTCTCCAGCATAGCGCGAGCGCAGCGGCGGGCGAGCGACGGTGGTGTTGGAGATGATCAGTGCATCCAGCCGCTTGTCGTGCGCCACCTTGCAGATCGCATCGACATCGCTCGCGGTCAGATCGGGCGCCAGCTTGAGGAAAATCGGCGTCGTGTGGGGGCCCCGCGCCGCGATCACCGCATCGAGCAGCGCTTCGAGAGCGCCCTTGTCCTGAAGCTCACGCAGGCCCGGGGTGTTGGGCGAGCTGACATTGACCGAGAGATAGGTCGCCAGCGGTGCCATGATCTGCGTCATCCGGGCATAGTCGGCGATGCGGTCGGACGAATCCTTGTTGGCCCCGATATTGACCCCGATCACCGCAGAATTGCCGCGCCGCGCCTCAAGTCGGGCCGCGACCACGTCCGCGCCATGGTTGTTGAACCCCATCCGGTTGATCACCGCGCGGTCTTCGGCCAGCCGGAACAGGCGCGGGCGCGGATTGCCCGCTTGTGGCCGGGGGGTGATCGTGCCCACCTCGACAAAGCCGAACCCCAGCCCGATCAAAGCGCCGGGCACTTGGCCATTCTTGTCAAACCCTGCCGCCATCCCCACCGGATTGGGAAACGTGATCCCGGCGACTCGCTGGCAGAGCCGCGCCTCGGGCGCATCGCGTTCCTCCAGCCCGCCCAGGCGCAGCGCCGCGATGGTCAGGGTATGCGCGGTCTCGGCCGGCAAACGAAACAGCACGGGCCGTAGTAACGAGTAAAGCATGCGATCTGGGCCTTGATCCGGGTGGGCCTCTATTGCCGTCGCAGCAGGTCTCGCCAAGCCGCAATCCTAACCATAGTAGTGGCCGATCGCGGATCTGGTGCTGAATTGCCGAAGGTGTTGCAGCGGTGCCACCAGTTTTGTCGAATCCATACAATTTTCAGATGGTGATGTGGATTAAAGCAGCCACTGCGACCCGAAGACGGCGCTGCAGGTTTGCGGTGTCTTCTTTACTTCACGGCGGCTGATGCACTTTGCTCGGCCGCCGTTTTTTTATCCGAACCCCGCGTCCAAACAACCGGAACCCCGCCATTCTCGCTGCCTAATTGCCCTTGCGGCCGCGGCTCGCCGTTCGCCCTTGTGTTTGGCGCCGGCTGCGCCTAGGTAATCGGAGCGAACTGGTCTGATTTCCCGTCAGGCCGCCGCTCCGGGGTTCCGCCGCGATGCGACTTTCAAACATGGCCGATTATGCCGTCGTGACGATGAGCGCAGCGGCGCGCCATTGCGGGCGGCACGGGCCCCACGAGGCGCGCATTTCCGCGCAGCAGCTCGCCGAGGAAACCGGCCTGCCTGCGCCCACGGTGCAAAAACTGGTGAGCAAACTCTCGGCGGCGGGCCTGCTCAAAGCAGTGCGCGGCGCAGGCGGCGGGCTGAAGCTGGCGCGTCCGGCGGCGGCGATCACTCTGGCCGATATTGTCGAAGCGGTCGAAGGGCCGATCGCGCTCACCCCGTGCAGCGACAATGGCCGCCATGATTGCACCCTCGAACATGCCTGCGCCGTTCGTCCGCATTGGCCCGAAGTCGATGCGGCGCTGCGCGATGCGCTCGCCGGTTTCTCGCTCATTCAGCTCTCGCGCCCCCTTGTCCAGCCGGTGAACCCATGAACGAAGTGACTGACATTAAAGACTTTTCTGAGGTCAAAGATCTGGCCGCGCGCGAAGCGGCGGACAAGGCGGCGGATTACGAGCATGGCTGGTCGTCCGACATCGAGCAGGAATACGGCCCCAAGGGGCTTTCCGAAGACACCGTGCGCTATATCTCGGCCAAGAAGGACGAGCCGGAGTGGATGCTCGAATGGCGGCTCAAGGCCTATCGCCACTGGCTGACCATGCCGACGCCCGAATGGGCCAAGCTCCAGATCCCGCCGATCGATTATCAAGAGGCGTATTATTGGGCCGCGCCCAAGACCAAGCCAAAGCTGGGCAGCCTTGACGAGGTCGATCCCGAAATCCTGCGCATTTATGCCAAGCTGGGCATCCCGCTCGAAGAGCAGAAAGTGCTCGCAGGCGTCGAAGGCGCGCGCCGCGTCGCGGTCGATGCGGTGTTCGACAGCGTCTCGGTGGCGACCACCTTTCGCAAGGAGCTTGAAGCCGCCGGCGTCATCTTCCGCTCGATCAGCGAGGCGATCCGCGAATATCCCGAACAGGTGCGCCGCTGGCTGGGCAAAGTGGTGCCGATGCACGACAACTACTTCGCCGCGCTCAATTGCGCGGTCTTTTCGGACGGCACCTTCGTTTATATCCCCGAAGGCGTGCGCTGCCCGATGGAGCTCTCGACGTATTTCCGCATCAACGCGGAAAACACCGGCCAGTTCGAACGCACCCTGATCGTGGCCGACAAGGGCAGCTATGTCAGCTACCTCGAAGGCTGCACCGCGCCGATGCGCGATGAAAACCAGCTGCATGCCGCCGTGGTCGAACTGGTCGCGCTCGATGATGCCGAGATCAAGTATTCCACCGTGCAGAACTGGTATCCCGGCGATGCCGAGGGCAAAGGCGGGATTTACAACTTCGTGACCAAGCGCGCGCTGTGCCAGGGCGCACGGAGCAAAGTTTCGTGGACACAGGTCGAGACCGGCAGCGCGGTCACGTGGAAATATCCCTCCTGCGTGCTCAACGGCGACGATTCGGTCGGCGAGTTCTATTCGGTCGCCGTGACCAACAATTACCAGCAGGCCGATACCGGCACCAAGATGATCCACAATGGCAAGCGCACCCGCTCGACCATCGTGTCCAAGGGCATCTCGGCCGGCCATTCGAACAACACCTATCGCGGCCTCGTCCGCGTCGCCCCGCAAGCTGAAGGCGTGCGCAATTTCACCCAGTGCGACAGCCTGCTCTTGGGCGCAGACTGCGGCGCACACACCGTGCCCTATATCGAAGTGCGCAACCCGTCGGCGCAGATCGAACACGAAGCCACCACCAGCAAGATCAGCGACGACCAGCTGTTCTACGCGATGCAGCGCGGCCTCGCCCAGGAAGAGGCCATCGCGCTCATCGTGAACGGCTTTGCCAAGGACGTGCTCAAGCAATTGCCGATGGAGTTTGCCGTCGAGGCGCAAAAGCTGCTCGGCATCAGCCTTGAAGGTTCTGTCGGTTGAGCGATGCACCCACCCTTCTGATCCGCCCGGTGGCGTGCGCCGATGCGCCTGCGCTGGCCGAACTGCTCAACGCGATCATCGCGGCGGGCGGGACGACCGCGCTCGAAGAACCGTTCACCCCCGGCGTGCTCGATGCTTGTTATCTCACCGGCCCCGAAGTGATCTGCTGCCATGTCGCCGAGGATGATGACGGCACGCTGCTGGGTTTCCAGACGCTTGGGCACTATCCCGGCCTGCCCGATGGCGTCGGTGATATCGGCACCTTTGCCCGCATTGGCATGACCGGGCGCGGCGTGGGCGGCGCGCTTTTCGCCGCCACCATCAAACGGGCGGGCGAACTTGGCCTCTCGGGCATCAACGCCACGATCCGCGCCGACAACGCCAGCGGCCTCGCTTTTTATACTCGGTTAGGCTTTGCCGACCACGGCGTGACCCCCGCCGTTCCGCTCGAAGATGGCACGCCGGTCGACCGTGTGCACAAGCGGTTCGCGCTTGAAGCCATCGCTGAGGCTGAAATCGAAGCAGAGCCTGAATTCGAATCAGCGTTCGAGGAAGACTTTGAGGACGACCTTGCGGGCGCGGCGGATTTCGCGATGGAGCCCGAACGCGCCGCTGAACTCGAAACCAGCGCCGACCCCGCGGCCAAGCCCAAGCTCACCCTGCGCCCGGCGGGCAGCGCCACCACCCCGCCGCTCCAGCGCAAGGGGCGCGGCTGGAATATCGCCGAATCGCGGCTCGATACCTTGCACGACACCGCGCGCGAAATGCGCCGCAACCCCAGCGCCGCGCATGTGCGGCTGGCCGATGCGCTCACCGCCGCCAATCTGGGCAAGTATCGCTTCCGCAGCCAGACGGTGATCGGCTCGGCCATCGTCGATTTCGCCTGCCAGCCGCTGCGCATGGCGATCGCGCTCGATGAGGAGGCCGATCCGAACCCGGCGCTCAGCCGTCGCCGCGACAAGAGCCTAGAGGAAGTGGGCATCAAAGTGCTTCGCATCCCCGCCGCCGAAGTGCTGGCGAACACCGAGACGGTCGTTCAGGCGATCCTGGCGGACATGAAAGCCCGCTACGAGGGCCAGCGCGCCCGCCCCTCCTACACCCAGACCCGCCCCGCCACCGCCGGCCGCGCCCGCGC
>NZ_CAMBTS010000135.1 GCF_945870625.1 Novosphingobium sp. Chol11 | reverse complement strand
GCCACGCCGTTGGCCTGGCCGATTTCCGACAGGAGCAGGCCGAGGCGCACGCGGCGCTCGGCGATCTTCCGATAATCGTCCTGTTCGGCCTCGATCTCCTTCAGCGCCTCCTCAGCGTTCGCTTCGCTCTCGGCCTCGCGCTTCAGCTGTTCCCAGATCTGCGCGAACTCGGCTTCGACCATCGACGGCGGCACCGCAAAATCATGGCCCGCGGCCAGCTTGTCGAGCAGTGCACGCTTCATCGCGGTGCGGGTAAGGCCCGCATTCTCCTGCTCTAGCTGTCCGCGCAGCAGCCCGCGCAGCTGCTCAAGGCTGGTAAGGCCAAGCGATTTGGCAAATTCGTCATTCGCCTCGAAATCGCTGGCATGCTTGATCGCCTTGACCTTGATGTCGAAGGTGGCAACCGCGCCTTTGAGCGCTTCGGCGGGATAGTCTTCGGGGAAGGTGACGGTGATCACTGGCTCATCGCCGACCTTCACGCCGACCAGCTGCTCTTCAAAACCGGGGATGAAGCGGCCCGCGCCCAGTTCCAGCGCCTGATCTTCGGCAGCGCCGCCATCGAAGGGCACGTCATCGACCTTGCCAAGGAAATCGATCATCAGCTGATCACCATCGGCCGAGATCGTGCCCTCGGGCGCATCGACAAAGCTCTTCTGGCCCTGCCCGATGCGCTCTACGGCTTCATCGACTTGCTCGTCGCTCACCGGAACGACCAGCTTTTCGAGCGTCAGCCCGTCGAGCGAGGGCAGGATCACCTCGGGCAGCACTTCAAGGCTGACGATCAGCTCGGCGTCGCGGCCCTGCTCATATCCATCGCCCAGCGCGACATCGGGCTGCATCGCCGGGCGCAGCTGCTTTGCCGCCACGAGCTGATCCATCGCGTCCTTGATCGATGTTTGCAGCGCTTCCTGATGGATCGCGGGGCCGTGCATCGTGCGCACAAGATTGGCGGGCACTTTGCCGGGGCGAAAGCCCGGCATGCGGATTTGCGGGGCCATCCGCTTGACCTCGCCGTCGATCCGCGCGGCAATGTCTGCCGCTGCGATGGTCACGGTATAGGCGCGCTTCAGGCCCTCGTTGCTGGTTTCAACGATCTGCATCTTCAGGATCCAACTTTCTTGTCATAACCCGCGCATGTCGCCCCCATCGGCGGCATGCGCGATCGCGGAGCAGGGCGGAATCTGGTGCGGGCGAAGGGACTCGAACCCCCACATCTTGCGATACTGGAACCTAAATCCAGCGCGTCTACCAATTCCGCCACGCCCGCATCCGGCGAAAAACGAGCGTCGCCCGTATCCTAGCGCCGTCAAAAGGGCAAGCCTTGCTGGTAAGGTCAAGTTACCCGACGGAACCATCGGTCTGCCTGCTGGGCTGCAAGGTTCGGCCGAGCGGACCTAACGCAGGAATTGCGTCAGCAAGGCCAGCCACGTTCTGGTGCGCGCGTCTCCGGTGCTGGGCGGGCCGGACATCCCGGCGCATTCAAGGCAATAAGCCTGCGCCCCGGCGCTGCCCATCAGGCGGGTCAGATCGCTGGCCAGCCGGTCCGCCAGCGAGATCTGCTGCGCCGCGATCAGCGCGGCCACATCGCGCGCCGGGCCGCCCGTGGCGGCACCGTCCGGCCCGTCGCTGCCCCCGGCGAAGGATTGCAGCAGCGACTGGAACGAACTTGCGGTCTCGCCCAGAAACACCGGGTGCGATTGCTCGGCCTTGGCGGTCTTCGCGGCCCACGCAACCGCCTCGTCCAGCCCGCCGAACTGGTCGACCAGCCCGATCTGGCGCGCGGTGCCGCCGTCCCAGATGCGGCCCTGGGCGATCTTGTCGATGTCCGCTGGGGTTTTGCGGCGCGAGGCCGCCACCAGCCCGACAAAGCGCCCGTAGCCCGCCTCGATCTGTTGTTGCAGCACCGCCTCGAGCTGCGGCGAAAGCCCGCCGATGATATCGGGTTGGCCCGAAAGCGGCGTGGTGCGAAACCCGTCGGTGCCCACGCCGATCTTGGCCAGCGCGTCTTCGAACGAGGGGATGACCGCGAAAATCCCGATCGAGCCGGTGATCGTGGCGGGTTCGGCAAAGATGCGGTCTGCCGGGGTGGCCACCCAATAGCCGCCGCTCGCGGCCAGGCTGCCCATGGACACCGCCACTGGCATGCCCTTGCCGCCGCTTCCCCCCGATGCCTTCATCCGCGCAATCGCGGCGCGGATTCGTTCGGAGGCGATGACCGATCCGCCCGGCGAATCGATTCGCACCACCAGCGCCGAATAGTCTCCGCTCGCCGCCGCCTTGTCGATCAGGTCGGCGATGCGGTTGCCGCCCGCCGTGCCCGGCTCGGCATTGCCGTCGACGATATTGCCCGCAATCGTCACCACCGCGATCGCCTTGCCCTCCTTGGGGGCTGGGCGGTCCGCCAGATAGGAGGCGAGGCCTGTCGCCTTGAAGGCATAAGTTCCCGCCGCCGGATCAGCGCCGACCACCTCGGCCACGCGTTTGCCGAATGCCGCCTTGTCGCCGATGCGGTCGATGATGCCCGATCGTTGCGCGGCCTTCGCCGCGTCGCCCCCGGCCTTGGCGATCCATTGCACCGGGTCGGTGATCGCCGGTCCGATATCCGCCTTGGGCCGCGCCTTCTTCACTTCGGCCTGCCACCCATCCCACACCGCCGAATAGACTGCCATCAGCGCTTCCTTGGCCTCAGGCGAGGAGTCGCCGCGCATGAACGGCTCGACCGCGCTTTTGTAAGTGCCGACCTTGAAAACGTGCGCCTTGATCTGGAGCCTATCCAGCAGCGCCTTGTAATAAAGCCCGGTGCCGCCGGGGCCGGTGATCGCCACCCCGCCCATCGGATCGACCCAGGCTTCGCTGGCATGCGCAGCCAATTGCACTGCATCGTCGGTATAGAGCATGGCGCGGATCATCACCGGCTTCTTCGCCGCGCGGACTTTGTCCATCGCTGCGCCGATCCGGCTCAGCGCGACCTGCCGCCCGCCGCCAAAGCGCTCCAGATCGAGCACGACCGCCTTGATCCGCGAATCGCTTGCTGCGGCTTCGATCGCGCGCACCAGATCGCGTTCCTGATATTCTTTTTGCGGTGTCTGGCCCGAAAGTAGCAACGAGGTCGGGTCGAGCCGTGCCTTTTCCTCCACCACCGGGCCATCGAGCGGCAGATAGAGCGCGCCGCCCTGCACCACGCCCGGCGACGGCCTGAGCGTCAGCACCGTGTAAAGCGCGCCGAAGAACAGCAGGAGGAGGAGCAGGACGAGACCGTCCTTGATGGCGACGAGGATTTTCCAAACCGTGCGGGCAAACTTCATGGGGGATATCTAGGAGTGCATCGCCTGCGATGCCAGCCGAAACACTTGAGCCGCTGGGGCCAGAGGGATAGTAGCCTAAGCTTGATGACCGGATTGCCCCAAAGCTCTGCCACGATTGCCGCCGGTTTGGCATCTGGCCGCTATCCTGCCGGCGGTCTGGCCTTTCCCCACCGCGATCTCACCGGAATTGGCCAGCTGGCCCGCCACGAGATCCTGTTCCTGCTCGATGAAGCGGAACAATGGGTTGCCTTGAACCGCCAGCCGCAAAAGGGCGCCGACTTGCTTTCGGGCCTCACCATCATCAACGCCTTCTTTGAAAATTCCACCCGCACGCTGCTGTCGTTCGAAATTGCGGGAAAGCGGCTGGGCGCGGATGTGGTCAACATGCACGCCGCAACATCCAGCGTGAAAAAGGGCGAGACGTTGATCGACACGGCGATGACGCTCAACGCGATGCGCGCCGATGCCATCGTGATCCGCCATGCCAGCTCGGGCGCGGTCCGGCTGATCGCGGAAAAGGTCGATTGCCCAGTGCTCAATGCGGGCGACGGCCAGCACGAGCATCCCACGCAGGCGCTGCTCGATGCGCTCACCATCCGCCATGCGCTGGGCTTGCCGCCGCAGAGCGACCTCAATGGCGTGCGCGTCACGATCTGCGGCGATTTGTTGCACAGCCGGGTCGCGCGCTCGAATATGCTGGCGCTCACCGCGCTGGGCGCCGATGTCAATGTCTGCGCGCCCCCCGCGCTGATGCCCGCCGGGATCGAGGCAATGGGCGTCACTCCGTTCACCGATTTCAATGCCGCGCTCAAGGGCGCGCAAGTGGTCATGATGCTGCGCCTCCAGCAGGAACGGATGGAGGGGCAGTTCATTCCTTCCCCGCGCGAATATCGCCACCTTTATGGCCTCACGCTTGATCGGCTGGCGCGCGCGGAGCCCGATGCGTTGATCATGCATCCCGGCCCGATGAACCGCGGCATCGAGATTGATAGCCAGGTTGCCGATCATGCCTCGCGCAGCCTGATCACCCGTCAGGTCGAATCCGGGGTCGCCATCCGCATGGCGTGCCTCGACGTGCTGACCCGGCGCGCGCGCGGCGTGCCCGGCTGGGCCGATTTGCCCGAGATCAAGGCCGGGTCCGCACCATGATCGCGCACCCGCTGACGATTATCGGCGGGCGGTTGGCGCTGCCGCATGGCGCGCCGCTGCCCGGCGCGATCCGCTGCGAGAACGGCCTGATCGCGGCGCTGGGCGATATCGCGCCTGAGGACGGCGATGAGGTGATCGACGCGCGCGGCGCGCTGGTCGCCCCGGGGCTGGTCGATTTCGGCGTGTTTGCAATCGACAAGCCGGCGTTCCATTTCGGCGGGATCACGCGCGCCGCGCTGATGCCCGATCAGGCCCCGCCGCTCGATCATCCGGCGCGGGTGCGCTTTGCAGCGCAATCGGGCAAGCCCGACATGTGGGTCCATCCGCTCGCCGCCGCAACGCGCGGGCTGGAGGGGCGCGAATTGGCCGAACTGGCGCTGATGCGCGAAGCCGGTGCGCGCGCGGCGGCCACCGGGCGCGATTGGTTGGGCGATTCTGGTGTTATGCTGCGGCTGATGCAATATTGCGCGATGCTCGGGCTGGTCGTTGTCAGCCATGCTGAGGACGCCGGGATTGCGGGCAATGCCGTGGCCACGGCGGGCGAGATGGCGACCCGTCTCGGCCTGCCCGCAGCGCCCGCCGAAGCCGAAGCGCTGGCGGTGGCGCGCGATCTGGCGCTCGCCGAATTGACCGGCGCGCGGCTCCACTTGCGCCAAGTGACGACAGCGAGCGCGCTCGATCTGGTGCGCCGCGCCAAGGCGAGCGGGATCCAGGTCACTGCCGGGGTGACGCCCGCTCATTTCATGCTGTCTGATCTTGAGCTTGCCGATTTCCGCACCTTCTGCCGCCTCTCGCCCCCTTTGCGCAGCGATGCGGATCGGCAGGCCGTCGTCGGCGCGATTGCCGATGGCACAATCGATGTGATCGCTTCGGGCCACGATCCGCGCGGCCCCGAAGACAAGCGCCTGCCGTTTGCTGATGCCGAACCGGGCATGGCCGGGGCCGAGACACTGCTCCCGCTGACGCTCACGCTGGTGCGCGATGGCCATATTGACATGGCCCGCGCCTTTGCGCTGCTGGCGCGCAATCCGGCGATGCTGCTGGGCGTTAATGCCGGGCGGCTGGTGGTGGGGGCAGAGGCGGATATCGCACTGGTCGAACCCACGCGGCCTTGGATCGTCGATCGCGCGCGGATGGCGGCGACAGCGGGCAACACGCCCTTCGACCGGCGGCCGGTGGAGGGGCGGGTCGTCGGCCTGTTCAAAGGCGGCAGCAGGGTCGCTTGACAGGATGCGCAAATAGCGCGCTATCTGCACGCTAATGGCGCCTTAAAGCTTGCTTAGCGGCGTGCCATCCGGGTTTCTATCGGGCTGCCTTTGGGCGAAGGCAGGCGCGCGGTCGCCATGACGAGACAAACACCGCCTTGCGCCTTGACCGTCTGGCAGACCGTCTTGGCGGGGGTAAAGCCGGCAAAACCTGCGGCCTGAACCCGCCAGAAGCGATGGCCGCGCACCGTCGCCTCGATAATCTGGCTGTGGTAGTCGTTCAGCGCCGGATTGCGCGCAGCGAAATGCTGCCACGCGCGCTTGGCTCCCGCTTCGTTTGAAAACGAGCCAAGCTGGGCGACATGGGTGCCGCGCTCGGCAGGAACCGGCGCTGCGGCCAGCTTCACCTGTCCGGTTTTGCGCGCGGTTTCACCTTGCGGGGCCGCCGGCTCAGGAGCCGCCGCTTGCGGGGCGTCGAGGGATGAGGCCTGCTGCGCGGGCGTTGAGGCGGGAACGTCGATGGCGGCGATCTGGGCCGCCACGGGCATTGACGACGCATCGGCCACGGCTGGCTGCGCTTCGGCGGGGATCGGCGCTGCGGCCAGTTCAGTGACCGCCGCTTTGGCCAGATCGGCGCCTTCTGCCGGCGCAGCGGTTTCGGCGGCGAGCTGGGCGGCGGCCGGGAAATTGGCAAGCGCCAACGCTGCGGGCTGGCCCTCATCGGCGCGCAGCGGCACGCCGAGCAGGTTGGCCACGCGCTGGCGGCCATCTTCGGGTTTGTTCATGGCCGCCCATTGCTGCAGCCGCGCATTGAGCTCGCCTGCGGGAACATCCTGTGAGGCCATCACCCGCGCTTCACGCCAGCCACCGTCGAGCGCATAGGCATACGCCAGATTCTGGCGCATTTTAGCCGAGTTTTCGCCAGCGCGCAGCGCGTCGGCCAGCAACGTTGCGGCCTGGCCGGGTTGAGGGCGCATCGCCGGGCGCGCTGCGCCTTTGCGGGCCAGCAGGCTGGGGCTGAGCGATGCAAAGGATTTGGTCTCGTTCATGGCTTTGTCGCTCCCGCTTATGAGCCAATGACCCGGCGGCCGAAGCCGCCGGTTGGGCGCGGTGAACCAGAAGCGGCAGTA
>NZ_CAMBTS010000134.1 GCF_945870625.1 Novosphingobium sp. Chol11 | reverse complement strand
AAATTGCAATCGGTCGCGACATTAGGCATGACGCTCATGTTGATGAGCACAAATACGATGCCGGTCAAATGCGCAGTATCGCCCGTAAGAAAGTCTGCGGTAGCCGCTCCACATCATGGGCATGCCCGGCGTATGGAAGCGCGCGCATGCCTCCCACGACGCGAACACCCCGGCAACAATCAAGACAAATGACAACTGGATCTGCGCTCGCCGGTGGCCCTTTGCCTAGCGACAGCAAAAAACCGCGTGCTCTCGATTGCCCAGACGGCGTTCACGGGCTTTCCATAGTCTTGTTGACAACAAATGCGACCACATCCCGCTTGGAAAATTTCATGGAAATCAAAAGCACCAGGTACATTTCTCTTGTAATTTGTGATTTTATAAGCGATTTTCTTTGCTACTGCTGCAGGAATAAGGGCCTATCTCCCGATGAAATTGCGATAATTTGCGTCATTGTGACACAAACTGTGAGAGAATTAAAAACAAGCAACTTTGCTCGAGTAAATTTTGGAACTGAAAATTTTGCACTTCCCAATGAATATAGGCCATCTATTAGTGTAAAATTTGTTCAGAACCAGCTAGGAATGAGTCGAGAAACCACAAGACAAAAGCTCGAAAGCCTTGGAACAAAGAAATTTATGCATAAAACAAAGGGGGGATACACTTTTCCAGCTCAATATGGAGACGATGATTTGACGAAGGATTTAAGAGAGTACTTGATGAAGAGATACATATTATTACAAGAAGATTTGAATAATATGCCAGACTGATTCTGCTTTTCCTTTGCTGCGCAGCCATCGAAGGTCTGATGCCCAAAATGGGCAAATTGCCTTGTCAGAGCCGCCGGGCAGGATACCATCAAGGTTGGAAGCAGGCATCGGGAGCCCTGCTCAAAAGACAAGAACGTTGCATAGAAAAAATTCGAACAGTCGCCGGCCGAATTGATAGCGCATTCAGCGCTTTACTCATGGCGCAGGATATGATCGATAAGATCATCCCTGATGCCCAAGACGAACAGACACGGGCACTTGCGGCTCAATTTATCGCTAAACTTATAAAGGCGGCTATTGACCAGCTAGTTCAAACCGACGGTTGCGATGTCGAAATACAAGAACTTCCGGATAACATATCGCGGATTTTCAACGCCGTAAGCTGCAGCGACGGTGGAGAGATAATTGACACCGTGGACATCGACACGCAAATCGAGCGCCACCTTTACCATCTGATGTCTGGCGCGGCCTGACTGCCCAGCAAGCTCAGTCAAGCGTTTCCGCGCTGCAGCAGGCCAGCACATAAACCAGCAGCCAACCTTCATCACGCACCGATCAGCCGGGCCAACCGACCATTCACGACTGCGACGATGCACCGGCTCCCTACCATGCCTGCACAGCGTCGAGCGCGCTCGACATCTTCAAAGATGGCTCAACCTGGTGTCCTCACGCTGCAGCCACCTCCGAGCAGTCCTGCTTCGCCGCGTAGGTCGCACAGGTGTAGCTGCGCTCCCACGCCCAGCAGGGCCGGGTTATGGACATGCCGCCGACTGTGCGGGTGACGGGATCGCAGTCGGTGCAGCCACCGCCCGCAAAGGTCTGCGTTCCCAGCATGTAGTGCTGCAGTCAGCGCACTAGGCGCTGCGCAACCGCCGCGCGATGGCCCGGCCTCAGCCGCCTGTCCAAAGCTGAAGGCGGGAAGCTGCGGAAGTACAAGTGGTACCGGATCGGCAATTTCCACATCTAGATCGTGCGCCAGAGAACGGGGTTAGCAAGGGCTTCACAGTATTCGCTATGGGCACGACCTCGAAGCTGATCATTGCTTATGTTTATTGCTTCGCCATCAGGCTGGCGACTGTCAGGTTACTCAATGTGTTGCTCACGGCCAAGCAGCACCCAATTCACACCATCCTAGCCAACATTAACGGTCATTTTGCCGGCTCGCTCCCCAGGGTAAGATCAATCAGACTGCAACCTTGGCGATCTCGTCAAGCACCATCTGTGCGTGCTCCTTCCGGCAGATCAACAAGTCAGGCATGTAGACGTTGGCCTGATTGTAGATCAGCGGGCTGCCATCGATACGTGAGCAGTGCAGGCCATGGGCGAGCGCCACGGCAACCGGCGCGCAGGAATCCCACTCGTACTGGCCACCCGAATGCAAATAGATGTCGGCTTCACCGCGCACGATGGCCATGGCCTTGGCTCCCGCCGAACCCATTGGCACCAGCTCTGCACCGATTTTCATGGCCACTTCGGTGGCTTCCCGCGCTGGGCGGGTGCGGCTTACGACCATGCGCAGCACTTCCGGCGCTTGCGGAACGGCGCTCGGACGGTCGGTCCGCAGCACCAGTCCCTTCTCTCCATCGGCGCCCGGCAGTGCCACGGCGCCGATCGTGGCAACGCCATCAATGGCAAGACCTACATGAACCGCCCAGTCCGCCCGTGCTTCGCCATATTCGCGGGTGCCATCAACCGGATCGATTATCCACACGCGTCTCTGGCTCAAGCGCTCGGCATTGTCCTTCTCCTCCTCGGACAGCAGGCCGTCTTCCGGACGTTGCTCTCTGATCGCATGGACGAGGAACTGGTTGGCAGTTGCATCCCCCGCCTTGCCGAGCGCCTTTAGGCTGAGCATGCCCGAGGCCCGCACATCGAGCAGAAGCTTGCCAGCCACTTGCGCGAGGTTTGCTGCCAGATCGGCATCGGTCATCTGTGCTGGTTCGATGACCATCAGGCATCTCCCAGCAGCTTGTCGACGATCACGTTTGCGGCCTCCTCCGGTGTCATCACAGTGGTATCGATGTGAATCTCGGGGTTGATGGGCGCTTCATAGGGGCTATCGATCCCGGTGAAGTTCTTGAGCTGGCCCGAACGTGCCTTCTTGTAGAGTCCCTTGACGTCGCGTTCTTCGGCGACGGAAAGCGGGGTGTCGATAAAGACCTCGAGGAACTCACCATCCGCAATGAGACCACGCACCATCTCACGTTCGGCGCGGAACGGGCTGATGAAGGCCGTGATCACAATGAGGCCCGCATCGGTCATCAGCTTTGCGACTTCGGCAACACGGCGAATGTTTTCGATGCGATCGGCCTCGGTGAAGCCCAGGTCCTTGTTGAGACCATGGCGCACATTATCGCCGTCGAGCAGGAACGTGTGCCGGTTCATGCGGTGCAGCTTCTTCTCGACGAGGTTGGCAATCGTCGATTTGCCCGACCCCGAGAGGCCTGTGAACCAAAGCACTGCAGGCTGCTGGTTCTTGAGCGCGCTATGCGCCTCGCGGCTGATGTCGAGCGCCTGCCAGTGCACGTTCTGCGAGCGGCGCAGCGAGAAGTTCAGCATGCCAGCCGCGACGGTCGCATTGGTCATCTTGTCAATCAGGATGAACCCGCCCAAGGCACGATTATCGGCGTAAGCTTCGAACACCACTGCCTTGTCAGTGGTTATCTCTGCTACCCCGATGGCATTGAGATCCAGCGTCTTTACAGCGATGCGTTCCATCGTGTTGACGTTAACGGCATACTTGGGCTGCTGCACCGTGGCGGAGACCATCTGGGCACCGAGCTTCAGCCAATAGCTTCGCCCGACATGCATGGCCTCATCATTCAGCCAAACCAATGTCGTCTCGAATTGGTCTGCTACCTGCGGCGGATTGGCTGCAACTGCAATCACGCTGCCGCGCGAGCAATCGATCTCATCGGCGAAGCAGACGGTCACCGATTCGCCGGCGACAGCTTCCTCAAGATCGCCATCCAGCGTGACGATCCGGGTGACCTTGCTGGTTTTGCCTGAAGGCAGCACCCGCACCTCATCGCCGGGCTTGACCGTGCCAGTGGCAACGAGACCGGAAAAGCCGCGGAAATCGAGATTGGGGCGGTTCACCCATTGCACCGGCATGCGGAAAGGCTTTTGTGCATCGCGCGCCGAGTTTACTTCCACTGTTTCGAGATGGTCGACAAGCGTCGGGCCGCGATACCAAGGGGTGTTCTCGCTTGGCGCGGTGATGTTGTCGCCCTTGAAGCCGGAGATCGGCATCGCGGTGAAAGTCTCAATGCCGATCGACTTTGCAAACTCGGCATAGTCGGCGATGATCTTGTCGTCGACGTCCTGGCTGTAGCCGACGAGATCCATCTTGTTGACTGCGAGAACAAGGTTCCTGATCCCGATCAGGTGGCACAGATAGGAATGCCGCCGCGTCTGCGTCAGCACGCCCTTGCGCGCGTCGATCAGGATCACCGCCAGGTCCGCCGTGCTCGCGCCGGTCACCATGTTGCGGGTATACTGCTCGTGGCCCGGGCAATCCGCCACGATGAACTTGCGCTTCTCGGTGCTGAAGAACCGGTAGGCAACGTCGATGGTGATGCCCTGCTCGCGCTCGGCGGCGAGGCCATCGACCAGCAGCGCGAAGTCGATCTCCTGTCCTTGCGTCCCCACCTTCTTGCTGTCGTTCTCGAGCGCTGCGAGCTGATCCTCGAAGATCATCTTAGAATCATAGAGCAAGCGCCCGATCAGCGTGGATTTTCCGTCGTCCACGCTGCCACAGGTGATGAAGCGCAGCATCGATTTGTGCTGGTGCAGATCGAGGTAGGCCTCGATGTCCTCGGCAATCAGCGCCTCGGTCTGATAGATCACATCCGTTCCCGACATCAGAAGTACCCCTGCTGCTTCTTGACTTCCATGCCGGCACCGCCGGCGTCCTTGTCGATCACGCGGCCCTGCCGCTCGCTGGTGGTCGTGAGCAGCGTTTCCTGGATCACTTCGTTGAGCGTGGTCGCCGCGCTCTCGACCGCGCCCGTCAGCGGGAAGCAGCCCAGCGTGCGGAAGCGGATCGAACGTTCTTTGATTTCAGGACGATAGCCCAGAACCTTCTCGAGCCGTGGCAAGTCGTCGGCCATGAACAGGCCGCCTTCCCACTCGAAGGTCGGCCGCTTGGCCGCGAAGTAGAGCGGCACGATCGGCACATCGTTGAGGCGGATGTACTGCCAGATATCGAGCTCGGTCCAGTTCGAGATCGGAAAGACCCGGATGCTCTCGCCCTTGTTTTTCCGGGCGTTGTAGATGTTCCACAGCTCGGGCCGCTGGTTCTTGGGGTCCCAGCCGTGCGAGGCGGTGCGGAAGCTGAAAATGCGCTCCTTGGCGCGGCTCTTCTCCTCATCGCGCCGCGCGCCGCCGAAAGCGGCATCGAAGCCCCACTTGTCGAGCGCCTGCTTCAGCCCCTCGGTCTTCCACATGTCGGTATGGAGCGGGCCATGGTCGAACGGATTTATCCCGCGCTCGGCCGCTTCAGGGTTCTGGTAGACGAGCAGCTCCATGCCGCTCTCCTTCGCCATGCGCTCGCGCAGTTCGTACATCGCCTTGAACTTCCACGTGGTATCCACATGGAGCAGCGGGAACGGCGGCTGGCTTGGGTAGAAGGCCTTGCGCGCCAGATGCAGCATCACCGCGCTGTCCTTGCCTACCGAATAGAGCATCACCGGGTTGGTCGCCTCGGCCACCACCTCGCGCATGATGTGGATCGCCTCGGCCTCGAGGCGCTGGATGTGGGTGAGCGTGGATTTCGCATGCAAGTCAGCCATCAGCTATGACCCTCTCTCTTTCGCTGTGCGTTGCCGCGCTCATCGCCGAGTCGCGTTGACTGCGAAGCTCTCATATGGGAGCAAAATCCATGACCTTCATTTCAGCGGACCAGCGCGAACTGTTTCTCCCTCTTATCGAAGGGATATCCGAAAGCCCGCCGTGGGGCACCTTCATGCGCAACCTCGCCGCACGGACTTATGCCCGCAGGGCGTTCCTGATCATCACGCTCGCCAATGCCATGCCCAGCCAGGAGCCTACCGTCCTTCATTTTGCGGCACCCAGAGCGAGCCAGGAACCACCGCTCGACTTTCGCCGGATAACCGCGCTGCGCCTCCATCCCTATGGAAGCTTGCGGCCTGAGCGCGTCTACAGCCTTGAAGAACTGCTTGATTACGACAATCCCGAACAACTTGACGCGCAGCGGACCGAACTGGATGCCATGGGCATTCGCTATGGCCGGTGCCTGCGCGTCTCCGCCGGAACAGCAGATGCCTGGCTGGTGCTGGTGCGCGAGCGGGAGGACTTCTCGGCAGCCGCGGTCGCCACCCTCAGTGCGATCGCACCGCTGTTCACGGTGGCACTGCGCGCCCAGGTGAGCCGATCCGAGCAGATCCTGCAGACGGAAATGGCGCAGGCTGCGCTGGCCCGCCTTGGGGTCGGGCAACTTGCCCTCGATCGCGATGGCCGGATCATAGCAGCAGATCCGCTTTCCGAGGCCAACCTGCCGATCGCCGAGGATCCCTCCGGTCGACCGGGGCGGAGACTTCAGATCCTCCCTGAAATCGCCCGCCAGGTGGAAGACGCCTGCGCCGCCATCGCGCATGGCCCTCCCGGTACCGAAAGGATCATCGCATTGGACCGGCATCGCGCCCTGTTTCTGCTGCTGCGCCGGGCCGAACTCTCGCTGCCAATACCAAGCGCGATTCCAGCGGTGATGGGGACCCTGCGCGTGGCAGCGAAGACGAACGGACGCAGCGCCATCGCCACCATCGCTGCAGTACACGGCCTATCGCAACGCGAAGCCGAACTCGCCCTTGGCATTCTTTCGGGCGAGACGATTGTCGAGGCCGGCGCGCGCCTGCACCTTACCACGGAGACGTCACGCAACTATTCTCGGCGCATTTACGCCAAGACCGGTACGCGCGGTCAGGCCGACCTTGTCCGCTTGCTGTTCAGCGGGCTGACCCCGTTGGCCTGACACCGCAAGGCAAGGCTGCGCCAAGCCAAAAGCTTCGCTCTA
>NZ_CAMBTS010000133.1 GCF_945870625.1 Novosphingobium sp. Chol11 | reverse complement strand
CGGCGCGGCCCGTCTGGATGAGGCTCTCGATCGAGACCCCGGCATCGCGCATGGCGGCGGTGATCTCGGCCAGCACGCCCGGCCGGTCGGCGGCGATGAAGCGCAAGTACGCCTTGCCGGTGCGGTGGCCGGTGTCGGCGGGGGCCGCGCGGTCAAGCTCGGCTACGGGGATCGAGAACGGCGCGCCGATATCGCCGCGTGCAATGTCGATGAGATCGGCCACCACCGCGCTGGCGGTCGGGCCGTCGCCCGCGCCCGCGCCCTGAAACAGCAACCGCCCGACAAAATTGCCTTCCGCCACCACCGCATTGGTCGCGCCATCGACATGCGCCAGCGGATGATCGCGGTGCACCAGATGGGGATGAACCCGCTGAAACAGGCGGCGCTGGCCGCTGGCGTCGAATTCGGTTTCGGCCATGCCGATCAGGCGGATGTAATAGCCCAGCGCGTCGGCCTGCGCGATGTCTGCGGCCAGCACCCGGCGGATGCCGGTGGCGGCCACCGGCGGAAAATCGACCGCCGTGCCAAAGGCGATGCTGGAGAGGATCGCCAGCTTGTGCGCCGCGTCGATTCCGTCGATGTCGAAGCTGGGATCGGTCTCGGCAAAGCCCTTGGCCTGCGCCTCGGCGAGGACATCGGCAAAATCGCGGCCGGTGTCTTTCATGGTCGAGAGGATGTAGTTGCAGGTGCCATTGAGGATGCCATAAACCCGCTGGAGTTCGTTGGCCGCCGCGCCTTCTTTCAGCCCCTTGATCACTGGAATTCCGCCGGCCACCGCCGCTTCGAACTTGAAGGCGACTTTGGCGGCTTCTGCCTTGGTCGCCAGCTCGATGCCATGATGCGCCACCATCGCCTTGTTGGCCGTCACCAGCGCCTTGCCCGCCTCGAAGGTAGTGCGCGCCAGCGCCAGCGCCGGGCCATCGGCGCCGCCGACCAGTTCGACCACCACATCGACATCCGGCCGTTCGCCCAGGATCACCATGTCGTCTTCCCAGGCCAGGCCGGAAAGGTCGACGCCGCGGTTCTTGCCGCGATTGCGCGCGCTGATCGCGGTGATCACGATGGGCCGCCCGGCGCGCCTTGTAATCAGCGCGGCATTGGTCTGCATCAGCCGGACAACCCCGCTGCCCACTGTTCCAACGCCAGCCAGCGCAATGCGCAAGGGTTCGCTCATGATCTCCCCATTCCGCCGCGCATGCGGCCCCAAAGTGGAGGCACCGCGCGCTGCGCCCGGCTCCTTCGGCTGCTCTAGAGGCTGGAAGCCGACCTCGCAACCGGTGCACGGCGGCCCTGTTCCCGCTTGAGGGTCAGCTCATCTTAAGTTCGCGGCGCGGCGGCGGGTGCACGGCCCGAGGTCTGCCAGCACCAGCGCGAAATCTTCCGCTGCGACCAGCCGATCAGCGGCGCTGCCCGAAATGTTCGCGCCCTTGGGCAGCTCGCGCGGCAAGGCGCAGGCAAGGCGGAACCAAGCGAGCGTATCGCGCTGGGGCGGCTTTGCCGCCTGATCGACGATGTCGGTGAAGCTGACCCCCCATGCCGTGGGCTGCCCCGGGCGGCGCAGGATCGATAACGTGACAGGGTCCCCGCCGGTGGACGACAGGAACACCTGCGTTTCGCCTTCGCCGGCCAGATTGCCGCGCACATGCAGCGCCTCGCGCAGTGCCGCGATGGCGGGCGGCGCTCCCGGGGTGTTGAGCTCCGTCAGGATCGAGCGGATGCGATTTTCCCGTTCTGCGGTCCACGTCAGCATCGCATCGGGGGCGGCGAGCTGCACTGTGCCCGGCTTGCCCGGCACAGGCCGCGCCATGATTATGACCTGCGTTTTGGCCAGTTTGGGCGGTTTGCCGTTTGCCGTGAGCGGCACGTCGGCCAAAAACTGCACCGATTCGGGCAATCCGGGCCCGGTCAGCAGCGCCGACGTGCGCGCCTTGATCAGCAGCCGCACCGCTGCGCCGGAAGGCATTGCGGCCCTTGCCGGCTGGCCCGGTTCGGGCTTGAGCCGGACGACCGAACGCACCTGCGCGCGCGCGACCAATTCGGCCGCAAGCGCGAGGTCGACAAGGTCGGCGTAAGTAGGCTCGGCGGCGGAATCGCTGCGAATCATAGCATCATTCGGCAAATATGTTTTTGCGCCAAGGCTGCCTGATGGAACCACCAGACAGGCCAGCGCCCCGCCCAATATCGTGCCAAAGGTGATCAAAATGCGGGTCATAGGTGGTTCCTTCATTGTGCCGAATGGGCGGAAATCAGGGATTTTCGGCGCTCTGTGAGTTATGGGAAACGTGAATGTTATCTTAACTGATAAAGCATTTGCGCGGCTTTGGCTTCGGCGTTAGGTAATACGGCAAGCGAGCACACCTTACAAAAGGGGTTCGCATAGCTGTCGCCGAACGGGTTGCGATTGGGGACAGCGGTCCGGTTAGCCGGCAGGGTGGAACGAAATTGGTGGATTGAACCGTCGCGCGGGGCAGGCCTCCGTTCGGGGTTTTGTATTGTTTGGTATCGCTTGCGAACCAAACCTGTGCGGCAGAGCAGGAGTTTTGGAGCTGAATGGCATACGCTGACCAACAGATGAGTGGTAACAAGTTGACCGCGCTCATCGTCGTTGCGGTCCTTCATGTCGTCGTCGGTTATGCCTTGGTCACAGGACTGGCATATGAGGCATTCAAGAAGGTGAAAGAGGTAACTGCCGCGATTAACATCGAGGAAGAGAAACCTCCCGAGGAACCGCCACCGCCGCCGCCGAAGCAGGATACGCCGCCGCCGCCGATCGTAGCGCCGCCGCCGGCGATCTCGCTCAATACGGCTGCGCCCACGGTTGAGACGGTGACGGTTGCGCCGCCGCCCGCACCGGTCTTCACGACCGCTGCGCCACCGCCACCGCCACCGCCACCGCCGCCGCGGTTCCAGCCAAAGGGCGCTGCGCCCAAGGGCAATCCCGGCAACTGGGCGACATCGAACGATTATCCCTCGCGTGCCCTGCGTGAAGAACGCGAAGGCTCGACGGGCTTCCGGGTCACCGTCGGCACAGACGGCAAGGTGGCCGATTGCACGGTAACGCGTTCAAGCGGCAGTCCTGATCTCGATCAGGCAACCTGTGACAATATTCGCCGCCGCGCTCGTTTTACGCCGGCTACCGACGGTGAAGGAAATCCGACTACGGGTGCCTACTCGAGTACGATCCGGTGGGTCATTCCTAAGGAATGATCGCCGGAACCCAAACTTCGATATAGTAGACCCACTACCCCTTTTCGCTTGTTTTTGAATTCTTGAGAGGAAGACCCGCATGTTCATCCAGATGCTTGCCGCGGCTGCGACGACCGCTGCTCCGCAGAACAAATTTGGCTTCGTCGAAGCCCTTCAGGCTGGCGGTTTCATCGCTTATGCCACGGTCACGATCCTTGGCATCATGTCGTTCGGTTCGTTCTACATCATGTTCACCAAGCTGTTTGAACAGAGCAAGGTGCTGGGTCAGGCGAAGGACATTCGCGCTACCTTCTGGCGTGCCGCTACGCTGCGCGAAGGCGTTGCCAAGCTCGAGAAGAACTCGGCCTTCCGCCAGGTCGCGGAAGACGGCCTCGCCGCTGAAGAGCAGCACGACAAGATGGTCGACTCGATGGAAGCGCACGACTGGCTTCATGGTTCGCTCGCCCGTTCGGAGGCTTCGGTGAATTCGAAGCTGGCAAGCGGCCTGCCGTTCCTTGCGACGGTGGGTGCAACATCGCCGTTCGTCGGTCTGTTCGGTACCGTCGTCGGCATTTACCGCGCGCTGATCGCGATCGGTCTGTCGGGATCGGCTTCGATCGACAAGGTCGCAGGCCCCGTCGGTGAAGCGCTGATCATGACCGCGCTCGGTCTGCTCGTCGCCGTTCCCGCCGTGCTTGCCTACAACTGGCTTCAGGCACGCAACAAGCGCATTGCCGAGCTGCTGAACGGTTTCAGCACCGATCTGCTTGCCAACATCAACTCGAAGGGCGCGGTTAGCCCTGCAGTTGCTGCAGCGCCTGCTGCCGCCAAACCGGCCGCCGCTCCTGCTGCTGCGGTGAAGAAGTAAGTTCAGCAATTCTGCGGGGTTACCGGCCTTTGTGACCGGGCCCCGCCGCATTGTTGGCCATTCGCGGGCTCTGGCTGGGGCTTTGGTAGGTAATAGCCTGCCAGGTCTGAACAGAGCCGGTGACCGAACCGGATAGGATTAACACAAATGGCAATGTCTGTAGGCGGCGCTGGCGGCGAAGAACGCCCAATGTCGGAAATCAACACCACGCCACTTGTTGACGTGATGCTGGTGCTGCTGATCATCTTCCTCATCGCGATTCCTGTCGCGATCCAGACTGTCGAAAAGCTCAAGGTCCCCATTCTTGTTTCTGAAGAGAGCCAGAACAAGGTTGAAAACCTGCTGATTTCGGTTGTTTCGACCGATGCCTCTGGCCGCAGCCCCAAGGATGATGGCTATGAAGGCTCGACCCGCACCGGCGAATGCCGCGTCTATTTGAACAATGTGACCCGGGTCGACAGCGCTGAGCTTTACAAGCAGGCGTTCGAGCGTCTCGATGCCATTGTGAAGCGTGCTGGCGGCGCGGCCAACATGAAGCCTGAGAGCATTCCCGAGGTGCACATCCGCGGCGACATCAACGTGCCATGGAAATGCATCGCTGGCACGATCTACAACGTGCAGATCGCCGGATATCCTAAGGTCGGGTTCATCTCCACGCCGGTCGATCCGGGCGGCGCTTGATCTGCCATTCTAATTTTGATGTGCATGGCCTGATTTCTGGCCGCGCCCCAGTGCACAAGACATTGCACAAGACTTTGAAGGAGTATCACCCATGGCAATGAGCGGCGGCAAGGACGATGGCTCGCCGATGATGGAAATGAACACGACGCCGCTCATCGACGTCATGCTCGTGCTCCTCATCATGTTCATCATCACGATTCCTGTGGCAACGCACTCGGTCAATATCGATCTGCCGCAGGCCACCCCTCCGACCAACAAGCCGCTGGTCGATCCGGTCAAGAACAAGGTGGTGCTGACCACGCAGAACATCATCCTGTGGAATGGTTCGCCGCAAACCCAAGGCAGCCTGGTGTCGCTGCTGCAGGCGACCAAGGCAATGACCCCTGAGCCCGAACTTCAGTTCGAGCCGGAGCCTTATGCGTCCTATCTGATTGCGAACCAGATCCTGAAGATCATCACGCAGACCAAGGTCAGCAAGTTCGGTTTCGTCGGCAACGAGAAATACGCCACTTTCACAAAGTGAGCGTCTTGATCCTGCTGCGATAAAGCTGAAACAACCTTTCCGACCCCGCTCATGCTGCGCTTGTCGAAGTATCTTGGTGCAGATTTTGTGCCAGCCCTCAGCGACAAGTTCAAAGTGATCGACAATCTCGCAGTGAGCGGCGTCGTTGTGTAAGGTGTCCGCGGCACGCTGACCGCACCTTCGGCAGCATTCATTCCCTAATGAGCATGGGGGCGGCGCACACCGCCTCCCTTTTCATTTGCCCCGCTCAGTCGGGTCGCATCGCCGCAGCCGCAAGGCTCTCGGCCTCGATCACCAGCTCGTCGTCTGCTGACCCGGCTGGCACGGATTCGCGGCCAATCATCACCATGATCGGCACCGCCAGCGGGCTCACCCGGTCCAGCTGAACATGGACAAGTTCGTGTCCCGCGCGGTCCAGCAGATCGCCCAGCCGTCCGACATCGGTCATCCGCGCGCGTGCATCGGCCCAGGCCGCCTCGATCAGCAGGTGATCGGGCTCATACTTGCGCAAAACATCGTAAATGAGGTCGGTCGAGAAAGTCACCTGCCTCCCGCGCTTGCGCTTTCCCGGATGCTGGCGCTCGACCAGTCCCGAGATCACCGCCACCTCGCGAAACGCCCGGCGCAGCAGGTGCGAGTTCTGCACCCATTCGACGAATTCATGGGTCAGGATATCGGGCGAGAGCAGCGCGGCCGGATCGTCCACCGGGCGAAGGCCCCACACCCCCAGCGAATAATCGCTCGCCACAAAACCCAGCGGCCCAAGACCCGCGTCTTCCATCCGCCGGGTGATCAGCATGCCCAGCGCCTGGTTGGCGTTCCAGCCCTCGAAGGTGTAGTAAACCGTGTACTCCCGCCCGCCGTGGGGGAAGCTCTCGATCAGCAGCTCGCCCGGCGCGGGCAGGCGGCTGCGCCAGTCCTGCACTTCGAGCCATTCGCGCACATCATCGGGAAAGCGGCCCCACACCGCGCGGTCGGCCAGCATCGCTTGCACCCGGCCCGCGAGATGCGTGGTCAGCGGCAAACGCGCCCCCATGTAACTCGGGATGCGGCCAGCCGACTTCGCCGCGCGCACCACCAGTTCAAGATCGCGCAGGCTTTCGACCTCCAGATCCATGCCGGCAAAGCGGAACGTATCCCCTGGGCTCAGCCCCGCGCCGAAGCTTTCCTCGACTTTGCCCAGCGAGCGGCCATTGCGAAAGCGCACGTCCAGCATCTCGGAATCGACGATGATCCCCGCGTTCAGGCGGTGGCGCGCGGCGTGTTCGGGGTGGGTCAGCCGCCAGGTGCCGTCATGTCTCCGCACGATCCGCTTGAACCGGTCATAGGCCTTGAGCGCATAGCCGCCGGTGGAAACAAAGCTCAGCACCCGCGTCCAAACCGCCTCGTCCACCCAGTGATAGGCAAACGAGGAGCGCACCTCGGCGAGCAGCGCCGCCTCGTCAAATGCTCCGGCGCAGGCCATGGCCATAACATGCTGCGCCAGCACATCGAGCCCGCCGCGCTGAAACGCCTCTCCGTCGCGCTGCCCCTCGTCCACCGCGTCCTTCGCCGCCATCGCTTCAAGAAACTCGAAGCGATTGCCCGGCACCAGCAACGCGCGGCTGGCCACATCGAGCCGGTGGCCCGCGCGGCCGATCCGCTGCAACAGGCGCGACGATCCCTTGGGCGCGCCCATCTGCACCACCAGATCGATATCGCCCCAATCGACGCCCAGATCGAGGCTGGCCGTGCAGACCAGCGCGCGCAGCTCGCCGCGCGCCA
>NZ_CAMBTS010000132.1 GCF_945870625.1 Novosphingobium sp. Chol11 | reverse complement strand
TGGGAGGTCGACTCGCGTTATCTGCTGCGGCACTCGCTGAAACCCGGGCTGACCGGGCTTGCCCAGATTCGCGGACTGCGCGGTGCAACCGAATCGGAGGCCGATCTGACGAGCCGCTTGCAGGCCGACCTTGAGTATCTCGATGGCTGGTCGATGCTGCGGGATCTGCGGATCATTCTCGGAACTTTCAGCGTTCTGACGCATAACCGTGCGTTTTGACGGTGAGATGGTGCGCATTTGCGATGAGCGGCGGGGAGTGTTCTATTTGATGCTGGTTCGCGGCACCTTTTTTACGCGAAGTGGGCGGATTCTGCACGTGAGTTGGCGAACGCAGATGCAAAATCTCACGCTCGCTTCTGCAACACCACGCTTGCGTTGCTAGGTAAAATGGCTTACACGTAGTTTGAAACTTTCAGCCAAGGATAAGATCATGCATGCTTCCAAAATCGTTTTATCCAGCCTTGCAACAGTGGCTCTTACATTCGGCGGCGTTGCGCAGGCTGAAGCGATCCGCGCTGGCGCTTCTCTCCCAGTCGCCAAGAGCGCCAAGCTCTCGCGCAAAGCGGCGAAGAAGGGTGTCGAGCTAAATCAAGCCGAAGGCGCCGCAGCTGCGGCTGGAGGTGTTGGTGGTGGTATTGGTACTGCTGGGATCTTTGTCATCGGTAGTCTGGCCGCAGGTGCTGTCGTTGCTGCCACAGTCGCTGCCACCAACAATCCTGCCGTTTCGCCGTAATGGCCATCTGACATTTGCATGAAGTTGCGGGCCCCAAAATAGATCTCCGGGCCCGTTTTCATATGCTGCGGCGTTGCCTGCAGCATCCCGTGAATCACTTTGATTAAAGCTGGCGTCCAGACATGAGGCGGTTGAAGCGCCAGGCTCCATTCGGGGTGGACGCGATGCTGCGGTATGTCGGGACCCAAAGCTTTTTAGCGCAACTAAAAGCTAAAACCAATTTTCGGATGAACAAAATCGTGCCGTTTTGAGGCAGATTGTTGCATTTGCATCGAATCAGGCTCACGCTTGAGCGGATTCGCGGAAGGTGCCGATCATCAAAGCGCTTCAATGCTCCGCATTTCGCAGCCTGTTGTGTCACTGCATCTTGTTCGGGTTCGTTTGCCTGCCCTATGAAGGTCTGGAGCGAATAAATGTCATGACCAGGCCGAATGCCAAGTTTTAGGAAATGCCCGCTTGATCCGCGATCTTCCTCGCAGAAGCATGGTCACTGCAGAGTTGACCCGGAAACCAGCGCCGCGCCGGTTTGCCGCTCCGCTCCCGGGCGACGCACTGATCATGGCCATGGTCGGCGCATCGATGGTGCTGGGGGGCGGCGGCATCTACAACCCGCAGACGGAGATCATGCTCGAGCTTGTCGTCGTCGCCTGCATGATCCCGCTGTGCATCTCATCATCTTTCAATCGCGGACTAGGCCCGATATCTCCGATGGCTTGGCTGCTTGCCGGCATCGTTCTGTGGTTGCCCCTGGCGCAGCTTATTCCGCTCCCACCGGCCCTCTGGCAGGCGCTGCCGGGGCGCGACATCGAAGTCAAATCGATTGCGCTGGCAGGAAACCCGGATCGCTGGATGCCGCTGAGCATGGCGCCCGCCCGCACATTCACTGCGCTCCTCTCGATGATATTTCCAGCGCTGCTGATGCTTCAAGTGTCGCGGCTACCGATCCGCAGCCGCAGGTGGCTCTGTGCAACAATCGCGGCGGTCGGCGCGCTTTCGATCGTGTTGGGCATGTTGCAGATCTCTCGAACCGGGGGGTCAACTTGGTCGCTCTATTCTTACGTCAGCACAAACTCGCTGATCGGATTTCAAGCAAACCGCAATCACGAGGCGGATCTTCTGCATATCGCCTTGCTCGCTTTCTGCGCGCTAATTGCGCCGCGGCTGATGGATGGCCGGCGCCACCTCGCCAGCTGGTTCGCCGTTGCCGGGGCCATCGTCATTTTTCTGACCGGGGTACTGATGACCGGCTCGCGCACGGGCATCGCGCTGAGCGCGCTGACCCTGGCGCTGATCCTGGCGCTGGTCTGGCCGGCACTTCGCAAGAACTTGCCCAGCGCGCCACGGCTTCTGGCAGGCAGCCTGGCTTTGGCGGCCGTCGCCTTCGGTCTGCTGCAACTGAATTCGGTTCACCGCGTAATGCTCCGCTTCTGGTTTACGGATGATGCGCGCTCGGATTTGTGGATTGATGCGGCTAATGTGCTTCATCAGGTTTGGCCGTTAGGTGCGGGGATCGGAACGATCGCCCCTTTGCTCGCTGCCGCCGAGCGGCTTGATGCACTGGGCCCCACGTTTCCCAACCGCGTCCACAACGACTGGTTCGAATGGATGATCGAGGCGGGGGTGCCGGGAATCGCGGTATTGGTCTTGGTGCTGCTGATCCTGGCAATCTTGGCCTATCGTGCCTTTCGCTTGTCAGCCGCGCCGGATAGCGCCCCAGCGCGGCGCAGTCAGACCATTTTCGCGATTGGCGCATTGCTTATTGTTGCGCTCCACTCGATTGTTGACTACCCGCTTCGTTCAATGGCGCTAGCAATGTTGGCATCAATGGCTGCGGGCTTTTTGATGATGCCTGCGCGATCGCGGCCGGGGGGGGGGTCTATGATGCTTTGGATAAAAACCGAGTGCGGCAATATTGCGTCATGCGCCGGAAATTTTGATCGCCTAAGCGACGCGCGCGGTACTATATTGCGGGAGCGAAAGTCCCAGTGAGACACGCAGCAACGATTGCACTTGTGATTTTGGGGCTCGGCCTCGGGGGATGTTCTTCCACGCTGTACCGCAGCTTGCCTTATGGATCACCGGCAACTGCCAAGTTTCCGCCGATCGACAAGACAGCGCCGCCCCAATCGTATCTCATTGCACCGGGCGATCAACTCGCTCTCTCCGTATTCGGTGAGCCAGAGATCAGCGGCGACAAGATTCTGGTCGACGAGGCTGGGAACATACAAGTTCCGCTGATCGGACAAGTGCAGATCATGAACCTCTCGCCGAGCGAAGCCTCCACTTTGATCGCCAACAGACTGGGCGCCCGTTATTTGCGTGATCCCAAAGTTACGGTCAACGTGATGACCCAAAACGCGCAGGAAGTCTCGATCGAAGGTCAGGTGACCAAGGCCGGGGTCTATCCAGTATCGAACGATACCACGCTGCTTTCAGCGATCGCGCTGGCGCAGAGCCCGACCCGTATCGCCAAGCTTGATGAGATCGTCATATTCCGCACAATCGGCGGCGAACGCACAGCGGCCCGTTTTAATCTTGAGCGTGTTCGCGCTGGGGTAGACCCCGATCCAAGGATACTTGGCGGAGATGTCGTCGTAGTCGGCTTCTCACAAGGCAAGAGCCTCTACCGGGATATTATCGCGGCGGCTCCGCTCTTCAACATCTTCACCCGCTTCTGACTTGGGCACCCCTATGCAACAGCAAACCAGCATTGTCAGCGCGAACGGGCAGCCTTCCCCGGTCGAAACGCTCCCGTATGGCTACGAAGGGAGCTATGACAGCGGAGCGTCGGTGTTTGATTTGCGCCAGCTTGTTGCAATCATCCGCGCCAACCTTGTTCTGATCGCGGTCATGATTGCCGCATCGCTGGCCACGGCCGCTGTGATCACCCTGCTGCAGACCCCAGCCTTCACCGCCCGCGCCACACTGCAGATCAATGATCAATCGGTGCAGATCCTCGGCAAGCAGGACGACATCGCGCAAGAACAGGTGACCTCCCCGAGCGATAGCGAGCGTTTCCTGCAAACCCAGATGGACATTCTCGGAAGCAATGCAATTGCCGAGCGCGTCGCACTGAAACTGCGTCTGGTCGGGAACCAGAAATTTTTCGACGCGATGGGAATTCGGAAGCAGTTGGCCGATCTGACGCCAGCCGAGCTCAAAGAATCGACAATCGAAGCTCTGCTGCGCGGAAAAGACGCCACGCTTCCGCGCAACTCGCGCATTGTAACGGTCGGTTTCACAAGCACGGTGCCCGCTTTGGCCGCTCGGATCGCCAATACTTGGGCAGATGAGTACATTCAGGCGAACCTGCAGCGGCGGTATGACAGCTCTGCTTATGCACGCGAATTCATTTCGGGCCAGCTCAACGACGCGCGGGCCAAGCTCGAACTTTCCGAGCGCGAGCTCAATGCTTATGCCCGTCAGGCCGGCCTGATCCGCACGCACGATGCCGGCAATAATCAGAATCGTGACTCGGGGAGCGGTAGTTCGATCACAACCGCCAGTCTGCTCCAGCTCAATGTCCAGGCAAACCAGGCTCAAGCAGCGCGGATCACGGCGGAGGAGCGCTGGCGTTCGATGTCGAGCGGCCCCCTGCTGAGCTCGCCTGAGGTGCTCGCGAATTCGGCGATCAGCAACCTTCTTGCGCAGCGCTCGGTATCCAGCGCCGACTTGGAGCGCGAGCGGGCGCGGCATCTCGAAGATTATCCCTCGGTCGTCCAGCTCAAGGCGCAGCTTGCGTCGATCGACGCGCAAGTTCAATCTGTCGCGCGCAACATCCGCGCTTCGGTAAAGCAAGCCTATGACAGCGCGAAGGACGCTGAACAGGCCCTCAATCAACAAGTTCTCTCGCTCAAATCGTCGTCCCTGGCAGAGCAGGATCGCCTCGTGCAGTATAACCTCCTCGCGCGGGAGGCAGACACCAACCGCACGGTGCATGACGGTTTGCTGCAGCGCTATAAGGAGCTGAACGCCTCCGCCGGCATTAGTTCGAGCAATATCGCGATTATCGATAGAGCGGAGAGTCCAACGAAGCCGAGCTCCCCCGATCTGGTCAAGAATCTGGCGATTGCCTTGTTTGCAGGGACAGCCTTGGCGGGGATCATCGTGTTCCTGCGCAATCAGCTGGACGATGCCGTGCGCATCCCCGAGGATATCGACGCAAAGCTCAATATGCCGCTGCTTGGGGTCATCCCGCTTGCGAAGGCAGCCGACATCGATACGATGATGAAGGACCCGAAGTCCGCAGTCAGCGAAGCCTACAATTCACTGCGCAGCTCGCTGCTCTATTCGTCGGCCAATGGCTTGCCAAAAACCTTGCTCATCACCAGCTCGCTGCCGGCGGAAGGCAAATCGACAACCAGCTTGGCGTTGGCCGCGGGGTTTGCGCGCCTTGGCCGCAAGGTCGTGCTGCTCGACGTCGACTTGCGTCGTCCGGCCATCCATCGGCTTCTTGGCGCGCCTGGTTTCGACAACGGTTATGGCATGTCGAGCCTGCTGACGTCACAAGGTTCGATCGACGAGGCACTGAAACCTACCGAGCATGAGAACCTGACCGTCATAACCGCAGGCCCTGTTCCTCCGAGCCCGACAGAACTGCTCAGTTCAGGGCGCGTGGAGCAGATTCTCGAGGAACTGTCCGGACGCTTTGATGTCGTCATCCTCGATAGTCCACCAGTGCTGGGCCTCGCCGATGCGCCGCTGATGGCTGCGCTGGTCGAAGGGGTGATATTGGTGGTTAAGTCTGATCGCAGCCGGCGCGGCTCGCTCAAATCTTCGCTCCGGCGTCTGCGCAGCATGCACACAAACATCCTGGGCGGGGTGTTGACCATGTTTGATGCAAGCGATAATTCAAATGGATATTCCGAGTATTACGGCTACAACTACTATCAATACAGTGCAAAGACGGATGTGTAATCCGTGCCAATTAACGGCAAGTCAACGTTGATATCAAAACTAACCGGCATTATCGCCGTTGTTGCGCTGGTCGCATTGGGCGGCATAGTAGTTTTGAGTGGCACGGATCGCATCGCGATTGACGCGATGCGATCGCCAAGCTTGCAAGGCTGGCCCTACGATCTTGGTGCATCAAAATCGCGCGCTACGCAGGCGCTGAATGGCGGTGGCCCGGCCAGCGCTGTCCCCTATATTCAGCGCTCGATCATCACCGATCCGCTCGACTCGCGCATCGTCGGGCTTCTCGGGCGCGCGCGGCTCTTGGCCGGCGATGAAGCTGCGGCAGAAACCGCCTTCCGAGTTTCGGGCGAGCTCGGCTGGCGCGATCCCAATACCCAGATTTACTGGATGGGAAAGGCGCTCGAGGTTGGCGACACCAAAGTTGCCGCCGAGCGGCTCGATGCGCTGCTGCGACAGTTTCCGAATTTCGAGGCACGTGACCAACTCATTGCCGGACTGGCGCGAAACCCGGATGCAAGTACTGAGCTGGCCAAGCGATTGAAGCTGGCGCCATCATGGACTGACCTCTTTGCGAGTCCTCCAAAGGACTTGCCCGCCGCGCAAGTAGTTTGGCGGGCGGAAGTCATGCGGCTGGTTGGGCGAGGTGTCTTTGAATGCGCCAAGTCGACCCGATTGGTGAATAATCTTATTTCGCTCGATTTGCTGCGCGATGCCACCGCGCTGTGGCGAGCAAACTGCCTTGGTCCCACATCGCTGATCTATGACGGCGGTTTTGAGCATATCGATACGACCGAGGCGACAGGTGGCTTCGATTGGCAGCTTTCCAATCGCGGAGACGTCGACGTTCAGGTCGAGGAGGCTGCCCCGGGGAACCGCCGGCTGCATGTTACCGTCAATGCCGCCAACACTGTGTCAATCTTGAGTCAGCTCGTCGTGCGATTGCCCGGCCACTACCGCCTCTCGTGGAACACGCCCGATACGGATGCAGAGGCAGCCCGCGCGCTCTCCATTTCCTTTGATTGCAAAGGCAGCCTCGGGAAGGCGGTGCAGGGCCAGCCAACGGACGCAAAGAATGGCTATGCCATCGACTTTAACGCTGACAGTGCTTGCGCCGCCAGCCTGCTTAGGTTCTGGCTTCGTCCGAAGGTATCAGTGCGGCTGGATGATGTAAGGCTATCCCCGATTCCTGCGCAATAAGCTGCATGCCATGAGCGGGATTGAACGGTCCTGCAGAGCCGGCCTGTGCCATTGGTGCAGGCGGGGAAGAACCTGCGCGTTGTCCTAGAGCGGTTTCCACACGAAGTGACTCGGCGGGGATTCCTTTTGCGGCGGCGTTGTGATTCAGACTTCCTGCTGGTGGCAGGAGGCCAGCATGGATGGCACGAACGCTTTCACAGGATCTTCGGGACCGAGTTGTTGCAGCGATTGA
>NZ_CAMBTS010000131.1 GCF_945870625.1 Novosphingobium sp. Chol11 | reverse complement strand
AAAGTGCGCGTGGTCAGTCCCGCGCGCCGAAGTGATCGGCCAGCTGGCCGCCGGTGATGCCGTGCGTGTAGGTCGCCGGATCAAGCGGCAGCATGCCCTTGTTCCAGGTGTTCCATTCCTCGATCAACATAGCAAAAATGGCTGGTTCGCGTTGCTTGAGATTGGCTCGCTCCATCGGATCGGCGGCGACATCGAACAGGAACGTGTTGTCCTCGATCTTCAGATACTTCCAGCGGCCCTTGCGCGCGGCTTGCTGGCCATGATTCTTGTAGCGCCAGAACAAGGTCCGCTCAGGCGCCGCGCCGCCCGCAATCGCACCGCGCAGATCGACCCCGTCTGGCGGAAAGGCGGGATCCGGCTTCGCGCCGGTTGCGGCCACCAGCGTTGGCAACCAGTCCATGATCATGGTCTGCGCATCGCTTGTCGCACCGGGCCGGGCCACGCCGGGCCAGCGCACGATCGAGGGAATCCGCAGGCCACCTTCGAGCAGTTCGGTCTTGCGGCCGCTGAATGGCCCATTGTTTGAAAAGCGCTCACCGCCGTTGTCGCTGGTAAACACCACGATCGTCTCATCGGCCTGACCAGTGGCGGCCAGTGCATCGAGCACCCGGCCCACTTGCAGATCGAGCCGCTCCATGATCCCGGCATAGGTGGCGGCGCTGCCGCCATCGTAGTGCATCAGCGCTTCCGGATCTTTCAAGCCAGCCAGGCGGCGCGATTCGGCCTCGTCGCCAGGCGCTTCCCACGGCCAATGCGGCGCAGTGAAATGCAAGCTGAGCAGCCAAGGCTGGGCGTTCTTCGCGCGGGCTTCGATCTCGGCAATGGCGCGGTCGGCGAGCAGATCGGTGAGGTATCCCGCCTGATCGACCGGGGTTGGCCCGTCCCACAAGTCCGTGCTCCCGTCCATCGCGCGGTGCGTATAGTAATCCACTCCGCCTGTGCGAATGCCCCAGAAACGGTCATAACCGCTGCGCAGCGGATCATAGTCCGGCAAATTGCCCAGATGCCATTTGCCCACCAGGGCGGTGGCATAGCCAGCCCCGCGCAGGAGCGAAGGCAAAGTGGGCTGCGCGGCAGGCAGGCCAGCGGGATGCGATGCCAGCGGCTCCTCCAGCCCAACGGGAAGGCGATATTGGTAGCGCCCGATGATAAGCCCCACGCGCGAAGCGGTGCAAACCGGGCTGTTGGCATAAGCATTGGTGAAACGCATGCCTTCGCGCGCCAGCGCATCGATGCGCGGCGTGGCATAGTCGCTGCGGCCATAGCAGGACAGGTCGGCATACCCCATGTCGTCAGCCATGATGAACAGCACGTTCGGACGGCGCGGCATTGCTGCGCTGCCCGCCGCTGCAGCACCCGCCGCCGTGCTGGCCAGCGCGGCGCCAGCAGTCCCGGCCAGCGCGCTGCGCCGGGTCATGCTCGTGCTCGGCATGGCTTTGATGGGACGGGCTGTATCCATGGAAAGATTCCTGACGGCGGTTGAGCGCCCTACTTCCAGCGCAAGGTGCCCTCTGGCCCGGCGGCAACCTCGCCGTGCAGCCCCACCGCCGAAGCGTTCCAGTCGGTCAGCCGCGCAATCACATCCTCATCCTCCGGCAGAACCTGCGCAATCAGCCGCTCGCCCGCAGGGGTGCGCGCGAGCACCACACCGCGCTCCACCGCGCCATCGGGTGCATAGAGCACCGTCCAGGTTTCAACGGTGGCAGGGCCCGCGTAGTCCTCAGTTACCAGCGGAACTTCGCCGCGTGCCGCATCGGCGGCGGCCTGAACTGAAACGTCGGGACTGAGCGGCTCTGGTGCGGGCGCACGGCCCAAAACCAGCGCATGATGCTTGGAGACCACCCCGCCCTGCCCGTACACCAGCCCCAGCTCGCCCGTTCCGCTGCGCAGCCCCCGCATCATCGCGCAGATCCCGTGGGTCATGTAATTGTTGAGCGGTCCGCCAAAGAACGTGAGGCCGCCCGCTACCGTAGGTTCGACATCGGCGCGCAAAGGCATGGCTTCCAGCGCCATCTTGGGCACGATCGGAAAGCAGCTGTAAAGCTCGGCCAGATCGAAAGCCGCCGCATCGCCGCCCGCGATCTCGACCGCGCGGGCCAGCACCGCGCGCATCGCGGTCGAATGGGCATAGCTGTCGCGCAGCAGATAATCGTTCGGTTCATTGGCCGCCGCGCCGCCCCAGATGTGGATCAGCCGCTCTTCTGCGATCCCCGCAGCGCGCGCCCATGCCAGACTGGCCACCACAACCGCTCCGCCCTGATTGACCGCCGGATTGGCCACATTGAGCTTGGCGTAGGGAAACGCCACTGGCCGGTTTGCAGCGGAGTGTGTGCCGATCTCCTCGGCGCCGGGTGCGCGCTGCATCCAGGCCTTGGGGTTGTTTGCGGCCACGGCCGCAAATCGCGCCCACAGCGCGGCGGACGCCTGTTGCCCGGCATAGGGGGTAAGCCCGTGAGCGGCTGTCCAGGCGTTCTCGTAAAGCGGATAGATATGAACGGGTGCGAACACGCCAACCGCGCGCGAGGCGGGCCGCGTCATCCGATCAAAATGCGCACGAAAGGCTTCCCCGGGCGGCGGCGGCGGGGTCCAGCCCAGTTCGATCCCCGCCTTGCGCGCCTTGTTCAGCGCATTCTGCGCCTCGCCGCCGACAATCGCGGCGACTTGCGACGTTCCCGCCGCGATCCGCAGCGCGGCCTCGTGCACCAGCCGCACCGGGGTTTCCCCGCCCATGCTGGCGTTTACCGCGCGCGCCGGCGCAATCCCCAGCTTTTCGCACAGCAGCCCCACCGGATCGCGGTAAGGGTAGCCGACAATCCCAACCAGTTCGATCGAATCTATCGCAGCGATCAGGGCTGCTCCGGCGTCGGCCTCGGCATCACGCAGCGCATCGGCCATCAGCACCACTGGTTCGCGCGCGTCAGCCGGATCAGCGGGCCGGTCGGTCACCTCGCCTTGCGCGATCAGAACCGGAATGCGGGCTGGATCGAGCGCGGCCGCCATCGCCGTTACTTGCCCTGCCAGTTTGGCGCGCGCTTTTCAGCAAAAGCGGTGGCCCCCTCGCGGGCATCCTGCGAGGTGAACACTGGAGCAGTATAGGCCATCTGCTTGTCCCACATCTCGGCCTCGGTCCATTCGTGCGATTCGCGCACGATCGCTTTCGAGGCGATCAGCGCCAGCGGGCCATTGGCCGCCACCCGCGCCGCCAGCACTTTGGCCGCTTCAAGCGAAGGGCCTTCGCTGATCTGATTGATGAAGCCCAGTTCGTAAGCGCGCGCGGCGGTGATGAAATCGCCGGTCAGCGCCAGTTCCATCGCGATGCGCGGCGGGATCTGGCGCGGCAGCTTGATCAGGCCGCCAGCCGCCGCCGCAAGCCCGCGCTTGGCCTCGGGAATGCCGAACTTGGCCCCCGCATGCGCGACGATGAGATCGCACGACAGCGCCAGTTCCATCCCGCCCGCAAGCGCATAGCCATCGACCGCTGCGATGATCGGCTTCTTCGGCGTCCATTGCGACAGGCTGCCAAAACCACGCCCCGGCACGCTTGGCGATTCGCCGCGCAAAAACCCTTTAAGGTCCATGCCTGAGCAGAACGTGCCCCCGGCCCCGGTGATGATGGCGCAGCGCAAGTCGGTCTCGGCATCGAACCGGTCCATCGCCGCCGCGATGCCCTCCGCCGCCGCCTTGGTCATCGCGTTCTTGGCGTCGGGCCTGTTGATCGTGACGATCAGGACGTTGCCGTCGACTTCGGTCAGAATTTCCTGCTCGCTCATGGTGATCCTCCTCCAGGATATGCGCGGCCGGCGCCTTGGTAAGGGAACCCCGGCTCACCCTTTAATCGCTTGCTTAAAGTCTAGGGCGTGAAGCCGCTTGCTGTCCAGACGAATTGGCGCAGAGGCCACGCCTTTTTTCGGGCCTGCTTGCGCGCAGAAAAGCACATGCTAAGGCCGCAGCAGACGATCTTCCCCCGATCACCCTTGCAACTCGAACCGGATACAGGACGCAGCATGGCAAAAATCAAGGTGATAAATCCTGTGATCGAACTCGACGGTGACGAGATGACCCGGATCATCTGGCAATGGATCCGCGAGCGGCTGATCCTGCCCTATCTCGATATCGATCTGAAATACTACGATCTTTCGGTCGAGAAGCGCGATGAAACGGGCGATCAGATCACCATCGGTTCGGCCAATGCCATCCAGAAATACGGCGTCGGCGTAAAATGCGCGACGATCACCCCGGACGAGCAGCGCGTGGAGGAGTTCAGCCTCAAGAAAATGTGGAAATCGCCCAACGGCACGATCCGCAATATTCTGGGCGGCGTGGTGTTCAGGGAGCCGATCGTGATCCAGAACGTGCCCCGCCTGGTGCCGGGCTGGACCGACCCGATCGTGATCGGCCGCCATGCCTTTGGCGATCAATACAAGGCGACCGACACCCGGATCCCCGGCCCCGGCAAGCTGCGGCTGGTTTGGGAAGGCGACAACGGCGAAAAAATCGATCTCGACGTGTTCGACTTCCCTTCGCCCGGCGTTGCCATGGCGATGTACAACCTCGACGATTCGATCCGTGACTTCGCCCGCGCGAGCTTCAACTACGGCCTCAATCTGGGCTGGCCGGTCTATCTTTCGACCAAGAACACGATCCTCAAAGCCTATGACGGGCGTTTCAAGGACCTGTTTCAGGAAGTTTTCGATACCGAAGGCTTCAAGGAAAAGTTCGCTGCCGCCAGCATCGTCTACGAACACCGCCTGATCGACGACATGGTCGCCTCAGCGCTCAAATGGTCGGGCAAGTTCGTCTGGGCATGCAAGAACTATGACGGCGATGTGCAGTCAGACACGATCGCACAAGGGTTTGGCTCGCTCGGCCTGATGACCTCGGTGCTGATGTCGCCCGATGGCAAAACGGTGGAGGCCGAAGCGGCGCACGGCACCGTGACCCGCCATTATCGCCAGCACCAGCAGGGCAAACAGACCTCGACCAACCCGATCGCCTCGATTTTCGCGTGGACGCGCGGCCTGATCTATCGCGGCCGATTTGATAATACGCCCGAAGTGGTGCGTTTTGCCGAAACGCTGGAGCGGGTCTGCATCGAAACGGTCGAAAGCGGCAAGATGACCAAGGATCTGGCCATCCTGATCGGGCCAAACCAGCCCTGGATGACCACTGAGACGTTCTTCTCCGCGATCGTCGAAAACCTTGAAACCGCGATGAACGCACCGGCCTGATCGCGCCTTCAATTCCGCATCAGAGGGGCTCCCGTGCTCAGGCACCGGGGCCCTTTTTCTGTTTACCGAGTTGGCGGGCCGGATTTTGCAGGAGCACGCCCCGTCAATAGAATGTTGCAACTTTCGCGCTAAGGTCCCAGCGTCGGCCGCGAGAGGAAAGCCGTGCAGTCTCTTATCGTGATCTCGCTGGTCTTTGCGATCAGCGCCATTCTGCTGCTCTTTCTGCTGGCTACCCTAGTCCGCCGCCAGCTGGCGAAGCGCGCCGATCAGGTGCGCACCGACAAGGCCGCCAAGCGGCTTGGCGAAAAGGCTGCGCTGCCGCCTGTCGCGCCAGTGCTGCCGGCCCGCCGCACGCGCGTGATTTCTGCCGCACCGCTCGCCGAGGCAGAGGCCTATCTCTCGCCGCGTTTGGGCACGCTCGCTGCCGCCCGGGGCGAAAATGCGGTCCAACCTCTGCCCGAGGCAATCCTGGCGGCGGGGCAGCAGGCCATCGTGCTGCGCCGCCATTTCCCGCCGCATCTGGCGCAAGGCAGCCGCAGCTTTTATGGCGGGGTGCCGCAAGTTCCCGGGCCGTTCGCGTGGCCGCATGATCGCGATAGCGGCAAACCGCTGCATTTCATTCTCCAGCTCGATCTGGCCGAAGTGCCCGAAGCGGCCGGGCTCGCCCTGTTGCCCACATCGGGCGCGCTGCTGTTCTTCCTCGATCTGCAATGGGGCAATGGCCAGATCGGCGCAGTGGTTTGGACAGGCAGCGACAGTGCAGCGGACTGGGCGGAAGTTGATCCCCCCGCAGACCTTGCCGTGGCCTATGGCGACGAGGGCGCTTACACTTGGCCTTGGGCGCTGGCCGCCGAACATGGCATCGCGCATCTGCCCCGCTGGCCGTTCAAGCCGTTGTTGATCGCCCTGCCCGATGAAGCATCTGCGCGCGAGGGGGCGGAACTTGAGGACGAGGACGAGGCGCAAAAGCCGCGTGCCTGGTGCAACACCGAGGCCACCGCGCGGGCGCTGCTGGCCGCGCAAACCGGCGGCGCAAGCGACGGCGCGCTGCCCGAGCAATATGGCCCGCACGATTTCACCGGTGCCGATGGCGACGAGTTTACGGCCCCCTGGGCCGGTTTCCCCCAGGATTGGCTGGCGATTCAGACGTGCGCCGCCGCGCTGGTGCGCGAGGCCGATCGCGCGCTGCGCTTCCCCCGCCGTTCGCTCTATCCCGATCTCGATGATGCCGCGCGCACCGCGCATCTGGCTAGCGTGAAGGAGGAGGCGCAGGCCTGGTTTGACCATGCGCTCGCCAATCCGGCGCTGGATGCAATCAAGCCGCCAGTGCGCGCCGCATTCTGGGAGTGGTTTGCCGGGCACAAGCCGCTCACCCAGCTGATCGCGCCCGGCGCGGTCGAAGCCGCGATCGAGACCACGCTCCACGCCGCGCCGCATGAAGCCGCCAACATCCCGCCCGAAGTGGTCGCCCGGCTCGCCTACCGGCACGCTCTGGCGCAGCGCACCGCGCAAGGCGGCATCCACGCCCCCACGCCAAACCGCCTGCTCGCGCCCTATAGCGATGTCCAAGGCGATCAGCAGGAGCGCGCCGTCACGCACCTGCTGCTGCTCGAGCTTTCAACCGACGAGGCCATCGGGCATCGCTTTGGTGAGGGCGTCTACCAGTTCTGGATCACGCCCGAAGACCTTGCCGAGCGGCGCTTCGACAAGGCAGTGCTGACCACCACCGCCTATTAAGTTTGCGGCTCCCGGTTCGCGTGCGTAGATAAAGGCATGGCCGGATCGTTTGAACACACCGCTGCGATCAGCGATGCGCTGGTGATCCTCGGCGCTGCGGGGATTGTCATTCCGGCCTTTGCCCGCCTGCGCATTACCCCGGTGATCGGCTTCATTCTGGTCGGGCTCGCGGTCGGCCCTTATGGCCTTGGCGCGATGGTGCCCCAGTTCCCGTGGCTCTATCATGTCACGATTACCCAGCCGGGCGCGATCGCGCCGTTTGC
>NZ_CAMBTS010000130.1 GCF_945870625.1 Novosphingobium sp. Chol11 | reverse complement strand
TTACGCCAAAAATCCAGTCATCGCCGCGCACCCCGTCAAGCCGCAGCCGGGTCGCCGCCGTGGTCTCGCCAACTTTCTCTTGCCAGCTCGGCGCATCGGTGCGCCGCCGCCACACAGCGTATCCGGCCGCGCCCGCCACTGGCGTCCAGACAATGTCGGTAAAGGTCTGCACTGCGGCTTCTGCGGTGGCCTTGGGCGGCATCGGCGCAGCCGCCAGCGCCGCCAATGCGCGCACGTTGAGCGCCGTCACCTTGGCGAGGTAGGCAAAGTCCATCCGGTCGATGGTATCGCCATAAGCCTTGCCGTTTTCGGTGCGCACGTCCTGATGCTGGTGCTCGTAATTCTCGACTGCGACTGTGAAGCGCACGGCCGGAAAGCCCAGTTCCTGAAATGGCAAATGATCGCCGCCTCGGCCCATCCGGTCGGCGCGCCAAACTTGCCGCACAGCCAGCCCGCCCGCATCCGCCGCGCTCAGCCCGGCAATCCAGCGTGACAAGCTACGCGAAGGGCTGTCATTCTCGCCGCCATTGCGCCGTTGAGCGCTGCGCAGCGCGTCGGTCGCATCGGCGCGCGGTCCTTCGGAAAACACCCGCACATGGGCGTCGTCAATCAGTCCGTCGGAGCCGCGCGAATTGCCGACGATGTCGTTGTTGAGCACCGCCTTGACCTTCCACCCTTGCGCCGCGGCATAGTCGGCCAGCAGCTTCCCCCCAAAAAGCCCCTGCTCCTCGCCTGAAAGCACCGCATAGACGATCGTGGTGGGGAACTTACGCTGCGAGAGCACCCGAGCTGCCTCGAGCACCAGCGCGGTGCCCGATCCATCGTCGTTAGCCCCTGGCGCATCGCGCGTGGCATCGAGCGGATCGGAATTGCGGCTGTCGATATGCCCCTGCACGATCACGACCTCATCAGGCCGCTCGCTCCCCATCTGGATTGCCACGACATTGACGATCCGTACCGGTGTCTTGATCCGCTCGCCCGAGACCATCCGGGCAGGCAAAACAATGGAGAGGCAACCACCGCATGCCGCCGACGTCTTGCGCAGCTCAGCCTCCGCCCATGCCCGCGCCGCGCCGATGCCGCGCTTAGGATCGGTGGTGGAGGACAACGTATGCCGCGTGCCAAACCCGACCAGCGCAGCAACGTCGGCCTCAAGCCGCTGCTGCGCGATCATGTCCTCGGGGGCTGCCAGCGCGGCAAAGGGCATGCTGACGGCAATCAATGCCAAAAGTGGTTTCGTCATCGCGCCACCATAGCTTGCGAAAGGCCCGCAGCAATGGTCAGTAAGCTCGCGCTACCAGAATTCGCTCGACCGCTGGTTCGCCGGTAAACGGGCAGACCCCCGAAACCGGCGCTGCACCCATCGGCGTGTTGCGGATCGTCAGCTTCAGCGCCTTTAACTGCTCGACTACTTTGTCGAGCGCAGCCCCCGTCGGGCGCGACCACTGCATCTCGGCCCAGCCGGGGAAAGCCTTGTCCTCTGAAAAGAATGCGCCAAGCCCGGCCAGATCGGCCACTTCGCGCGAGATTTGCGCGTCGCGGCGCGCGAGCGCCTCGTCAAACAAGGCGCGCTGGATCGCTTCCAATTCGGCGGGGACAGAGGCCACGAAGCTATCTTGCGGCATGCCGATAAAATTGGCCTTGCCATCCTCGCGCCAGAGCCGGTCGCGGCGCAGCACTGATACCTGCCCGCCTTCTGCATCGCGGCCGCCGATCTCAAGGATCAAGGGCACCCCCTTCTTGACCCAGCCCCAGCGCTTTGCGGTGGCCTTGCCCGGCTTCTTGTCCAGCAAGACGCGCACCTTTTCGCCAAACACCATGTGCCCGGCAATGGCGCTGCGCAGCGCGGCGCAATAATCGAGCAGCGCCGCATCGCCGTCGTTGTCGCGCAGCATCGGCAGGATCACCACCTGCTGCGGCGCAATCTGCGGCGGGGTGCGCAGGCCATCGTCATCGCCGTGGGTCATAATCACCCCGCCGATCAGCCGCGTCGAAACGCCCCAGCTGGTGGTGTGGCACAGCGCCTGCGTGCCGGCCTTGTCCTGATACTGAATGCCTGCCGACCGCGCGAAAGTGGTGCCCAGATAATGCGAGGTGCCCGCTTGCAGCGCTTTGCCGTCCTGCATCATCGCCTCAATCGAATAAGTCTCGACCGCGCCTGGAAAACGTTCGTTCTCAGGCTTGGCCCCGGCGATCACCGGCATGGCAAGCACGTCCTCGGCAAAGCTGCGATACATTTCGAGCGCGCGCAATGTCTCCGCCACCGCGTCTGCCTCGTCGGCATGCGCAGTATGCCCTTCCTGCCAGAGGAATTCGCTGGTGCGCAAAAACATCCTTGTGCGCATTTCCCAGCGGACGACATTGGCCCACTGGTTGGTCAGCATCGGCAGATCGCGCCAGGATTGGATCCAGCGCGCCATCGCGGCCCCGATCACGGTTTCCGAGGTCGGCCGCACGATCAGCGGCTCCTCCAGCTTGGCCTCGGGATCGGGGATCAACCCGCCCTTGCCGTCGCTGATCAGCCGGTGATGGGTAACGACCGCCATTTCCTTGGCAAAGCCTTCGACATGCTCGGCCTCGCGGGTGAAGAATGAGAGCGGAATAAAGAGCGGGAAATAGCAGTTTTCCGCTCCGCCTTCCTTGATCCTCTCGTCCATCAGCTTCTGGATGCGTTCCCAGATGCCGTATCCCCAGGGCTTGATCACCATGCAGCCGCGCACCCCCGATTCCTCGGCGAGTTCGGCTTCGGCGATCACCGCCTGATACCACTGGGCGAAGTCTTCGGCGCGTGTGACCGGCAACGCATGCTTGATCTGGGATTTGCTCATGCTTGCCGGTTAAGCGGCAAACAGGATTCGGGCAATCCGCTCAATGCGTCTGCCGTGTCGCAATTCCTAAGGTGAGCCTTACTGCGAGAGCTGATCGAGCTTTTTCTGCATGTCGGCCATTTGCTGGCGCAAGGCATCGAGCTCGTTGCCGCCGCCTGCGCCCGTCTTTGCCTCTGCCGCTGGCTTGGCCTCGGCCGCAGCACTTGCGCCCGGCACGAAGGCCGCTGCCGCTGCTTTGAACATTTCCATGTTGCGCTGGGCAATTTGCGCCAGCGGATTGGCTCCGATGCTATCCTCGATCGCTTTACGCAGCTTGTTCTGGTTCTCGCGGAAGTGATCCATCGACGCTTCAAGGTAGCTGGGCAAAAGGGCCTGCATCGAATTGCCGTACATCGAAATCAGCTGGCGCAGAAAATTGGTGGGAAGCATTTGCTCGCCATTCTGCTCTTCTTCCATGATGATCTGCGTCAGGATCGTATGGGTCAGATCGCTGCCGGATTTGGCATCGATAACCTTAAAATCGGTGTTTTCCTTGACCATCTGCGCAAGATGATCAAGCGTGATGTAGCTGGATGTCCGTGTGTTATAGAGGCGCCGGTTCGCGTATTTTTTGATGATGACAGTCTCGCCATCTTTCGCCTGCTGACCCATGGACAGTGCACCCTATCATTATGATTTCCACTGCAATAGCAGATGCGGTATGTGCAGCGCAACAAAGGTTAGCGAACGCAGCAGAATTCACGACTGACGGGCAAACCTTATCCCCAGCAATGTGAGCAATTCATACTGCGACAAGCCGCTTTCGGCCGCCGCTTCGGGCAGTGTGTAGTCCAGCATAAGCCAGTCTCCTTCGCCGCAATCATGCGCGCGCGACAGGTCGACGACTGTCATGTCCATCGATATGCGGCCCAGTACAGGCAGTCTCTCTCCTTGCCACAAGAACACATCTTTGCCTGCCCAGCAGCGCAAAAAACCGTCGGCATAGCCCATCGCGACCACGCCCACCCGCATCGGCCTGCTTGCGGTGAATGTTGCATTGTAGCCGACCTGCTCGCCGGCTGCGAGGCTGCGCACCTGCAAAACACTGGCTTGCGGTCGTGCAACTTGGGCGATCCGCCCGGCCAGCGCGCTTGTCGGCACACCGCCATAGAGCGCGATGCCGGGGCGTGTCAGCGCGAAATGAAAATCGGCCCCAAGTCCGATACCGGCGCTGTTGGCCAGACTGTAGCGCTTTGCTGTGACCCCTTGAACCACCTCGCCGAACCTTGCCAGCTGCAAGGAATTTTGCGTGCTTTGCTCATCGGCGCTGGCGAGGTGGCTCATGCAGCAATCGATCTCGAGCAGGCCAATCGCCGGATCGCCGAGCTCGGACATCGCCAGCCCCAAGCGGTTGATCCCGGTATCGACCATCAAATCGCACGGCCCGCCGCCAGCGGACAGCCAACGTTGCACCTGCGGCATCGAATTGAGCACCGGGCGAACGCCGGCAGCACGCGCATAAGCAGCATCCGCATCGGTGCCCGGCCCATGCAGGACCGCGACTTGTGCCGGAGGAACATGGCGCAGCAATTCGGGCACTTCCTGCCAATGCGCGACAAACCAGTTGCGGCACCCTGCTGCAGCCAGCACCGGCACGACGTGCGCGGTGCCGAGTCCATAAGCATTGGCCTTTACCGCAGCGCCCGCCGCGGCAGGACCGGAAAGACGATCCAGCGTGCGCCAATTTGCCGCAAGAGCATCACGATCAAGCCTCAACCGCAACGGCGATGGTGGTAGCAGCGAAGGCGGCTCAGCCAGCATCATCAGCGAAGTCACGCGGCATTCCGCCCTTCAGGCCCCATGCGGCGACCACCAGCGCGATCACGACCACAACCCAAGTATACCACAATCCGGCGTAGGGATCGCCCGTGCGCGCGATAATCAACGCCGAGATAAACGGCAGAAACCCGCCGAAATACCCGGTGCCAAGGTGATAAGGAATCGACATTGAGCTATAGCGGATGCGCGCAGGAAACATTTCGGCGAGCAGTGCTGCCACCGGGCCATACGTTGCGCCCGATAGCGCCATCAGCGCCACCAGCCCGAGCACAATCACTGCCGCATGGGCCAGATCGGGCTTCACTTTGGTAAAGTCATGCCCCGCGCTCTCGAGCAGTCCGCGCACTTCTTTCGCGCGCACCGGTCCCTTGGCGTCCCAGGGATAACGATCCAGCGGCAAAGCCTCGTCTCCGGCGGAAAGCGAAAGTCGTGCTCCTCGCGAGAGGCGATAGGGCACACCCGATGAGCTGAGGTCGGCAAGCAGCTTGCTGCAACGCGTTGTCTGCTCGGCGGCAAAAGCGCTGTAGGCGCAGTCAGGGCCCTGCACGGCGACCGGCGCGCGGCGCGCCATGTCCGCAAGCGCAGGATTGGCCGCCGCGCCAATCAGCCAGAAGGCTGGAAACAGCAGCAGCAAGGTGGCCAGATAGCCCAGCACGATCGGAAGCTTGCGCCCGAGCTTGTCGGAGAGATGCCCAAACAGCAGATTGAACGGCATGCCGATCACACAAGCGATCCCGACCAGAATCTCAGCCGTCGTATCATCGACCCGCATGGCGGATTTGAGGAACGACAAGCCGCTGAACATGGCGGTGTACCAGATCACGGTTAGCCCCGCGGCCACGCCGAATAGTGCGATGAACAGGCGGCGCGGATTGCCGGGATAGGTCATGCTCTCGACAAAGGGGTTGCCTGCCAGTTCGCCGCTGGCCTTCATCGCCTTGAACACAGGGCTTTCGGACAGCTTGAGGCGCATCCACAGCGATATCGCCAGCAGCGCCAAACTGAGCACGAACGGCACCCGCCAGCCCCAATCCTTCCAGGTGTCCTCGCTCATCAGCGCTTTGCATGAGAGCACCACCACCAGGCTCAGCACGAAACCGCCCATGACGCTGGCCTGAATCCAGCTGGTGTAATAGCCGCGCCGCGCGGGCGAACAGTGTTCGGCGACATAGACCGCCGCCCCGCCATACTCGCCGCCCAGCGCCAGACCTTGCAGGATCCGCAACAGGATGATCAGCGCGGGCGCCGCATAGCCGATGGTGGCGGCGGGAGGCACCAAGCCTACGCCTGCAGTTGCCACCCCCATCAGCATAACGGTGGCCAGAAACGTGTATTTGCGGCCAAGCCTGTCACCCAGAAAGCCGAACAGAACCGCGCCAAGCGGGCGAAAGCCGAAACCGACCGCGAACACGAGCCAGAATAGAAGCATTTCGAGCGTTGCGTTGCCCGATGGGAAAAACGCCTTGGACAGGATCGCGCCCAGCGTGCCGTAAATGAAAAAGTCGTACCACTCGAACACGGTACCCGCCGAACTTGCTGCGATGACGAGGCGAATATCCGCAGCACTGGGTTCGGGCATTGCCGCGCCGCCGGGTTCGATCATCGCGTTTGAACTCATTCCTTGCCCCCAATTCGGCTTATAGCCTGCGGCCTTAGCGAAGCGGCGGCGCGGGGGGAAGGGTCCACGCCTCAGGCAAGCGCCGCCAGCGCTGCATCCCACGCCAGCAGGATCGCGCCGTGCCGCGCAGGGTAAGCGCGCGCCGCCGCGATCAGTTCGATCCCCGGCCATGGCGGAGCAGGTGCTTCGCCAGAAAGCCACGCCGCAAGGCCTGCCCGAGCTCCCGAAATCTCATCGCGCGTGAGCCCCGACGCATGCAGCGCAAAGACATGCGCCGCTGCTTGTCCCACCGCGCAGGCATGCGGCCTTATCCCGATCCGCACAACCTGCCCCGCAGCGTCGATGCTCAGCGCCATCGCAATGGCGCTTCCGCAACTGCGCGAACGTGCGTCTCCTTTCAGGGGCAAGCTCTCGTCCCAGGCAAAGTCGGCAAGGCTGGCGGCGGCACCCAGAATGGCGGGCGTGTAGAGCGCCGGCGCGCGCGGTGCCATGTCAGGCATCCACAGGCGCAGGTTTGCGCTTGGCCTTTTGCTTGCTCGGCTTGGCTTTGGAAGAGCCTTCGCTGGCTTTATCAGCAGCAGCATCTACCGCCTCGGCCCGGCGCGATGCGATCATGGTCATAAGCTCTTCGCTGGCCGCATTGAGGAAGGGATAGGTGCGCGCCTGCGCAATCCAAGCCGGTCGACCATCAGGCCCCCAGACCACGTCATAGGTGAACACCACGAGCGAAAAGGCCAGCACCATGATGATGAAGCCCTTAACGGCACCAAAGCCGAAGCCAAGCACCCGGTCGATCGGCCCGAGCAGCGAATTGCGGCTGGCGCTGCCCATGGAGCGCGCGGCAAAACGCCCGACCATGGCCGGAATGATCATCAGCAGCGCAAAAGCAAGAAGACCAGCGCCCGTCTCGTTCTTGAGATAGGGGGCGATGAACAAGGTCAGCGGTTCATGCAAGGTGTGAACCGCGATCAACGCAATACACCACGCCGCAAGCGACAGCACTTCCTCGACAAAGCCCCGAAAAAAGCCGCCAATCGCGCAAACCGCGATCACCAGAAGCACTACATAATCAAAACCGGTCATCG
>NZ_CAMBTS010000129.1 GCF_945870625.1 Novosphingobium sp. Chol11 | reverse complement strand
ACCACCCGCTCGGCAGGGGCCTTGGCAGGCGATTTTTTCAAGGAGTGTTGGGACTTCATCTTCGTTCCTTCGTCACTACGACGAAGCCCCAACACTCCTTAAATCACAACCTCAAATCTGTGCCATTGGTGCTGACGGGGAACAGGTCGTTCATACTGGAACTATATGGCTGAAGAACACGACGATTACTGGCCTTTGGCCAAGGTGTTTTGGACAACCACCAAACCTTATTTATGGCATCTTTGACACGAATGCGTCTTATTGTGACCCACTCCGCCGGAGTGGGCAGCTTTGCTGGATTCCACCAGTAGAAATCTTGGGCAAGATGAAATCCGAACTCCTCACAAAGCATGATTAGAAGCTTAAAGTGATACAAATGCCGAGTTGGTAGTCCCTTATTCCAAGCACCACCAATATCTATTACTAAGCTTCCCGTCTTTTTGAGAACGCGATGGAGGTGAGTAGCAAACGGACGAAACCAATCCAAATACTCATCAGCTTGTACGTTGCCGTAATCTTTTTCCCGAACAAGCCCAAATGGCGGGCTAGTGACGATCAGGTCCACTGACGAAGTGCGCATGTTAGATATCAGATGAAACGAATCCCCGTTAAAAATTCGGCCATTAGATGTTTCATGGAACCATTCAAACTGTTCAAAAATGCGCGACATACCTCTCCTCAAGGGGCGCAAAATGAAACCTATCTGCGTCGCTCTAGTCACCATGCAAAGGCCAAAGGTCACCCCACCTAACCCTACACCGAAGAGTCTCGATATCAAGGTGGGAAGAGTGCCGCTTGCGCGAACACTGGCATTCCAATCGGAGTTACTTGCCGCGGGAAGGAGTGAGAAATCTCAGCATCTGAACATCAACGACGTGACACCTCGTCAACGCTCCCTTTCGGGCAAGAACGTCGAACGCGCAAAATCGTAAGTAGGAAGGAAGCGTGGGTCCCATCAGCCTAAAATGGGGGGTGTCACCCCGGTGGGATCTGGATTGTCAGGTTCTTAGGAGGGGGTGGGGGTCGGTTTCAACACACACCGCGAACATCCAAACAACCCAAGTGTCCGTCAAATGTCCGTCCTGCCTGCCGACAGAAAACGTAGGTTACTCTAAAAAACCCCAGAAAACCATGGTGCCGGCTACAAGATTCGAACTCGTGACCCCCTGATTACAAATCAGGTGCTCTACCAACTGAGCTAAGCCGGCGCTGCGTTGTCCTTAGCCTCAGGTGGCCCCGAAGGTCCAGCCCTCGGTTGCGGCAATTTCCGGTGTCAGCCCTGCTGGCTGCCACAGCGCCGGATCGTTCGCGGTCCGGCGCAGCCACGCCGATGTGATCAGCGCATCGGTGCTGTGATCGTCGATGGCCCCGGTCATCCCCGCGCCCCGGCTGCCGAGGCGGGCCAGCGCGGCGTCGAGCGCCGCGCCGTCGCGGATCTTCGATCGGCCCGGTGCGCGCCCGCCGGCCACCGCCGCGATGGTCGTATAAATCTCGCAAACCACCGCCCCGCGCTGCGGCAGCGGATCAATCGGCCAGACCGGCAGCCGCCCGCCCAGTTGGTGGAGCAGCCTCATCCCCGAAAGGCTCGACTTGCCGACTTGCGCCGCGCCGACCAGATTGAAATTCGAATATGGTTTGCAGCCCAAGGCCTGCTGCGCCAACTCGGTCACCCGGAAGCGCCCGCGTCCGCCGCCAAATGCCGCACCCTCGCGCCCGCCGTGCCGCCGGAAATGCGCCGAAGCTTGCGGGTGATCGACAAAGGCTCCGACCGACAAGTGCGGTTCGTCCGCGCAGATCGCATCGATCAGCGCCCACAGACCTTTGGCATCCGCCGGGCTGTCCGCCCACCCGGGAAAGAACGCCTGCTTGTCCGCAAACGCCAGACTGATGCCGAGATCCATGCCGACCAGCGTATCGGCGGGCAAACCTTCCAGCAGCCAGTCCAGCACCTCACTTCGCGACCAGCGGTGGCCCGGTCGCAGCAGCGTTGGCGCAGCCTCGCCCGCAGCGCAGATCGCCAGCGCAATTCCGCGATGCCGCTCGCCCGCTGCGCCCGACCAGTCGATGGCGGCGAAATGGAGGAAGCGGGCGGGGTTCATTCCCCTCGCCGTTCACGCCGCTTTTTCTCCCACCACTCCAGCCGCTTCAGGATTTCGCGTTCGAAGCCGCGTTCCACCGGCTTGTAGTAGGTCTGTGCCGCCATCCCTTCGGGCCAGTAATCCGCGCCTGAAAAGCCGTCCTGCGCCTCGTGGTCGTAGGCATAGCCGGAGCCATAGCCGATATCCTTCATCAGCTTGGTCGGCGCGTTCAGGATATGCGCCGGCGGGCTTAGCGATCCGGTGTCCTTTGCGCTCTTCCACGCCGCTTTCTGCGCCGCATAGGCCGCGTTCGATTTGGGCGCGGTGGCAAGATAGAGGCAGGCCTGCACGATCGCCAGTTCGCCCTCGGGCGATCCCAGAAAGTCATAGGCGTCCTTCGCCGCGAGGCATTGCACCAGCGCCTGCGGATCGGCGAGGCCGATATCCTCGCTGGCAAAGCGCACCAGCCGCCGCAGCACATAGAGCGGCTCCTCGCCTGCGGTCAGCATCCGCGCCATGTAATACAGCGCGGCCTGCGGGTCCGATCCGCGCAAGGCTTTGTGCAGCGCTGAAATCAGATTGTAGTGCCCGTCGCGGTCCTTGTCGTAGACTGCCACGCGGCGCATCAGGAACGCGCCCAGTTCTGCCGGGCCGAGCGGCGCGGGCAGCGACACATCGAACAAGGTCTCCGCCTGCCCCAGCAGAAACCGCCCGTCGCCATCGGCCGATGCGATCAGCGCGTCGCGCGCTGGCGGGGTCAGCGGCAGGATGAGCCCGGTCAGCTCTTCGGCGCGCGCCAGCAGTTCGCCCAGCGCTGCGGCGTCGAGCCGGTGGAGGATCAGCACCGCGGCGCGGCTCAACAGCGCGGCGTTGAGCGCAAAGCTCGGGTTCTCGGTGGTCGCGCCGACCAGCGTGACCGTGCCGTTCTCGACATAAGGCAGGAAGCCATCCTGCTGCGCGCGGTTGAAGCGGTGGATTTCGTCCACGAAAAGCAAGGTCTTGCGCCCGATCTGCGCCATCGCCTCGGCCTCGGCAAAGGCTTTCTTGAGATCGGCGACGCCCGAAAACACTGCGCTGAGCGCAACATAACGCATGTCCACCGCATCGGCGAGCAGCCGCGCGATCGAGGTTTTGCCTGTGCCCGGCGGCCCCCACAGGATCATCGAGGAAAGCTTGCCCGCCGCGACCATCCGCCCGATCGCGCCCTCGGGGCCGGTCAGGTGGGTTTGCCCGATCACCTCGGCCAGGCTCTGCGGGCGCAGCCGATTGGCCAGCGGCGCTGCATCATTGGCGGCCTCGCGCGGGGTTTCGGCAGGGGCGGGGGCAAAGAGGTCGGCCATGGGCGAGGGGCCGGCCTATCCGCTCTTGGCGGTCTTGATCCGGATCAGCCGCAAGTAGGTATCGGCCACGGCCTGGTTGATCCGGTCCCAGCTGAAATCGAGGCTGCGCGCCTCGCCCGCCGCGCCGTGCTGCGCGCGCAGCGGCGCGTCTTCGATATAGGTGCGCAGGCTTTCGGCGAACTGGCGCACCGCGCCCGGCGTGATCAGCCGCCCGGATACCTGATCATCGACCAGGCTCTGGCTGCCGGTCGCTGCCGCTGCCACCACCGGGATGCCGCAGGCCATCGCCTCCAACGTCACATTGCCGAATGTTTCGGTGATCGAGGGGTTGAACAGGATGTCCATGCTGGCCACCGCGCGGCCCAGATCCTTGCCCGCCTGAAATCCGGCAAAGATCGCCTGCGGCAGCCGCGCCGCCAGCCAATCGTGCGCCGGGCCTTCGCCCACCACCAGCACTTTGTGGGGCACCCCGCGCTGAACCAGTTGGTCGATCGTGTCGGAAAACACATCGAGCCCCTTTTCCATCACCAGCCTGCCCAGAAAGCCGACCACCACATCGCTGTCGGCGATGCCGAAGCCCTGCCGCCAGGCCGGATCGCGCTGCTCGGGCCCGAAAATCGTGCGGTCCACCCCGCGCGACCAGATGCCGATGTCATAATTCATCCGCTGATCGCGCAGCACTTGCGCCATCGATTCCGATGGCGCGACCAGCGCATCGCAGCGGCGATAGAACCGGCGCAGGCCCGCCTCGATCAGCGGCTCGATAAACGCGAGATTGTAGTAGCGCGGATACGTTTCGAACCGGGTGTGGACCGAGGCGAGGATCGGCAGGCCGCGCTTGCGCGCCCAGGTGACGGCGCGGTGCGAGGCGATATCGGGCGACGACACATGCAGCACATGCGGATCGAATTCCGCCAGATCGCGCCGCACCCGCCCGGTCAGCGCGATCGGCATGCGAAACTCCGAGCGCCCGGGAATGCGCACCGAGGGCAGGTTGATCAGCTTGCCCATCGAGGGAAACGCCGGGTTCCTGACCTTGGGCGAATAAACCCGCACTTGCGCGCCCTGCCGCTGCAGATAGCCGACCAGCCGGTTCAGCGCCTGATTGGCGCCGTCGCGCACGTAGTTGTAGTTTCCGCTGAACAGCGCAACGCGCAGGCCCTTCAGCGGCTTCTCGCTGATGGCCGCGCCGGACGCAAGGATTGGGGAGATGTTCATCTGCGGTGCCATAGCCGCGCGGCTCGCGCTTGGCGAGAGAGGGGGCGCGAGGCCCCAAGTTGACGAAGTTGAAACAGTCCTGAGGAAAAATTGAAACCGATCACCGGGCGCGCATTGATCGGCTGGATCGATGAGAAAGTGATGCAGCGTTGCGGCATGGGCAAGGGCTTACTCCGCAAGGCGGCCTGTAGGACAGCGGATTCTGCGGAAGGGGGGCGGGGATGGGGCGATAACCATGACCGCGCTTTCCCATCATCTTTCGTCATCCTTAACTTGGTTCAGGGTCCATCCCTCGGTTTGCGCGGTGACTTGCCGCTCAAGAGTGTTTGCGCCGATGAAGGGGTGCAACTGCGCTCTCAGGTTTTTCGGCACGATGGACCTTGAAACAAGTTCAGGGTGACGTTGCGGGTTAAGTCAGCGCTCTTGGAGAGCCCCTCCCGCAATGGAGAGGGGCTTCCTGCCTCAGTTGCCGCGCCAGTCGTCGTGGTTGTCGTCACGGTGATCGTTGTTGCCGCCGTCGCGGTAGCCGCGCCGGTCATAGCCATAGGGATCGTTGGCGCCCTGTGGGTAGCCGTTTCGATCATAGGCACCGCCATAATAGCCGCCGCGATAGGTCTGCCGGTAACCGTTGTTGTAGCCGTTGTTATAGACATAGCCGTTGTTGTAATAGCGCCGGTCGGCGAACCGCCGATCCCGATCGCGGTTGCGGTTGGTGCTCGACACGATGATCGCGCCAACGGCAAGGCCGATGATGCCGGCGGCAATCGCGGTGCCAGTGGCATCGCCGTTGCCGCGGCCGCGGCGATAATCGTGGGCCGATGCCGGCGCGGCGCTGGCCAGGGCGGTGGCGGCAAGGGCGATGCTGAGGGCGGCTTTCTTGGCAAAGCTGAACATGGGTCTTCTCCCTGGTGGCCGGACCGGGAGACACCACGCTTGTCTCTCCATCGATTCGCCGCCGATAGGTTCTATGTAGAACGTGTCCGCTGAACGCCTGCCGCACAAGCTTGGCAGCATTTGTTAAGGTTTCGGCAATTTTTTCTGAATGGATGGCGACGAGGAGCCGCACTTGGCGCTCCGCCCGGGCGCGGACCACAAAATGTCACAATTGAACGGTCCAAAGAATGACACCTCTAGGAGATGCTCATGACGATTCGCGAAATTCAAGAAGCACTGGCCGGCGCAGGATATCTGCCCGGACCGATCGACGGAGCATGGGGCCGCCAGACCGCTGCGGCGGTGCGTGCATTTCAAAAGGACCGCCAGCTGACAGTGGACGGTGTGGTCGGGCCGCAGACGCTCGCGGCGCTGAACGCGCTCACCGCCGGGGTCAGCCCGGCCGCGTCCACGCGCGCGCCGCTGGTCTGGCTGGCAGAGGCCAAGCGCCTACTGGGAACCACGGAAAAGCCGGGTGCCGAAAACAATCCCACGATCATCAATTGGGCCGAAGGGATTGGCGAGGCGATGTATAACGCCGACGATATCCCGTGGTGCGGCCTGTTTGTGGGGCATTGCATCGGTGCGACTTTGCCGCAGGAGGCGCTTCCGTCCAACGTGCTGCGCGCCCGTGCGTGGGAACGTTTTGGCCATCCGATCGCGCCCACACTGGGATCGGTCATGGTGTTCTGGCGCCGGAAAGAATCGAGCGGGCTGGGCCATGTCGGGTTTTATGTGGGGCAGGACGATGCCAGCAACACATACTGCATCCTCGGCGGCAACCAGTCGAACAGCGTCTCGTTTGCCTGGATCGACAAGAGCCGCTTCGTCGGCGCGCGCTGGCCTGCCACGTTCACCCCCTCGCTGATGGGGCCGACCCAGCTCGCGATGGGGACCGAGGTTATTTCCGTCAACGAAGCCTGAGGGATGGCCTCTCTCCTGCGGGGGAGGGGCTAGAGCCTGCTCAATACAATCTTAAGCAACGTCCCGTTCCCTCTGAGCCTGTCGAGGTGTGCTTGCGCAAATGTCGCGCAAGCATGCTTCGCCAAGGCACTTACGCTGCTTGCAAGCGCTGTATGCAATGGCAGCTAACGCCCACTTTCGGTCATTCCGGCAGGAATTTGTGATCACCGAGAGCAGCCCTAATCTAACCTAAGGTCACAGTCAGGTCGGAACCGCATTTGCTGCAAGTTCGTGCGGGCCAAGGGGTGCTTAACATGAAGCGGCGCAAGAATACCGATCGCCCGCATTTTCGACAAGCGATGAGAAAACCTCCGACGCTGCCTATTATCAGCCACGCGATGGCCAAGGGAAACACCACAGCCATAACTGTTTCAAAGGGCACATCGAACGGCATCAACAGGAGCGGAACACCCCACATAATCGCAAACGGGGCGAGGACTAAAGCGATCATGAAACGCCGTCCTCTTCTATAGGGGCTCATAGGGCTGGAGGCTCGCACTCAAAAGGAAATAGCGCAGCGAACGTCAGCAATCCATCTCGTTTTTGTAGCAGCGGAATGTCCGCTTTCCACCACTTCCAGTCATCGCGGCGTGGTGTTTGCAAGCGTCACAATCGCATGCCTCAGAATTTCTAGCGCCCCCAAACAATAAGGGCGGCCCGCAAAGGCCGCCCTTCCTGTCTCATTCAGAGCAAAGCCAGCCCTCAGGCCGCTTCTTTCTTCCGGCCGGCCTTCTTGCGCTCGTTGGGATCGAGGATCGCTTTGCGCAGGCGGATCGATTTGGGCGTCACTTCGACCATTTCATCGTCGTCGATATAGGCAATCGCCTGTTCGAGCGTCATGATCTTGGGCGGGGTGAGGCGGATCGCGTCGTCCTTGCCGGTCGAGCGGAAGTTGGTCAGCTGCTTCGACTTCATCGGATTGACTTCAAGATCGTCGGGCTTGGCATTCTCGCCGATGATCATGCCTTCATAGAGCGGGGTGCCGACGCCGACGAACAGGATGCCGCGTTCTTC
>NZ_CAMBTS010000128.1 GCF_945870625.1 Novosphingobium sp. Chol11 | reverse complement strand
GAAACTCGCCGCCGCACGCTGCCATCATCGGCACAAAATGCTTGGTGCCAAGGAACACGCCGTCGACATTGATCGACATGATCCGCTTCCACTTGTCGAAATCGATGGCCTCCACTGGCCCCGTCAGATCGGTGCCGGCGTTGTTGACCAGGATATGGCATTTGCCGTGCCGTTCCTTCACCAGATCGCGCGCACGCTCCCACGCCGCTTCTTCGGCCACATTGGCGGCGATATAGCTCGCGGCCTGCCCCAGCCGCTCCATCACCGAGCCCACCAGCGCGCTATCGATGGCGTCGAGATCGGACAGGACAACTTCCGCGCCCTCGGCCAGAAACCGTTCAACGGTGGCCAGGCCAATGCCGCGCAGGCCCCCCGAGACGAAGGCCACCCGCCCCTGAAGCCGCTTCGAGCCCAGATCGATCATCGCGCCGGAAGCGGACGCATTCACTGCATCAGTTGCGTGGTCCATGAATTCTCCCATGTCGTTTTATCGGGCATGAAGTGACCTGTCTTAATCGCGTGCGCAACCTATGCTTTACGCAAGGTGACGTGGCGGGCTTTGTGGCTGTCACTTGTTTGTTCACGGGCCGGAGCGTAAGGCTTGCGCCAATGAACGGGAGAGAGAGAGCGTGTTCTCGGTCGAAACCATCGACTTGGTCCGGATCGCCGGACCACACGATGTGCGCAGGGCGGCAGAGGCATTTCATGCCATCGCGCTGGCCGAGGGCGTGCGGGCAGCGCCCGCGCACGACATTGCCGACAAGCGCACGCCTTGCGATCTGGAGGGCAATGTTCTGGCGCTCGATGTGTTTGGCTGGACCGACGAGAGGGCGTGGTGGCGCAACACCCGCATCGCCCTCAATTCGCCGCTCACTTCGGCCTGCCGGTTTGAGTCCGAACCGTTCTGGGTCAGCGCCAAGGGATTCCACACGCGCCAGCCGAACAATTACCTGAAGTCGATCGATCTCACCAATTTTGAAAGCCGGGCAATGACCAAGGCGGCGATCGTGGTGCCGGTCCATCTTCCGTTCGGCCAGATCGGCGCGGTCAGCTTCAATCCGCTCGATCCGGCGATGACTGATCTTGGCGATATGTTTCTGCGGCTGGGCGACGCGTTCGGCGTCTATTCGCGCACATTCATCGCCAGCTATGTCCATGCGATGGGCACCATGCAGGCTCTGCCCCCGGGATCGCGGCTCTCAAAGCGCGAGGTTGAATGTCTGCGCTGGGCGGCCATCGGCAAGACCGATCTGGAAATCAGCCTGATCATGAGCCGCAGCCGCGCCACTGTGCGCTTTCACATTCACAACGCTTCGACCAAGCTCAACGCCGTGAACCGCAGTCAGACGCTCTTCAAAGCGTCGCAGCTTGGCTATATCTCGCTCAATTCCTGAGGCAGGGATTGGGCCAGCGCGAGCGCGCCGAAAACCCCGGCTTCCGCGCCCAGCCCGGCAGGCACGATCACCCGTTCAAGGTCCGCCACCGTCTGGCCGGGGAGGTATGCATTGAGGGCTTCTGCCGCCGCCTTGCGCACACGGACAAGCAGGTGAGACTGGCCGTAGCCAACCCCGCCGCCAAGCACGATCCGGTGCGGGGAGAGCGTCAGAATCAGCATCTGCATCAGTTCGGCAAGCTCGTGGGCGACATTATCCCACACCGGATCAGTCGGCGCGATGGTTTCAGCCGGGCGGCCCGCCCGGAGCGCAATCGCGGGGCCAGAGGCGAGGCCTTCCAGACAATCGCCGTGCACCGGACAGGAGCCCGCGAAGGCATCGCCGACCGCGCGCCGCACGCGGATATGGCCGATCTCGGGATGCACCGCGCCGTGGAGCGGCTTGCCGCCGATCACCACGCCGCCGCCGATGCCGGTGCCGATGGTCAGATAGACATGCACCCCGCAACCAACCGATGCGCCCCACAGGCCCTCGGCCAGCGCCGCGCCGGCAACGTCGGTATCAAAACAAACCGGAACGCCGAGCTGGCCGCTCAATGCCCTGACTACATCGACGCCTGCCCAGCCGGGCTTGGGTGTGTTCAGAATTTTGCCAAAGTCAGCGCTGTGACAATCAAGGCAAAGCGGGCCGAAGCTGGCGATGCCCAGCGCGTCAAAACCATGCTCAGCCTTCGCCGCAATCAGCCAGTCCGCGACGGCGTTGAGCGTCGCTGCTGCATCTTTGCCCGTCGGCCATTGCGCCTGCGCCAGAATGTCGCGGCCTTGCGCCACCACCGCGATGCACTTTGTGCCGCCGAGTTCGACCCCGGCACAGCGCTGCGGCCCAGCAGTCAAACCAGCACCGCCAGGTCGCCGTCCAGCGCCAGTTGCAACGGCTGCGCCGGGGTGCCGCCGAAGTGGCGGCGTGCGATCACGGGATCGGCCGGTTCGGCGGGCAAGCCCGGCCGGTCGACGAAAGCAATCACGCTCAGATCGTTCAGCACGAGCCAGCTATAGGCCTGAACCGGGCTGGCAGCAGGGTTTGCAAAGACCAGCCCCGACCCATTGAGGGGCCGCCACGGACCTGCCATTTGATCTGCCACCATGCCATACAACCCGTTGGGACCACGCGGCCCATCGCTAGCAAACACTTTTGCCTGCGTCGACCAGAAGCAATAGTAGCGCCCGCCCCGGAAAATCGTATGCGGACGCTCAAGCTCGTTGTTGAGGCCGTCTGCGGTGATCAGCGGATCGGCCAGCGCCCATTGCCCCTGCGCGCGCCGGGCAATGCCAACCGCGCCATTCCATGCCGAAACAGACCGCGCCAGCGATCCGGCAAAGACAAGGTATTCCTGCCCATCGGCTGGATCTTGAAACCATGCCGGATCGCGAAACGCCTTGATCGTTCCGATCGCGCCGCCGCCGCTCATGTCGCTTTGATAAACAAGCCCGTCGGCCGCAACGGATTCGACCGGGATTGACCAAGGGCCAAGCTGCGGCGCGCCATCCACGATGCGCAGGGGCGCTGCCGTTTCGAACAGGCGCTGCTCGAACGACAGGACCGGTTCGCCCCGCCGGCCCGCCACCGTGAAGTAAAGCGTGATGCGGGAATGGTCCGCGTCAATAATCGCAGAGCCTGACCATTCGCGGCTGCCGGGCGAAAAGCCATCGGGAAAGAGATGGCCAAGATCGCGCCAGCCGCTCGCGGTCTGGTGCATCAGCCGGATGCGGGCGATGCCATGGCGCGCATCGGGATCATCCAGCACCGGCGCGGCGAGCAGCATCTGCAGCGCGCCGCCCGCGATCGTCGCGGTCGAGCCATCGCGCTCCTGCACCGGCCAGTAGTCCCACAGATCGAACCCCGGAAGAACGCGGTGGACAGCGGATAGCTCGATCAAGGGCGCGAACGGGATCGGGGCGGCCGCGATGCGGGCGATCGCTTCGCGTGTCCAAAGACTTGTCATATTGGCAACCTTGACCGGCACGCAGGGCGCAGCCCCGGGAACACGTCCGTGTTCCCGGGGCTGCTGATCATCAGAAGTCGAGCTTGAGCGTCGCGGAAACCGTCCGTCCGTTGATCGAACGCGCGCGGACGATGCCATTGCCGGGGATCGAACCTTCTTCGGCTTCGGTATATCCGGCGGTGTCAAACAGGTTGTTGGCGTTGACCGAAACCTGCACCCGCTCCAGCGGACGCACCGCCAGAAAGGCATTGACCTGCGTGAAGCCGGGCAGCTTCAACTGGTTGCTGTCCTGCGCGTAGCTCGATGTCGTGCCGATGGCGCTGGCGCCCACGCTGAACATGCCGGAATTGTATTCCGGCGCGACCCGCCAGATGAACTCGGCCTGCCGGCGCGGACGATTGCCCACGACAGCGGCTGTGTTCGAGGCAACGATCTTCGCGTTGGTATATGTACCGTTGGCCGTCAGGCTGAACTCGCCAACGCGGTAGCTGCCTTCCAGTTCTAGGCCGAATGCGCGGTAGGTATTCGCGAACGAACGCTGCGTGGTTGCCTCGTAGCTCTGTTCCTGCGTTCGGGCATAGAAGGCGGTGCCATAGAGCGAAAGCCCGCGCGACTGATACTTCACGCCCGCCTCGGCCTGCTGAACAAAGTCGACCGGCCGCGCGCCTGCGAGCAGCGCGCCCGACGTCGGGCTGGTGTTGCCGCCGAACACGAAACGATCGGCATTGGCGCGGCCGCCGCGGCTGTAGCGAGCAAAGGCCGCAAGATCGGATGACAGCTTGTAGTTCACGCCCGCAGAATACGACAGGTAGCCGTAGTTGTAGTTGACCGGACGGGTCACACCCAGCGGGATAACCGTTGTCTTGGTTTCGGGCACCGAGATCGTGCCATCGCCATTGACATCGGTCACGACCACCGGACCATCGCCCGTCACGAAACCGCGCGCCCGGCCAAAGTCATAGCGCAAGCTGCCGTCGAGCGTCAGTTCGCCGCTGCTGTAGCTCACCGAGGCGAACGGCGCGTTGGTATCGAAATCGAGGTTGTACGAACGGCGGCAGCAATTGCCGAAGAACGACGCGCCATAAGCCACCAGCCCGTTGTCCGTCTGCGAAACGCCGCCGGCATTGGCGACATTGATCAGCGCCGCGTTATCGCCGCGCGCTTCAAGCAGATAGGACGACCAGGTCCAGTCCATGTCGATCTTCTGGCGTGACTTGTAGTAACCCAGCGAGACGTCGAGCTTGCCGCCGCCCATGTCGAAGCTGCGGCTGAGGCGCAGATCGTTGGTCACGTTGTCGAGGCTGTTGAGCTTGGTGTTGAACAGCACGATGCCGATGGCGTTGGTCGTGGCGGGGTTGGCGATGACCTGACCCGCATTCGGGACATTGGCATACGTCGCGACCGAGCCCGCGCCGCCGATGCCGTTGGCCAGATTCTGCACTGTATCCGCCGTGGCCGGGAACGGCGAATTGAACCGCCCGCTGATGCTCGCATAGCGGAACTTGTTGTTCACCGTCCAACCGTCGGCGATCTCGAACTGCCCTTCAAAGCCGATGGCTTTCACAAGCGGATGCATGCCGTCGCGAATATCGCTCACTTCCCGGTTGTTGCGCCCGTCCAGCGTCACCGCTTGCGTGAAATTGATCGAATGGATCGTATCGTTGTTGGGGCTGAGGCCCGGCAGGGCTTCGTACTTCGGGTTGGCGTTGGTGCCGGTTACGCGCACCGGGCTGGGCAGATAGGCAATTGCGCGGTCGTCGAGGAACTTGAAGTTGACCCGGAAGAAGCCCCGGTCGAACGTCTTGGTGATGTTGCCCTTGATCTGGCCGCCCTTGTTGCCGTCATAGCCGGCGCGGCGCGGACCCTCACCCACGCGGTAAAAACCGCCGACGTTGAAGGTCAGTGTGTCGGAGAGATGCCCGCCATAATTGGCATCGATGCGATACTCGCCGTAATCAAGGCCGAGCGTGCCCATGATCGTGCCGCCATCGACCGTGCCGGTCTTGGAAATGGTGTTGATCACGCCGCCGGGCGAATTGGAGGCAAACGTCGATGCCGAGCCGCCGCGCACCGCTTCCACGCGCGCCACAGTGGAATCGACACGCAGGAAAATGTCGGCGTTGCCAAAGGCGATGTCGCCGAACTCCAGGATCGGCAGGCCGTCTTCCTGAAGCTGGAGAAACTTGGCACCGCCGGTCGAGATCGGAATGCCGCGCGATTGAATATTGGCATTGCCTTCACCGCCCGACGATTCAGAGCGAATGCCCGGCAGGCTGCGGAAAAGCTCGGCGGCCGAGCGCGGCGCGGCGGCGGCGATGGCATCAGCATTGATCGCGCTCACCGAAATCGATGTGCCCAGCTTGTTCTGGCCGCGCGCCACGGCGGTAACGACGATCTCTTCATTCGGCGCGGCATCGGCCTGCGCTGCGGTGTCGCTTGCTTCAGGTGCGGCGGTTTGCGCAAACACGGGCGCTGCAAACACGAGCGCGCCGGATGCCAACAAAATGGTGCGGAATGTAGTCATGATGCTCTCCCTACGATGGCCGATTCGCGGCTCTCGGGCAAACTACTAAGCTTTGCGCAAACGATTGCAACCACAATTTGCAAACCTTTGCACAATCCTTTATCAGTCTTGCATGGCAGCGCGAGTCTGCCCGGTGGGAGACCAGACGTGATCAGCAACCAGGGTGCCAAGCCGCGTCTTGCGCTCGCCACTATCCTGCAGATGAACCTTGGCTTCCTCGGGCTGCAGTTCAGCTTCGGCCTGCAGCAAAGCAACATGGGGCCGATCTACAGCTATCTCGGCGCGGATGAAGGCGCGATGCCGCTGCTTTGGTTGGCGGGGCCGATGACCGGCCTCATCATCCAGCCGCTGATCGGATCGATGAGCGACCGCACCCGCTCGCGCCTTGGCCGCCGCACGCCCTATTTCCTTATCGGCGCAATCCTGTGCAGCCTGTGCCTGCTCGCGATGCCTTACAGCCGCACATTGTGGATGGCGGCCAGCTTGCTGTGGGTGCTCGATGCGGCCAACAATGTCACGATGGAGCCCTACCGCGCCTATGTCAGCGACCGGCTCGGCCCCGACCAGCGCCCGCTCGGCTTCCTCACGCAAAGCGCGTTCACCGGCCTTGCCCAGACGCTGTCCTATCTCGCGCCCACCTTGCTCGTGTGGTGGGGCATCGATCAGAACCTGATCGACGCCAATGGCATTCCCGAAATCACCCGGATCAGCTTCGTGATCGGCGCGTTCCTCTCGATCACCACCATCGTCTGGTCCGTCTGGCGCGTGCCCGAGCTTCCGCTCACCCCGGAAGAAGACGCGGCCATTTCCGCCGATCCGCTGTCGCTGCGCTCCACCATCAGCGGCCTGATCGAGGCCATTCGCGACATGCCGACTGCGATGCGGCAACTGGCGGTCGCCATGCTGTTCCAGTGGTTCGGCATGTTCTGCTATTGGCAATATGTCGTCCTGGTGCTCGCGCGCAATGTCTTCAACACCAGCGATCCGGCCACCGCCGGTTTCCGCGACGCCAGCCTGCTCAATGGCCAGCTTGGCGCATTCTACAACGCCATCGCCTGCGTCTCGGCCTTCGCGATGATCCCGCTTGCCCGGCGCTTTGGCGCGCAGCCGATCCACGCGGCGGCGATGGCCGGATCGGGCGCGGCGATGCTCACGATCGCCTCAACCGGCTCGGTCCCGCTGCTGATCGCGGCCATGATCGGCATCGGCATCGGCTGGGGCAGCCTGATGGGCAATCCCTACTTGATGCTCGCCAATGCCATCCCGCCAGAACGCACCGGCGTCTACATGGGCATCTTCAACATGTTCATCGTCATCCCGATGATGATCGAGATCCTGTTCGTCTGGCTGGCCTACCGCCCGCTGCTGGGCGGCGACCCCCGCCATGTGCTGATGCTGGGCGGCGCGATGATGGCAGCGGCGGCGGTCGCGACGATGCTGGTCCGCGCGCCGAAGGTGCAGCCTGGGGTTGTTGCGATCTAAAGCTGAGGCAATTTCCTCTTTTACAAACGCGACGCAGATCGATGGCTGCTTTCGCCCCACTTGCGGACGTTCCAGATCCCTGCTCAAACTTTTGCATGAGCCTTTCAGCATCAAACGCGGAGATCTTTTTTGCCGAAGTCACCGAGGGCGGATCGGTTTGGGCGATCC
>NZ_CAMBTS010000127.1 GCF_945870625.1 Novosphingobium sp. Chol11 | reverse complement strand
TTCGCCGCCAGCATGCGCGGCTGGCCGAGGCGGGCGCGCTGAGCTTTGCGCGGGCGCAGGACGGCGCGGGGGCGGACGCATGGATCGAGGCGTTCCTCAGCCTGGAGGCGCGCGGATGGAAGGGCGGCGCGGGCAGCGCGCTGGCCTGCGCCGCCGAGACGGCGGGGCTGTTTCGCGAGGCGGTGGCCGATGGCGCGGCGCGCGGGCGGATCGAGCGGCTGAGCCTGGCGCTGGACGGGCAGCCGATTGCGATGCTGGTCAACATGATCGCGCCGCCGGGGGCCTTTTCCTACAAGACCGCGTTTGACGAGGATTTCGCGCGGTTTTCGCCGGGGGTGCTGCTGCAGCTGGAAAACCTAGCGTTGTTGGAGCGCGGGGATGTGGCGTGGGCGGATAGCTGCGCTGCGCCCGATCATCCGATGATCGATTCGCTGTGGCGCGAGCGGCGGCCCATCGGGCGGTTTTCGATTGCCATCGGCGGGAGCGCGCGCCGGGCGGTGTTCGAGCGGCTGCTCGCCTTTGAATTATCGCGCAATCCGGCGGGGATCGCATGACGGGCGGGGTGTTTGACGAGGCCGCGCGCGCGGCCTTTGCCGCGAGCTATCCCGAAGTGCCGCACAGGCTGGCGCATCGGCTGCGCGGGCATCCGCTGCTGGAACTGGAAGCGCTGGCGCAGCTGGCCGAGGCGCTGCCCGAGGCTTCGCGCGAGTTTAACCGCGCCGATCTGCCGGTGGGGCTGAACGGGGCGAAGGCGCCGGCCAATGGCCTTGGCATCGGTGAGACGATCCGGCGCATTGCCGAGACCGGCAGCTGGGCGGCGCTCAAGAACATCGAACAGGTGCCCGCCTACCGCGACCTTTTGCTGGCGCTGCTGGAAGAGCTGCGCCCGGTGATCGAGGCGCGGACGGGGGCGATGCTGCGGCCGCAGGGGTTTGTGTTCATCACCAGCCCGGGCGGGGTGACGCCGTATCACTTCGACCCGGAGCACAATATCCTGCTGCATCTGGCCGGGGCCAAGACGATGACGCTGTTTCCGCAGGGCGACGCCAGCTATGCCCCCGACGAGACGCACGAAGGCTATCACACCGGGGGCGGGCGCGAGCTGTTTTGGCGTGATGAGCTGGCGATTGGCGGCACCGAGTGGAGCCTGGCCCCCGGCGAGGCGCTTTATGTGCCGGTGATGGCGCCGCATCATGTGCGCAATGGGCCGCTGCCGGGGCTTTCGCTCTCGATCACGTGGCGTTCGACGTGGAGCTTTGAGGAGGCCGATGCGCGCGCGTTCAACGGCGTGCTGCGCCGCGCCGGGATTAAGCCGTGCGCGCCGGGGCGCTGGCCGGGGCGGAACCGGCTGCGCGCGGCGGGTTGGCGGGCGCTGCGCAAGCTCAAAGTGGGGCGTTGACGTTAACGGCAGGGCGCGGCATGCGCTTTGGCCATGACCGATCCCATCGATAGTGCGGCACTTGTCGATCGTTTGCTTCACTTGCTCGATGTGCAAGACACTGGCGCGGACCATTTCGAAGGGCGGCGCAAGCAGGGCGGCGTGGGCCGCGTTTTTGGCGGGCAAGTGATCGCGCAGGCGCTGGCGGCTGCCGAGCGCACGGTGGCGGTGGACCGCCCGGTTCATTCGCTCCACGCCTATTTTCTGCGCGGGGGCAACGAGGATTTTGCCATTGATTTCAAGGTTGAGCGCGATCTCGATGGCGGCAGCTTTTCCAATCGCCGGATCGTGGCGAGCCAGCCGGATGCTTCGGGGGAAGTCAGGCCGATCCTGACGATGCTGGCCTCGTTCCACCGCGCCGAACCCGGCGTGCATCATGCCGAGACGATGCCAGACGTGCCCCCGCCCGAAGACTTGCCGAGCGACCACGACTTGCGGATCGAACACGCCGACAAGCTTCCCGAACGCGCCCGCCGCATCATGCTGGAGCCGCGACCGATCGAATTGCGCTCGGTTGAACCGCGCCACTGGATGAACCCCGATCCGCAACCGCCGCTCGCCCACACGTGGTTCCGCGCGGTCGCGCCGCTGCCCGATGATCCCAAAGTGCACCGCGCGGTGCTGGCCTATGCCAGCGACATGACCTTGCTCGGCACGGCCACATTGCCGCACGCGCTCAGCTCGATCAAAGGCACGATGATGGGAGCCAGCCTCGATCATGCGCTTTGGTTCCACGAAGCATTCCGCGCCGATGAATGGATGCTCTATGTCTGCGACAGCCCATGGGCCGGACATGCCCGCGGCTTCAATCGGGGCCGCATCTTTACCCGGGATGGGAGGCTGATTGCCAATGTCGCGCAGGAAGCGCTGATCCGGCCGATTGGTTCCGCCAAGCAAACATAAGCTTCAGGCCGAGGGATTGTAGAAATCGTAGACCAGTTGCGCCACACCAGCGCTGACGCCGGGCGCGCGCTGCAAATCCTCCAGACTGGCTGCGCGCACTTTGCCTGCCGTGCCAAAATGCAGCAGCAACGCGCGCTTGCGCGCCGGGCCGATGCCGGGAACCTCGTCGAGCGGGCTGGCGCTGATCGCGCGGCTGCGCTTGGCGCGGTGCGCGCCAATGGCAAAGCGGTGCACCTCGTCGCGCAGCCGCTGCAAGTGGAACAGCACGGGCGAGGCCTCGGGCAGCATTTTCTCGCGCCCGTCGGGGAAGTGAAACACCTCGCGCCCGTCGCGCCCGTGGTGCGGCCCCTTGGCGATGCCGATCAGCGCAACGTCTTCGATGCCGAGTGCTTCCAGCGTCTCGCGCGCCGCGGTCATCTGGCCTTTGCCGCCATCGATTAGCACGAGATCGGGCCACATGCCCTGATCGCGCTCGGGATCGTCCTGCTGCGCGCGAGTGAAGCGGCGCTCAAACACTTCGCGCATCATGCCGAAATCGTCATTGGTCTGCGCGGTCTTGATGTTCCACTTGCGGTACTGGCCGGTCATGAAGCCGTCCGCCCCCGCCACGATCATCGCGCCCACCGCATGCGCGCCCTGCACATGGCTGTTGTCGTAAACCTCGACGCGCTGCGGCGCTTCGCCCAGCTCGAGGAACTCCGCCATCTCGCGCCACGTCCGCGCCTTGGTGCCGGTTTCGGCCAACCGCCGCTCCAGCGCTTCGGTGGCGTTGCGCTGCGCCTGCTCCATCAGCCGCCGCCGGTCGCCGCGCTGGGGCACTGAAATCTCGATCTTGCCGCCCGCCGCATCGGCCAGCGCCTCGGCCAGCAAGTCTGCCTCGGGCAAGGCGCGATCGAGCAGGATCAGGCGCGGCGGCGGCACTTCTTCGTAGAGCTGGGCCAGCACGCTGGTCATCACTTCGGCCTCGTCCAGCCCGTCGGTATGGCTGGGAAAAAACGCGCGGTGGCCCCAATTCTGCCCGCCCCGGATGAAAAAGGCCTGAATTGCGACATGCCCACCCTTCACCGCCAGCGCAAAGACATCGGCATTGCCCACGCCTTCGGCATTGATCGCCTGGCTGCCCTGGATAAATGTCGCGGCGCGCAGCCGGTCGCGCAGCATCGCCGCGCTTTCGAAATCGAGCGCTTCGGCGGCCTGCGCCATCTGCGTCTCGATCTCTTTCTGCACCGCGCCCGATTTGCCGCCGAGAAAATCCTTCGCCTGGCGCACCAGCTCGCCATAGGCCTCTGGCGTTATGCGATCGACGCATGGGGCTGAGCAGCGCTTGATCTGGTAAAGCAGGCAGGGCCGGTCGCGCCGCGCCATAAAGCCATCGTTGCAGCTTCTGAGCAGAAACAGCTTTTGCAGCGCATTGATCGTGGTGTTCACCGATCCGGCGCTAGCAAACGGCCCGTAGTAATTGCCCTTTTCCCGCCGCGCGCCGCGATGCTTCTGGATGCGCGGAAACGCATGGTCGGAGCGCAATAGAATGAACGGGAACGATTTATCATCGCGCAGCAAAACGTTGTAAGGCGGGCGATAGCGTTTGATCAGCTGCGCTTCGAGCAGCAGCGCCTCCGCTTCTGAATTGGTCGTGATAATTGTCAGCGCGCGGGTCTGGCTCACCATCCGGCGCAGCCGGTTGGGCAAGCGTTCGACTTGCGTGTAGTTCGCCACGCGGTTTTTGAGCGCGCGCGCCTTGCCCACATAGAGCACATCGCCGCGCGCATCGAGCATGCGATAGACCCCAGGGCGTGGCCGCAGGGTTTGCACCACCTCGCGGATCGCGGCAATCCCGGCCTCGATGTCGGGCTGGTCCGCGCCGCGCAGGGTATAGCTCGCCTTATCCTCGTTGAAACGGTCGGAGGACTGCCGGTCCGGAGGAGATTGCGCGTTGCTCATGCTGCCTTGCAGATAGGCCGCCGATGCGCCTTTGTGGAGAGTGCCGCCGCGATTATCCCCGCGCCGGACAATTCGCGGAAAAGCCAGGATATGCGTGTTTTCCCCTAGTTGCCGAGGGCAAGAGCATCAAGAACCCGGAGCTATCGTTTGCCGCGATGTCCGCGCCAGCAGATCTGCCCGGTGAGCCCGAATCCCGCATCATTCGGCGGAACGATGCGCGCGTCCGGCTGGGAGTTCCGGCCAAGATCCAGCTTTTGAGCGGCCTCACATCCTGCCGCCTCGATAATCTTTCGCAGCGCGGGGCGCGGATCATGCTGGCCGAAGTCGCGCCTGCTGTCGGAGCGCGCGGCCTGCTCATCGTTTGCGGCATCGAGGCGTTTGGCGAAGTCATCTGGTTCCGGGGGATGGCCTGCGGACTGCGGTTCGATCAAAGGTTGCCGCTTGAGCAGGTCGTCGCCGTCCGCCATTTCAGCGACCAATGGACTGGCAGCGAAGCGCCCGGCCGCCGCCCGATGGTGCGTAGCTCTCTGCAGCGCAGCCGCAACACCTGAGGTTAGACCACAGCAAGTTCAACGCGGGCTTCCCTTTTGCGCGATGCCGCGCTAATGGCCCAGCAGAGTGCGTGCATTTGCCCGCTCGTTGCATTGCAAATGCTCCCACGAAGAAGGCAACTGAAACCGCCTATGGCGAAAGAAGAACTCCTCGAGATGCGCGGCCAGGTGGTCGAACTGCTCCCCAACGCCATGTTCCGTGTGAAGCTCGAAAACGATCATGAAATTCTTGGCCATACTGCAGGCAAAATGCGCAAGAACCGCATTCGCGTGCTGGTGGGCGACGAAGTGCTTGTCGAACTGACACCGTACGATCTGACCAAAGGCCGCATCACTTATCGCTTCATGCCCGGTCGCGGTGGTCCCGGACAATTCTGAGGGGGCCAATTCTGAGGGGGCCAGTTCTGATCCCCGCTGCGGCGTGACACCTGCTGCGCCAGTTACTGCCGCGCTTCCTCTCCCCCTTCCCTGCCCGCCGCTGGTGCTCGCTTCGGCCAGCCCGCGTCGGCGCAATCTGCTGGCGCGGCTGGGGGTGATCCCCGACCGGGTGATCGCCGCGGATATCGACGAGTCCCCCCGCCCGCGCGAATTGCCGCGCGATCATGCGATCCGGCTTGCCGCCGAAAAGGGGCGCGCTGCTGCTGCGCTTGCGCCTGGCTGCCTGATCCTGGCGGGCGACACGGTTGTCGGCGCCGGACGCCGCATTTTGCCCAAGGCCGAAGACGAAGCGACCGCGCGCCGCTGCCTTGCGGTGCTCTCGGGCCGCCGCCACCGGGTGTTTTCAGCGGTCGCGCTGCTTACCCCCGATGGGGTGATGCGCAGCGCGCTGAGCGAGACCGTGCTGCGGTTCAAGGTGCTCTCCGCTGGCGAGGTTGACGCCTATATCGCGGGCGGCGAGTGGCACGGCAAAGCGGGCGGCTATGCCATCCAAGGCACCGCCGAGAGTTTTTGCATCTGGCTTTCTGGCAGCCATTCAGGCGTGATCGGGCTCCCTCTCTATGAAACCTGGCGGCTGCTAATCGCGGCAGGTTGCGCGCTTGCCTGAGACGCGCAGCGCGCAATGGCTGCATGAGGCCGGGATTGGCGAGGAGCGCGCAATCCTGATCGAAGGCGGCGCGATCCGCGCAGCGCGGGTGGTGTGGGACGAGGCATGGCGCGCAGGTGCAGTGGCCGAAGCCAAGTTATTGAGCCGCATGCCCGGCACCCGGCGCGGCGTGATGCGCCTGCCCGGTGGCACCGAGGCGCTGATCGATGCGCTGGATCCCGCATTGACCGAGGGCATGAGCATCATGGTGCGCGTGACCCGTGCCGCCATTGCCGAGCGCGGACGATCCAAGCTGGCGCATCTGCGCCCGGCTACGGCAGGCGAGACCGCCTGCCCTGCCCCCAGCTTGCTCGCCGAGTTGCGCAGCGCCGGCGCGCCGGTGCGCAGCGTGCCCATCACCGATCGCAGCTTTGACGAGGCCGGCTGGTCCGATCTGGTCAGCGATGCTTTATCCGGCGAAGTGGCGTTTCCCGGCGGCGGATTGATCATCAGCCCGACCCCGGCGATGACCCTGATCGATGTCGATGGTTCGCCGCCGCTGCCCGCGCTGGCGCTGGCTGCGGTTCCGGCGATTGTCGCCGCGCTGGGCCAGTTCGATATCGGCGGCGCAATCGGCATCGATTTCCCCTCGCTGGCCGATAAGCGCGACCGCCATGCCGTCGACGCCGCGCTCGCCGCAGTGCTGAGCGATTGGCGCGGCGAGCGCACCGCGATGAACGGCTTCGGCTTTGTCCAGCTCGTCAGCAGGCTGGAACGCCCATCATTGATCGCGCGCTATGCGCAAGCGGGCGCGGGCGCGGCGGCGCGCATGCTGCTGCGCCAGGCCGAGCGGGTGAGCGGACCGGGGATGCTGCTGCTCAGCGCGCATCCGGCGGTGCGCCGCGCGGTGCAGGCCGAGTGGGAAGCGGAGTTGGCCCGCCGCACCGGGCGGCTGGTGCGCTGGCAGGAGGATAGCGGCCTTGCGCTTGGCGGCGCATTCGCTCAGATCGTGGCCGCATGAGCCCGAATCCTGTCCGCCCCGCTTCTGTCCGCAAGTGCCCGATCTGCAGCAAGCCGCGCAGCGAGGCGCATACCCCGTTCTGCTCCCAGCGCTGCCGCGACCGCGACCTGATGCGCTGGCTCGATGAAGGCTATGTGCTGCCCGGCCCGACGATCGACCCCGAAGACGAGGAATAGCCGCTTACGCGAAACCGTCATCTTGGGGCTGGACAACCCGGACAGGCTTCGCCATACGCGCGCTTCTATTGCGCGCCGCTACTGCTGCGCCACGATGCCCGGGTAGCTCAGTTGGTAGAGCACGTGACTGAAAATCACGGTGTCGGCGGTTCGACTCCGTCCCCGGGCACCATTGGCCTATCCGCCAGCGTCCGCCAAAGCTTGTAAAAACCTCAGAAATCTGCCAATAATAACGCTGGTTTGGTCGCCAGTGTTCGCCGTTATTCGCCTCTAGCCGGGTGATTTTGGGGGCCATGCTGGGGGCCACTTGAAATCAGCTGAAAGGCGTGGCCCCCAAATGGCACTTTCTGTTCCCCGTCAGCACCAATGGCACAGATTTGAGGTTGTGATTTAAGGAGTGTTAGGGCTTCGTCGTAGTGACGAAGGAACGAAGATGAAGTCCCAACACTCCTTGAAAAAATCGCCTGCCAAGGCCCCTGCCGAGCGGGTGGTGAAGGACATCCGGCGGCAGACCCGGCGGCACTTCTCGGCCGAGGACAAGATCCGCATCGT
>NZ_CAMBTS010000126.1 GCF_945870625.1 Novosphingobium sp. Chol11 | reverse complement strand
TCGACAAGGCCCACCGTTTCATAGCCGAAATAGCCGACGAGGCAGGCGAGCGATTTGGGCAGGCCTGCGGGCACATCGATGCGGCAGGCGCTGACCAGCGCGCGCAATTCTTCGAGGCTATCCCCCGCAAGCGGCACGAAGGCACTGTGATCATGCTGCCACGCGCGGTTGATCTCGGCGCTATGCCCATGCGCGCGGAACAGCAGGTCTGGATCGATGCCGAGCAGGCTGTAGCGCCCGCGCACTTCGCCGCCTTGAACCGATTCGAGCAGGAAATCGCCGCGCCCGGGCTCGATCAGCTTGAGCGCCGCGCCGACCGGGGTTTCGGTATCGGCCAGCAGTTTGCGCCAGATCAGCGCGGGCTTGCCATGCCCGAGCGCTTCGGCGGCGGCGGCGGCATTTTCCGGGCCAGCTTTTGCCGGCGCGGCATCGCCCGGCGCAGCCGTTTCGCCGACACGCAAGGGCACCCGGCTTATTGCCCGCCCAGAAGCTGCGTGCGGACCGCGCGGATCCCGGCTTCGTTGCGTTTGACGCCGATTTCGTCGCGCATCGCGGCGCGCAGCGCGAAGGCATATTCCTGCCCAGCGGCTTCGCCCAGTTCGCGCCGGGCCTGCTCGATCACCGGATCGTTCGGAGCAACCTCGCCCAGCTTGATCTTGCGCAGATGGACGACCAGCCAGCCTTCCTTGTTCGGCGCTTCGAGCCGCTTGGCGGTGCCGCCCGCCATGGCGAACATCAGCGCCAGCGGCGGGGGCACGCGGCCCTGCATCGAGTTCACTTGTTCGCGCGAGATGGCAACGTCGCGCGGCGGAGGCAGCGCGGTGTCCAGCGATTTGAGCGCGTCGACCAGTGAGGTGCCCTTGCCGAGCGCGGCAATCAGCTTGTCGGCGGCAGCTTTGGCGGCGCCGAGGCCTTGGCTGCGTGCGAAATCGGCGGCAATTTGCGCGCGAATTTCAGCAAGGGGCGGCGGTGCGGCGGGCACGATGCGGGCCACATCGAAGATCGCGATGCGCTTGCCCGGCAAGACTTCGGCGATCTGCGGTTCGCCTTCGCGCTCCATGGTGAAGGCGGTTTGCACCAGCGGCGCAAGATCGGCAGACAGCGCGCCCGGCGGCTTTCCGGGAACCGTGCCATCGGCAAGGATCGGATCGGTGGTGATGAGCGAGAGCCCCAGCGATTTGGCGACATCGGCAAGACCGGTCCCGTTGCCGAACTGCTCCTCAAGCTTGGCCGATAGATCGGTGAGCGCGGAACGGCGCTTTTCCGCGATGATCGCGGCCACAATCTCGGGCTTTGCCTGATCGAAGGTTTTGCCCGGATTGCGGGCAATGCCATCGACCCGGATCACATGCCAGCCCAGCCCGCTCTTGGCAGGCGCGGCCAGCTTGCCTTGCGCGGCGGCAAAGGCGGCGTCGGCGACGGCCTGCGATGCGGCGGCAAGGAGCGCCGCGCGGGATTGCTTGTCGAGCTTGCTGGCCGAAAGCCCTTTGGCGGCGGCGGCGGCCTCGATCGACTTTCCGCCCGCAATTTCGCTGGCGAATGCTTTGGCCGCCGCTTCTGTCGGCACGATCACCTGGGTCAGGCTGCGGGTTTCGCTGGGGGCGTAAGTGGCCGCGCCGAGCTTGTAGCGGGCTTGCACATCGCTGTCGCTGGGCTGGACGATATCCTTGATCACGCTATCGTCGAAGGCGACGAAGCGAATGGCGCGGCTTTCGGGGCGCGTATAAAGCGCGACGTTGGCTTTATAATACCCGGCCAATTGCGCCTCGGTGGGCGGCGTTTTCGGCGCAAACAGTAGCGAGGGCACGAGCAGAACGGAGCCTTCCCGGCTTTCCTTGGCCAGCGCGATATAGCGCAGCGCCGCCTCACGCGGCAGGCGCGCGCCGATGCTGGCGGGCACGAGCAACTGACGCGCCATCAGCCCTTTGGCAAAATCATCGCGAACCAACGCTTCGCTAAGGCCGCGCTGAGCGATCAATTGCTTGTAGGCTTGCTCGCTGAACCGTCCGTCTGCGCCCTTGAACGCCGGACTTTTCGTGATTTCGCTGTCGATCAGCCGTTCGCCTGTGGCAAAGCCGTGGCGCTTGCCCCATTCCATCAGCGCCGCGCGATCCGCCAACTGGCTGAGCATCTCATCGACTGCGCCGCCTTCCACAAATTCCTTCATCGTCAGCGCCGGGCTTTGCTGGCGCGCGTTTTCGAGCGCTCGGGTCATGCTCTGGCTAAGCTCGGATACATCGATGCGCGTTTGGCCGACCGTCGCGGCGCGATCACCCCCGGCGACTCCACCAAAGGTATTCGACGATATGTCTGCGCCAGCAAATGCGAGCGCGATCAGGCCCAGAAACACCAGCGTGATGAACACACCGATCCGCGATTTGGTAAAGGAGCGAAAGAAACTGAGCATGTACGCCGATCATAAGATAGATGGTTGCAAGCGCCGCATTAGGGGCCAAACGCGCTTGCCGCAATGGGGGCAGATCTGGGGCGGGGCAATCTGGTGGCGAACGGAGGGCCTTTGTTTGAAGGTTTACTCCATTGCCTTGCGGTTCGTTCCACTGTTTCGTCCGCATTCCCCTTTGCAGGCAAGGACCTGTTTGTTAAGCGCGCCCGGCAGGTTATGACATCAATCACAGGACGATACCCCAATCCATGACGCAGCGACCCTATATCGTCGGAAACTGGAAGATGAACGGCAGCCGCACGATGCTGGCCGAAGCGCGCTCGATCGACCGGGCGGCACAGCGTTATCCGGACGTTGAAATCGCCCTGGCCCCGCCGTTCACCCTGATCGACGCGCTGCGCGAGGCAGTGAGCGCGATCGGCGTCGGCGGGCAGGATTGCCATGCCGAAGTAAAGGGCGCGCATACTGGCGATGTTTCGGCAGCGATGCTGGCCGATATTGGTGCGGATTTCGTGATCGTCGGGCATAGTGAACGCCGCCGCGATCACAAGGAATCCAATGCTGCGGTACGCGCAAAGGCGAAGGCGGCGCTGGCGGCGGGGCTGGGGGTGATCCTGTGCGTGGGCGAAACATTGGCCGAGCGCGATGCGGGCAAGGCTGAGGCGGTTGTCGGCAAACAGATCGATGGCTCGCTGCCTAAGGGCGAAGGCATTGTCGAGGCGATTGCAGCGGCAAGGCTGGCGATTGCCTATGAACCGGTCTGGGCGATCGGGACCGGCCGGGTGGCGGCGATCGAGGATGTGATCGCGATGCATGCCGCGGTGCGGGCGCGGCTGATTGCCGCGTTTGGCGACAGCCATGCCAAAGTGCGCATCCTTTATGGCGGCTCGGTCAATGGCGAGAATGCCGGCGCCTTGCTGGCAGCAGAAGGAGTGGAGGGCGCGCTGGTTGGCGGCGCCAGCCTGACCGCCGATGCCTTTCTGCCGATCATTGCTGCGGCAAGCCGCCCCATCGACTGAGCGCGCGCATCGCGGCGGGGCGCATCGCCGCTGGCCCCATCGCGCCTTGCGCAAGCAGCCCGCGCCGCTTAGATGAGCGGCAACATTCGAGGCAGGATCAGCATGTCGTTCTTTATCTTTCTGACCGTGGTTCAAGCGCTGATCGCAGCGGCGCTGGTGGGCGTTATCCTGATCCAGAAGTCCGAAGGTGGCGGCCTGGGCGTCGGTGGAAGCCCGGCAGGTTTCATGTCGGCGCGCGGTGCGGCCGATTTTCTGACCCGGGCAACGACGGTGCTGGCGACCTTGTTTGTGGGCCTGAGCATCGTGCTCGCTGCGCTCGCGGTGAGCACGACCACTGGCCGCAAGATCGACACCTCGCTGGATCGCACTGTTCCGGCGGCCCCGGTTATCCCGGCAGACCCCTTGGCAAAGGCGCAAGGTGCGCCGGTGCAGGGCATTCCGGCTGTCGGCCCAGCCGAAACGCAGCCGGCATCAGAACCGGCGGCGCGCCCCGGGCCTGCCGATCCCCTGGCACCAGCCACCAAGCCATAACGCCGCCAATTCGTAACATCTGATTGGCAAGTCGCCGCGCGTGGTCTTGCCGGTTGATCGGGCCTGAACATCGGGCCTGTGGATTGGCTGCGCAATTCTGGCGGTGCTCTCTTGCGCGCGCGCTGCATCTGACGATAAGGCTTAGTCCCCATGGCGCGGTACATTTTCATCACCGGCGGCGTGGTCTCCTCGCTGGGCAAAGGGCTGATGGCGGCAAGCCTTGCGGCTCTGCTTCAAGCGCGCGGTTTTCGTGTGCGCATCCGCAAGTTCGATCCGTATCTCAACGTCGATCCGGGCACGATGAGCCCGTATCAGCACGGCGAGGTGTTCGTGACCGATGACGGCGCTGAGACGGATCTCGATCTAGGGCACTACGAGCGCTTTACCGGGGTTTCGGCGCGCCAGTCCGACAACATTACCTCGGGCCGGATCTACCGCGACATCATCACCAAGGAGCGGCGCGGCGATTATCTGGGCGCGACCGTGCAGGTGATCCCCCACGTGACCGATGCGATCAAGGAATTCGCGCGCGCCGAGACCGAAGACCTCGATTTCGTGCTGTGCGAGATCGGCGGCACCGTCGGCGATATCGAAAGCCTGCCGTTTATCGAGGCTATCCGCCAACTGCGCAACGAGCTGGGGCGCGAGGCGACGTGCTTTGTGCACGTTACGCTGGTGCCCTACATCGCCGCAGCAGGCGAGCTCAAGACCAAGCCGACGCAGCATTCGGTGCGCGAATTGACCGGGCTTGGCATCCAGCCCGATATCCTGCTGTGCCGCTGCGAACATCCGTTGCCCGAAACCGAGCGCGCCAAGATCGCGCTGTTCTGCAATGTGCGCAAAGAGGCGGTGATCCCGGCGCTGGATGCGCAAAGCATCTATTCGGTGCCGCTCCAATACCACGGCGAGGGGCTGGACGGCGAAGTGCTGCGCCATTTCGGGCTCGGCGCGACAGCGCCGGATCTGGCGCGCTGGGCCGACATCGTCGATCGCTATCAAAACCCCGAAGGCGAAGTGACGATCGGCGTGGTGGGCAAGTATATCGGTCTGCAGGATGCCTACAAGTCGCTCAACGAGGCGCTGGTGCACGGCGGCATGGCCAACCGGGTCAAGGTCAATATCCGCTGGATCGACGCCGAGCTGTTTGAGAAAGACGACGCCGAGATCGCCGCGCTGCTTGAGCCGATGCACGGCATTCTGGTGCCCGGCGGATTTGGCGAGCGCGGCGCCGAAGGCAAGATCGCCAGCGTGCGGTTCGCGCGCGAACGCAAGGTGCCGTTTCTTGGCATCTGCTTTGGCATGCAGATGGCCTGTGTCGAGGGCGCGCGCAATCTGGCGGGCATTGCGGCGGCAAGTTCGAGCGAATTTGGCGAAACCAGCGAGCCGGTGGTCGGCATCATTTCCGAATGGATGACCCCAGAGGGGCTGGAAACCCGCGCTGCGGGGGGCGACCTTGGCGGCACGATGCGCCTCGGGGCCTATGAGGCCACTCTAGCGGGCAACAGCCATGCAGCGCAGATTTATGGCAGCGGCGCAATCAGCGAGCGACACCGGCATCGCTATGAGGTCAATGTCGCGTATCGTGACCGTCTGGAGGCTGGCGGCCTGGTGTTCTCCGGCATGTCGCCCGACGGGCTGCTCCCCGAGATTGTCGAGCGGCCCGATCATCCGTGGTTTATCGGCGTGCAGTTCCACCCCGAACTCAAGAGCCGCCCGTTTGATCCGCATCCGCTGTTCAAAGGGTTTATCGCCGCCTCGGTGAAACAGGCGCGGCTGGTCTGAACCTTGAAAAGGGGGCGGACCTTGCGGGTCCGCCCCCAACGGGACCAAAACTCAGAACAGGGCCGGATCAGGCGGCAGCCGCACCGCCTTCGACGATGGCGAGCGAAGGCTGGCCGCCGATTATCACCTTCTTGGGCTTCATCGCTTCGGGCACTTCGCGCACCAGATCGATGATCAGCAGGCCATCGGCCAGATCGGCGCTTTCCACGCGGACGAAGTCGGCCAGCTCAAACCGCCGCTCGAACGCGCGATTGGCGATGCCGAGATGCAGGAACTGCTTGTCCTCCGCCTCGGTCCGGCTGCCTTTGATGACCAGCAGGTTCTGCTGTGCGGTGATATCGAGATCGGCAGGCTTGAACCCTGCCACCGCCAGCGTGATCCGAAAAGCGTCCTCGCTGCGGCGCTCGATGTTGAATGGGGGGTAGTTGTCGCCGGCTTGCGCGCGGGCCTGGCGTTCGAGCAGATCGAATAGCCGGTCAAAACCGACAGTGGTGCGGCGATAGGGGGTAAAATCGAGATGGTTCATGGCAATATCCTCGTGTTTGAGCAATCTGCGTTGTCCCTCCAAAGCCCAATATGCGGCGCTTCTTCGGGGGTATTTCGTGACCAAGCCCGCTTGCGGCGCATGACACGAAAACCCATGTGTGATAGCCGAACGGCTTTTCAAGAGGTTCTGATGACAGATAATCCAGCGACCGAACACGCGGCTGCCCCCCCCACCATCGAGATCTACACCAAGTGGGGCTGCCCCTATTGCTCGCGGGCCAAGCGCCTGCTCGACAGCAAGGGCGCGGTCTACGAAGAGCATGACATCACCATGGGCGGCCCGCGCCGCGCCGAAATGCTGGAGCGCGTGCCCGGAGCAATGACTGTGCCGCAAATCTTCATCGGCGGGACAGCGGTGGGCGGATCGGATGATCTGGCCGCGCTCGAGGCCGGCGGCAAATTGGACGCTATGCTTGCTATATGAGGCTGATCACATGAGGTTCGTAAGGTGAGCATCACTGCGCCTGCTCCTCCGGTCACAGTGGCCCTGCTGCAGATGACCAGCGGGATCGATTCTGCCGCCAATGCTGCGGTGATGGTCGCGGGGGTGGCAGCGGCCGCTGCCGGGGGCGCAGCCATGGTGTTTACGCCCGAGATGTCTGGCTTGCTCGACCGCGACCGCAAGCGCGCAGCGGCGCATATCCTGCCCGAGGCAGACAGCCCGGTGCTGAGCGCAGTGCGCGAAGCGGCGGCGCATGCGGGAATATGGGTGCATATCGGCAGCATGGCGGTGCAGATCGAGAGCGACGCGGGGGCCGATTTGTGGGCCAATCGCGCCTTCGTGATCGATCCTGCCGGCCAAGTCGCAGCCCGCTACGACAAGATTCACATGTTCGATGTCAATCTGGCGAGCGGCGAGGTCTGGCGCGAATCCGCCGCCTATCAGCCCGGCGCGGAAGTAGTCACAGTCCAATGTCCCGTCGGCAAGCTAGGCCTGACGATTTGCTATGACATCCGTTTCCCGGCCCTGTTTGAAGAGCTTGGCCGGCAAGGCTGCGATGCGATCGCCATTCCCGCCGCGTTCACCGTGCCGACCGGACGCGCGCACTGGCATTTGTTGCAGCGCGCCCGCGCCGTGGAAGCCAGCGCGTTTGTCATCAGCGCGGCGCAGGCCGGCCGCCACGGCGATGGGCGTGAAACCTTTGGCCATTCGCTCGCGATCGATCCATGGGGCGATGTGCTGCTCGATCTGGGCGAGGGCGACGGAACCGGCGCGCAACTAGGGTTCGCCGTGATCGATCCAGCCCGGCTCAGCGACGTGCGCGGCCAATTGCCCAGCCTTGCCAATCGCCGGATCATCCCTAAATCCTTGCCGATATGATTGTATTCGATCTGCAGTGCGAAGCCGCCGGGCACCTGTTTGAAGGCTGGTTCAAATCGTCAGACGATTTTGCCAGCCAACAGCA
>NZ_CAMBTS010000125.1 GCF_945870625.1 Novosphingobium sp. Chol11 | reverse complement strand
AGGCCAGCATTGACTCAAAGCTCCAGCGCGGCAGCGTGGCCGCTTGCCCAGGCCCATTGGAAGTTATAGCCGCCCAGCCACCCTGTAACATCGACTGCCTCGCCAATCGCGTAAAGGCCGGGCACATTTCGCGCCGCCATGGTCTTTGAAGAGAGTTCGGCAGTGCTGATGCCCCCTGCGGTCACTTCGGCTTTGGCATAGCCTTCGCTGCCGTTTGGCACGAACTGCCAATTGGCCAACTGCGCTTCGGCCGCATGAAGCGCGGCGTCGGGCGTGTTGCCAAGCTCGGCTGTCAGCATCAGGCGCTGCGCAAGGGCCACGGCAAGCCGCTCTGGCAGGCTTTCAGCGAGCAGCCGGGGCACATGCGCGCGAGGTCTCGCCCGCTTCGCCAGCGCCAGCCAGCCTTGCGACTGGTCGGGCAGAAAATCGATCCCCACGGGCTCGCCGTGCCGCCAATAACTCGATGCCTGCAAGATCGCTGGCCCCGACAGGCCCCGATGGGTGAAAAGCGCCGCCTCCCGAAACGCTGCCTTGCCCGCACTGGCCACCACTTGGGCCGAAACGCCTGAAAGCTCGCGGAACAATCGCTCGTTCTCGGGCAAAGTGAGCGGCACCAGCGCCGGGCGCGGCTGCACCACCTTCAGCCTGAACTTCCGCGCCAGCTCGTAAGCAAATCCGGTAGCGCCCATCTTGGGAATGCTGGGGCCGCCGGTCGCTATAACCAGCGCGCGGGCGGACAAGCTGGCACTGCCAAAGCTTACGCGAAAAACCCCCTCACTATGGTCGACCGCGCCGATGGATTGGCCGCATCTCAAATCGACGCCGCCGCTCCGGCATTCTTCGAGCAGCATCGCGACGATTTGCTTGGCCGAGCCATCGCAAAACAGCTGCCCCAGCGCCTTTTCATGCCATGCGATGCCGTGGCGTTCGATCAGTTCAAGGAAATCGGATGGGGTGTAGCGGCTCAACGCAGAACGGGCGAAGTGCGGGTTTTCGGAAAGATAGCGATCCGGCGCGGTTTGCAGATTGGTGAAATTGCAGCGTCCGCCGCCCGAGATCAGGATTTTTTTGCCCGGGGCCTCGGCATGATCGAGCAGCGCAATCCGCCGCCCCCGTTGCCCCGCCACTGCTGCACAAAAAAGCCCTGCAGCGCCTGCGCCCAGAATGATGGCATCATAATTGGCATCCATCGCTGTGCCGTATCACACTCTGTAGCGGCGCGCTCGCCCGCAAAGACGGGCGGCCCAAGACGTTACTCTGCCTGAGGCCCCGGCCTTTGCCGGGGCACTGGATCACATGTGCAGCGCGCGGCCATAGGCCGAAAGCACCGATTCGTGCATCGCCTCGCTCAAGGTTGGGTGCGCAAAGACTGTGTGCATCAGCTCGGCTTCGGTCGTCTCCAGCGTCTTGCCAACGACATAGCCCTGAATCAGTTCGGTCACTTCCGCGCCGATCATGTGCGCGCCGAGCAATTCCCCGGTCTTAGCATCGAAAACCGTCTTGATGAAGCCTTCGGATTCGCCCAGCGCAATCGCCTTGCCATTGCCGATGAACAGGAAATTGCCGACTTTCAGCTCGTGCCCGGCCTCGCGCGCTTTGGCCTCGGTCATCCCGACACTGGCCACTTGCGGATGGCAATACGTGCAGCCGGGGATGTTGTTGCGGTCCATCGGGTGCGGATGAACCTCGGTGTTGCCAAGCTCGGCGGCGATGGCTTCAGCGGTGATCACGCCTTCATGGCTCGCCTTGTGCGCCAGCCACGGGCCGTCGGTCACATCTCCGATTGCCCAGATGCCCGGCACATTGGTGCGGCAATAAGCGTCGGTCTTGATATGCGAGCGCTTGTCCGGCTCGACCTTGCAGGTCTCCAGCCCGATGTTCTCGACATTGGGCACGATCCCCACTGCGACGATCACATGGCTGAACTCGGCATCGAGGATCGCCCCGTCCTGCTGCTTGATCTTCGCCTTCACCCCGGTCTCGCTCGTTTCAAGCGACTGGACACCAGCGCCGGTCATGATCGACATGCCCTGCTTGGTCAGCGCCTTCTGCAGGAAAGCGGAAACATCAGCATCTTCCACTGGTACGATGCGGTCCATCATCTCGACGACCGTCACTGCTGCGCCCATGTCGTTATAGAAGCTGGCGAACTCGATCCCGATCGCGCCCGATCCGATCACCAACAGCTTGCTCGGGATCTCGGCCGGCACCATCGCATGGCGATAGGTCCAGATGCGCTTGCCGTCTGCCTTGGCGAAGGGCAGCTCGCGCGCGCGGGCTCCGGTAGCGATGATGATGTGCTTGGCTGCCAGCGTTTCGGTGCCCTTGTCGCTGGTCACTTCCAGCTTGCCGGGCGCGAGCAGCTTGCCATTGCCCATGTAGACCGTGATCTTGTTCTTCTTCATCAGGTGGGTAACCCCCTGATTGAGCTGCTTGGCCACCGCGCGCGAGCGCTTCACCACCGCGCCCACATCGGCGCGCACGTTGTCTGCTGCCAGGCCATAAGCGGCTGCATGCTTCATGTGGTTGAAAACTTCGGCCGAGCGCAGCAGCGCCTTGGTCGGGATGCAGCCCCAGTTGAGGCAGATGCCGCCCAGCACCTCGCGCTCGACAATCGCAGCCTTGAGGCCCAATTGCGCCGCACGGATCGCCGCGACATAGCCGCCGGGGCCCGATCCAAGGACGATGACGTCGTACGATTCTGCCACGCGATTGCTCCTTCAGGCCGATCCTAGTCGGCCAACCTCTAGCGCCGCGCCAGAAGCGCGCTGCTCATGAAAATGTCAGGCCACCAGTGCAAGCGGCGCTTCGATCAGCGATTTGAATGCCTGCATCAGCTGCGCGCCCTCCGCCCCGTCGATGGCGCGGTGGTCGAAGCTGCCTGTGGCGGTCATCACCGTGGCAATGCCCAATGCATCGTCGATGACATAAGGCCGCTTGTCGCCCGCGCCGATCGCCATGATCATGCCCTGCGGCGGATTGATCACCGCGTCGAACTGCTTAATGCCAAACATGCCCAGATTCGAAAGGCTGGCGGTGCCGCCCTGATACTCATGCGGCTGCAGTTTGCCCTGCTTGGCGCGCGCGGCCAGATCGGTCATCTCTTTCTGGATGGTCGAGATCGACTTCACGTCGGCCCCGGTCACGATCGGCGTGATCAAACCGCCAGCGATCGACACCGCCACCGAGATGTCCGCGCGAGAATACCGGATCAGCTGGTCGCCGGCAAAGCTCACATTCGCATCGGGCGCGAGCATCAGCGCTTTGCCCAGCGCCTTGATCATCAGATCGTTGACCGAAAGCTTGATCCCTTGCGCGCCCAGTGCGGCATTGAGCTCGGTGCGCAGCTTGAGCAACGCATCGAGGCGGATGTCGACAGTCAGGTAGTAATGCGGAACAGTCGCCTTCGCCTCGGTCAGGCGGCGGGCGATGGTCTTGCGCATGGTCGAAAGCTTGACCGCTTCGTGCGGGATGTCGGTCGCTAACGGAGCAGGCGATGGTATAGCCGCCGCCAGAGGTGCTGGTGCAAAGGAAGCTGCTGGCGCTGAGATCGGCGCGGCAACAGGCGATCCAAGCGCGCCATCCAGATCGGCTTTCACGATCCGCCCATGCGGGCCGCTGCCAGTGACACCGGCCAGATCGATGCCCTTGTCCAAGGCAATCCTCTTGGCCAGCGGGCTGGCGATCACGCGCTCATTCGCCGGCATCGCCGCCACCGGAACAGGAGCGGATGCGACAGGCACAGAAACGACGGGGGCCGCAACCGGGGCCGCAACCGGAGCCGCAGGCGGGACTTCCACAACCGGCGCAGGAGCGATTTCCTGGGCATTTGCTGCCGGAGCCGCCGCACTTTCATCATCACCCGCAATTGTCGCAATCACGGTGCCGACTTTGACGCCCTCGCTGCCCTCGCTGACATCGATCGAGACGACCACGCCCTCATCCACCGCCTCGAACTCCATCGTCGCTTTGTCGGTTTCGATTTCGGCCATGATATCGCCCGAAGATACCCGGTCGCCCACTTTGACGAGCCATTTGGCGAGCGTGCCTTCTTCCATCGTCGGTGAAAGCGCGGGCATCTTGATCGTGATGGGCATGAGCGGTTCTTTTCCGTTCTGGTCGCTTGGCTCGTGTCTTCGGCGCTTCAGGTCAACTGTATCCGGTCTTTTCCGCAATGCCGCAGCATTGTCCGCATCGCCAGCCCTGATGCACGCATTGCGGGTCTTTCGCCACCGCGCCATGCCGGGTCAAGTGGCAAGGCGCTTGCCCCGCATACGAATTATGCCATTAGCTATGACCAGCCAGAATGAGAACGCGGCATTGGAGGGGCAATCGGATGGACGCCAATCAAGCGGATAGGGCGCAGCGCGTCTATCTGGTGATTATGGATGAAACCGAGGAAGCCCGGCGCGCCTTGCGCTTTGCCGCCCGGCGCTCCGTGCGCACCGGTGGTACTGTGCATATCCTCGCGCTCGTGCCGCGCCAGGAATTCGTGGTGTTTGCCGGCATCCAGGCGACCATCGAGGCCGAAGCCCGCGAACGCGCCGAGGTGCTGGTAACGACCGCCGCCGGCAGCCTCGCCAGCGAATCAGGGCTGACACCGGTGATCTCGGTCCGCAATGGAGATGGCCCCAATGTCGTGCGCGCTTACCTGGCCGAGCATCCCGAAGTCTCGGCGCTTGTCCTCGGTGCCGCCGCCGAGGGCAACCCCGGCCCCCTGATCAGCTATTTCGCCGGAAACGCCGGAAGCTTGCCCTGCGTTTTGATGATTGTGCCCGGCCTTGTCGATGAAGAGGGCATCGACGCGTTCAGTTGAGGTGTCGGCGATTGCAGAGATGTCAACAGCAGCGCCCGTTTGAGCGGCTTTGGCGGGGTTTCAGTCTGGTAGCTTATCGGCAAAGCATCGCCAGCAGATCAATGGCCCATCTTCATTATCTATTCGCTCGCCCACTTGAATGAAGCCGTTGCGCGCCAGCACCCGCTGTGAAACCTCGTTTTCGAGGCTGGTTTCCGCCGTCAGTGCCACCACATTAGGGGCTTCGCGAGCCCATGTCACAATCTCGCTGACGGCATGTCCAGCAAAGCCACGGCCCTGCCTGCTGGGCGCAATCCCATATCCGATGTCGATTACGCCGTTGCTCGGCGGACGGGTCACAGAACACAAGCCAACGACCTCACCGGCATTGACGATGAGCCAGGAGGCCGGGGCAAAAGTCTGCCGCACATTTGCCGCGACCTCGGCTAACATCTGCAACACTGGTGTGGGAGCGATTTGCGTATCCGGCAGACTAAACGAACGCGGCGCAAATATCAGCTCAACATAATCCTCGTCTGTTGTCTCTACGATCATTCGTGCTCTCGATTAGAAAGTAGCGCGCCAAGGCGATGTCTCGGCGAGAAGCGCAAGCAAGCTATCGTCCGGCCGTATGCTTGAAAGTCATCTAGGCGCCAAAGCTACTTCCGCCGCCCCTGATGGCGGATGTTGCCCGGCCGCCCGCGCGCGCCGCTAGTGTATTTTCCCGAAGGTTTCGGGCGCGGCTCATAGCGCCCCTCGTTCCTCGCCCCGCGCGCCTCGATCCGCTGGCTCCCTTCCGGAAGATCGACCGGCTCGAACTTGAGCGCCCCGGTCAACGGATTGGCTTCGGCGAGGCGCAACTTGAGCATCATGCCCATCGCGAACGTCTCGCCGGTCTGCTCGCCCACCAGAACTTGTGCCTTCTCATCGTAGCCGAAGCGCTCTGCGCCCAAGGTGGAGATCGGCACCAGCCCATCGCCGCCAAGGCCAATGATCGTGGCGAACAGGCCGAATTTCTGTACGCCGGTGACGCGCGTATCGAACACTTCGCCCACGCGCGCCGAAAGCCACGCCGCAACATAACGGTCGATGGTGTCGCGCTCGGCCTCCATCGCGCGGCGCTCGGTCATGCTGATCGCCTCGCAAATGCGCGTCAGATCGTCGCGGTCGCGGTCTGAAAGCCCCGAGGTCGGCGGGATGCCCGATGCCGCCGGGCGCGGCTGCTCCAGTTGCCAGCCATCGACCAGCGCGCGGTGCACCAGCAAATCCGAATAGCGCCGGATCGGCGAGGTGAAGTGCGCATAGCTGCCCAGCGCAAGGCCGAAGTGCCCGGCATTGCGCGGGCCGTAATAGGCCTGCGTCTGGCTGCGCAGCACTGCCTCCATCACCAGCGCGCGCTCCGCATCGTCAGTCACGTCTTTAAGCATGCGGTTGAACAGGCCCGGCGTGACCACTTGCCCGAGCGCCAGCGATTTACCGAACGTCGCCAGATAGTCCTTCAGCGCCACCAGCTTCTCGCGGCTTGGCGGCTCGTGAATGCGATAAACGACCGGCGCGACCTTGGCCTCGAGCGCCTTGGCCGCCGCCACATTGGCGGCGATCATGAAGTCTTCGACCACGCGGTGCGCATCGAGCCGCTCGCGCAGCGCAATCTCGGTGATCTTGCCTTGCGCATCCAGAACGACGCGCCGCTCTGGCAGTTCGAGCGCGAGCGGATCGCGGTCATCGCGCGCGCGAGCGAGCAACCGCCACGCTGCCCACAGATTGACGAGGTTCGCCGCAGCCTCGCCCGCATCGATGCGCCGCTGCGCTTCTTCATAGGCCAGCACTTCGGAAATGCGGACCAGTGCCCGCGTAAAGCGCCAGGCGATGATCCGCCCGCCCGAATCGATGGTCAGGTGGCACGCCATCGCGGCCCGGTCTGCACCCACTTTCAAAGAGCAGACATCCGCGCTGAGCACTTCGGGCAGCATCTGCACCACGCGGTCGGGAAAATAGGCCGAGTTGCCGCGCTTGCGCGCTTCGCGGTCGACCGCGCTGCCCGGCCGCACGTAAAAGCTGACATCGGCGATGGCGACCACCGCGCGAAACCCGCCCGCGCCGTCGGGTTCGGCCCAGATCGCATCGTCGTGATCGCGCGCATCGCTGGGATCGATCGCCACGATCGGCAGCGCGCGCAGATCCTCACGCTTCTCCTCGCTCAGCGGGAGCTTGGCCGCAATCGCAGCTTCGGTCAGCGCTTCTTCGGGAAACACAAACGGGATGCCGTGTTTGTGAATCGCAATCAGGCTGAACGCACGCGGCGCCAGCGGATCGCCGAGCACTTCAGTCACCTTGTAGCCCGCGCGCAGCGAGCGCCCGGTCGGTTCCGCCAGCACCAGCTGGCCATTCGCCGCCCCGCCCAGATCGGAAATCGGCACGGCATTGCGCACGCGCTTGTCGACCGGGGCGAGCCAGCCCTTCCCCGCCCCGTCGAATTCCACCACCCCCAGCACTTGTTCGGTGCGCGTGGGCAGCTTCTTCATCGGATGCGCGATCAGGCCCCGCCCGGCGTCCTCGGTGCGCGCGAGCACCCGGTCGCCCACTTTGAGCGCGGCCTCGCGGCTGCGCGCCTTGCCCTTGGGTTCAATGATGCGCAGGCGCGGCGGCGGCGCGCCGTCATCGGGTTGCCAGCTGTCCGGGATCGCCAGCGGCTGGCCATCCTCGATTTCCATCACGCGCAGCACGGTGACTTTAGGCACCCCGCCCATGCGGTGAAACGCGCTGCGATTGCCATCGATCAGGCCTTCTTCGGCCATGTCCTTGAGCAGCGCCTTCAAGGCGATCTTCTCCGTGCCTTTCAGTCCGAACGCCTTGACCAGTTCGCGCTTGCCCGCCGGCTCTTCGGCCTGCGCCAGAAAGTCGAGCACCTGCTGGCGTGTCGGCATCCCATCAGGACCGGTAGGTGTCAGTTTATGAGCCATGCCGCGCACCTGAGCGTTTGCGCCGCAATTGGCAAGCGCGCCGCCCCAAGGGTCAAGGCTGTGCCGTGCCCAACGGTGCAAAGTCACCGCCGGGCAGCGCTGCGGCAATCGGGCTTTCTGCGCCATCGGCGGCCCGGGCGCTTACGCCAAAAATCCAGTCATCGCCGCGCACCCCGTCAAGCCGCAGCCGGGTCGCCGCCGTGGTCTCGCCAACTTTCTCTTGCCAGCTCGGCGCATCGGTGCGCCGCCGCCACACAGCGTATCCGGCCGCGCCCGCCACTGGCGTCCAG
>NZ_CAMBTS010000124.1 GCF_945870625.1 Novosphingobium sp. Chol11 | reverse complement strand
CCTTAAATCACAACCTCAAATCTGTGCCATTGGTGCTGACGGGGAACAGTCTTCACCGGCTTTCAGTACCTCACCGGCTCAGGTTTCAACGATGTGCTGGTCGGCAATACTCTGAATAACCTGATCAGAGCAGGCGCTGGGGACGATAGCATTGACGGCGGCGCCGGAGGAGACACGCTCCACGGCGAAAACGGCAATGACACGTTCCTCGGCGGCAATGGTTTCGATTATATGGACGGCGGCGCGGGCACGGATACGGTCGATTATTCGGCGGCTGCGACCGCAATCACCGCCGATCTCAATGGCGGCAGCGGATCAGCTGGTGATGCGCTGGGCGATAGTTACATCGCTATCGAGAACCTGACCGGCACCATCTACAGCGATACCTTGCAGGGCAACGCCGGCAGCAACGTTTTGACCGGCGGCGATGGCGATGACAACCTGCTCGGCCTGGGCGGCAACGACACGATCGTCGGCGGCAATGGCAACGATCGTATTTCCGGCGGTGCAGGGGCCGATGCGCTCGATGGCGGTGCGGGCAGCAATCTGCTGTTCTTTGGCACGAGCCCCAACTTCCCAGAAAGCGTCTCCGTAACCACCGGCATCACCATCAACCTCGACGGTACGACCCTTGGGATCGGCGGCGATGCGGCGGGCGATACTTACCGGAACTTCCAGACGATTTACCTCACCAACCAGGCCGACAGTGTCACCGGCACGGCAGCCGCCGAATGGTTCCGCGGGCTTGGCGGAGCAGATACGATCAACGGCGGCGACGGCATAGACACCGTCAGCTACCTCGGCTCGAGCGGGGTCACCATCGGGCTCGACGGCGCGGCAGGCAGCGGCGGCGAGGCGCAAGGCGACCGGCTGAGCAATATCGAGACGCTGCAAGGTTCGGATCAAGACGATTTGCTGTGGGGCAATTCCGGTGCCAACACGGTTTATGGCATGGCTGGCAATGATACGCTGCGCGGCGATGCCGGGGCCGATTGGCTTGACGGTGGTTCGGGGGGCGACACGGTTAGTTATGTGCTGGCAGGCGCTGCGGTCACCGCCAGCCTGCTGAGCGGCGGCGGAAGCGTGGGCGATGCCGCAGGTTATACCTATGTCTCGATCGAAGGCCTCGCTGGCTCGAACTTCAATGATACGCTTCATGGCGATTCCAATAGCAATTCACTGAGCGGAGGCTCGGGAGACGATTTTCTGCGCGGCGGCGGCGGGGCTGATACGCTCAGCGGCGGCGGCGGCTTCGATACCGCTGATTATTCGGACTCGACCGCTGCGGTTTCGGTCTTGCTCGATGGCACTGCCGCCAATGGCGGCTTCGCGCAGGGCGATGTCCTCACCTCCATCGAAGCGATCGTCGGTTCGTCGTTTAACGATACGCTGGTCGGCTCGAACTCGGCCGAGACGCTCACCGGCGGTGACGGCAACGACACCCTCGGCGGCTTCGTCGGCGATGACACGCTGCTGGGCGGCAATGGCAACGATACCATGACCGGCGGCACCGGCGCGGATACCGCCGATGGCGGCGCGGATACCGACAGCTTCAGTTATGCTGCATCGACGGGCGGCGTCACCGCTTATCTCGATGGCACGGTGGGCGCGGGCAACGAGGCGACCGGCGACCGACTGAGCAACATCGAGATCCTGATCGGTTCTGGTTTCGACGATACGCTTTTCGGCACAGGCGGCGCGGAAACGCTGCAAGGCGGCAATGGCAACGATGCGCTGGTAGGCGGCGCCGGGGCCGACATGCTCGATGGCGGCGCGGGCACCGACAGCGCCTCGTTCGCCAATGCAGGCAGCGCGATCAACGCCAGCTTCGCCACCGGCGCGCTGGTCGTGACCGCCTCCGATGCAGTGGGTGACACCTATATCTCGATCGAGGGCGTGGTCGGCTCGGCCTTTGCCGATACCTTGCGCGGCGGCGCGGGCATCGAACTGCTCGATGGCGGGCTGGGCGACGATACGCTTTATGGCAGCACCAGCGCCGATACGCTGATCGGTGGCGGCGGCTTTGATACGGTCGATTTCTCGGCCTCAAGCACGGCGATCACTGCGCGGCTCGATGGCACCGCCAGCAGCGGCGGCGATGCGGCGGGCGACACGTTGAACGGCATCGAACAGGTCATCGGCACATCGCTGGCGGATACCTTCTTCGGATCGGCGGCGGATGAAACCTTCCGCGGCGGCGACGGTGCCGACAGCATGACGGGCGCTGCGGGCAACGACACGCTCTTTGGCGAAGCGGGCAACGATCTGCTCAACGGCGGCCTCGGCAGCGATGCGCTCGACGGCGGAGCGGGCACCGATACCGCGACGTATGCCAATTCCGCCCTCGGGGTCGCGGCCAACCTGTTTGACAGCGCGTTCAATACCAACGAGGCGGCGGGCGATAGCTATACCAGCGTCGAAAACCTAGTCGGCTCGGCTTTTAACGACCGGCTGACCGGCGATGACGGCAACAACAACATCGATGGCGGCACGGGCGACGACCGGCTCAGCGGCGGCGTGGGCGCAGACACGCTGATCGGCGGGACGGGCACCGACACCGCCGACTATGGCACGGCGAGCAGCGCTGTCGGCCTCACGCTTGGCGCAGGCGGCACTGGCACCTTGGGGGCTGCCGCGGGCGACAGCCTGAGCGGGATCGAGCGGATCATCGGGTCGGCGTTCGGCGACCAGTTCACGCTCGCGCCGCGCAATGGCTGGACGATTGATGGCGGCGCGGGCGCGGATTCGGTGCGCTTTGACAGCGGATCTATCGGCAATGCAGACCTGACCGGCGTGCTTTCGAAAATCGAGGACATCGACTTCACCGCAGCGGGCGTGAATGCCACGCTGACCATGGACGCGGCCACGATCCAGTCGCTGGTCGGCGCTGGGAACAGCTCGTCGCTCACCTTGCATGTGAACGGCGATGACAGTGTCGCGATTGCCAATGGCGCGTTCTATACCCAATCGGGCGGCGACTATGTGTTCTATACCGACAACACGCTGGCGACCGAAGCCGCGCGGCTCACTGTCGGCGCCTGACGCCTAGCCGCCAAGCGCCTTGTGGCAGGCGAGCAGGGCCTGCGCCAGCGCCAGCCGCGCGGCGAAGGCGCTGGCCTGCGCCTCGATCCGTTCAAGCTCGGCGCCGCGCAGCTGATCTTCGCTGATCTCGCCAAGTCGGCGGGCAGCCTTGGCGCGGCCAAAGCTGTCGGATGTCGCCGCCAGCCGGGCCTCTTCGCTTTCGAGCGCGGCGCGGCGCGCGGCGAGCAGGGCAAACCCGCTTTCGACTTGCGCGCCTGCTTTGAGCACAGCGGCGCGATAGTTTTCCAGAACCTCGCGCTCGCGCCCGCGCGCGGCGCGGACTTCGGCATCCACCCGCGCAAAATCAAACAGCCGCCAGCGCAGGCCGACTGCGCCTTGCGTCACGCGCGAGGTAGGCGCGCCAAAGGTCGATAGCGTATTGGTGTCAAAGCCGATCAGGCCGGTCAGCGTCACATGCGGCCAGTATTCGCCCAGCGCCGCGCCCACGCGGGCGTGCGCCGCCAGGACTTGCGCCTCGGCCACCACCAGATCGGGCCGCGCGCGCAGCAGATCGGCGGGAACCCCGGCGGCGGGATCGCCCGCCAGTGGGATCGGGCCGGCACCGTCCAGTTCGGGCAATGCCGTTCCGGCTGGCTCCCCGGTCAGGACCGCCAGCGCAAAGCGCGCGGCATCGGCCTGCGCGCGCCATAGCGGCGCAGCGCTGCTCGCCGCAGCCAGCGCCGCCGCGCTGCCATCGCGGTCGCGCAGCGAGGCCTCCTGCAAACGCAGCCGCACATCGGCAAAGTGCAGCCGGTCGGCAAGGCGCTTCTGGCGCGCCTCGGCCACCGCAAGCTGCGCCTGCGCCGCGCGGTAAGAAAGGTAGTTGTCGGTCACTTCGGCCGCCACCGCCAGCCGCGCGGTTTCGAGCCCGGCGCGCGCGGCGGCGGCATCGGCGAGTGCGGCTTGCTGGCTGCGGCGCAGTCCGCCCGCCAGATCGAGATCCCAACCCAGCGATGCGGACAACAGCGCCTGATCCTGCGTGCGGTCCAGTGTGGGCACGAACCGGGTAAGACGGCCAATCCCGCTGTCGATCGATTGTTCGGCGCGCGCCGCCGATCCGTTGACCGCGCCCGAGGGAAAACGCGCGGCTCCGGCGGCCTTGGCGGCGGCGCGGGCCTGGTCGATCCGGGCGGCGGCGGCGGCGACATCGGGGCTGCCCGCCAAAGCCCGTTCGACCAGCCCCGCCAGCACCGGATCGCCAAAGTTCTTCCACCAGGCCCGGTCGGTAGGCCGCGCGGCGGTATTAGCAGCGCGGTAGGACGGCAATAGCGGCGGCTTAAGCGCCACATCGGGGAGCGAACCGGCGCAGCCCGCAAGCAGCACCGATAAGCCCAAAGGCACCAGAATGCGCGCGCGGTTCATGCCGGTGCTCCAGCAAGGTTCAATGGCGGGGCCGGACGCGCCCTTTCGCTGCGCGGCGAAACTATCAGCAAATACATCACCGGGGTCGCAATTCGCGCCAGAATTGTCGAAGTGGCGAGGCCACCGATCATCGCGATGGCCATGGGCGAATAAAGGCCGTTTTCTTCGAACGCGAGTGGCAGCAGCCCGCCGATTGCGGTGATCGAGGTCAGCAAGACCGGCAGGAACCGCATCTCGCCCGCGCGCTCGACCGCAGCGCGCACTGGCATGCCCTCGCGGCGCAACTGTTCGGTGAAATCGACCAGCAGCAGCGAGTTCTTGATCTCGATCCCGACGAGCGCGATCAGGCCGACAATCGCGGTGAACGACAAATTGTTGCCCGTCAGCCAGAGCGCCACGACCGCGCCGAAGAACCCCAGCGGGACCACACCTGCGACCACGGCGACCTGGCGGAACTTGCCGAATTCCAGCACCAGCACGCCCAGAATGCCCACAGACGCGACGATGATCGCGGGCAGCAGGCCGCCAAAGCTGCGCGATTTGCTCTCCGCCTCGCCGCCGACCTTGATCGCATAGCCTGGCGGCAGCGGCACCTGCGCCTCGATGCTCGCCAGCGCCTCATCGGCAGCGCGCGACACCAGTGTGCCTTGCTTGACATCGGCAGTTAGCGTGACCGAGCGCTCGCGCTGAAAGCGATCGATTTCCGCCGGGCCGGACTGCGCGGAAACGGTGGCCAGCGCCGAAAGAGGCACGCTCCCGCCGCCAAAGGTCGTTACGAAGATCCGGTCCAGCGCGGCGATCTCGTTGCGCCCTTGCATTGGCAGCCGGACGGACAGCGGATATTCGTCGTCATCCCGGTCGCGCAGGATCGCGGGCGTGGCCCCGCCCAGCGCCATCTGCAAGGCGGTGCGCAGTGCGCCTGATGGCACGCCGAGCGCGCGGACGCGGGCCTCGTCCACTTGCAAGGTCAGGTCGGTGCGTGTGATGCGCAGCGGGTTGCCCACATCGCGAAGGCCCGGCTCGGCTTCCATGACCGCCTCTGCCTTAGCGGCCAGCCGGGTCAGCGTTGCAAGGTCGGGACCGACGAAGCGCAGCGCGACCGGCGCTTCGATTTGAGGGCCCTGGGTGAAGGTCTTCAGGGTTACTTTCGCGCCGGGAATGCGGGCAAATTCACCCCGCAGCCGGTCGATGAGGGCCCGGGTCTCCTCGCCATGAAAGCCTTTGAGACCGACGCCGACCTCGCCCGCCGCCGGGTCTTCGGCCATGCGGCGCGCATTGTAATAGAGCGCAGGGCTTCCGCGTCCTGCGTTGGCAACGGTCCAGTTGATCGCGGATTCGCGGTGCAAGCGCTTTTCGACGCGCGCCACCATCTCCTCTGTAGCCTTGAGCGCGGTGCCGCGCGGCATTTCCACCTGCACCACGAACTGCGGCAAATCGGCGGGCGGAAACAGGCTTGAGCCGATCACGACGACCAGCGGCAGAGACAGCGAAGCCAGCAGGAAGATCGCGCCGAGCGCGGCCCATGGCCGATCGAGCGAGCGGTGGAGCACGGGGGCATAGACCCGCTCGATGCCGCTGGTGAGCGCGCGCATCATGCGGTTGCCATGCGGGTCTTCATCGGGCTTCAGCACGCGCGCGGCGATGAACGGGATCACGGTGAGCGCTACGATCAGCGATCCGCCAACGGTGCCCAGCACCGAGATCGGCAGCGAGCGGATGAACTCGCCCGAAGCCTCGGGCAGCGCGATGAGGGGCAAGAAGGCAAACATCAGGCATGCAGTGCAGCCCAGCACCGGCAGCGCGATCTGCGTGGTCGCCCCGATGGCGGCGGTGGTGCGGTCGGCCCCTTCGCGCAGCCAGCGCGAGACATTTTCGATCACCACGATGGCGTCATCGACCAGCAGGCCAAGCGCGAGCACAAAACCCGCCACCGCGAGCTGGTTCAGCGTCAAGTCGAACGCGGCCAACGTGAGTACGCCGAACAGCAGCGACACCGGGATGGCGATCATGACCACGGCCGCCGCGCGCCAGCCGAGCGGCAGCAAGGTCAGCGCCACGATCGCCAGCGCCAGCAGCAAGTCGCGGGTCAGGTGATCAAGCCGCGCGGTGACGTTGTCATTCTGCACAAAGCCGCGCTCAAGCCGCACACTGCCGGGCAAAAGCCGCTTGAATGCCTCGGTCTCGGTCTCGATTGCCTTGGTGAGCCGCCCGATATCCTGGCGGTCGCCTTGTTCTGCGGTAACCAGCAGCGCGCGCTTGCCGTTGAAGTGGATGATATGGGTGGGCTCGCGGTCGGCCCATTCCACATCGGCGAGATCGCCGACCGAAACCCCGCGCCCATCACCTGCCAAAACCGGGATGGCGCGGATCGCGGCGATATCGGGATAGGCGCCGGCAAAGCGCATGTTGAGGCGGCGGTCGCCCGCGTTGACCGACCCGATAGGGGTTTCCGCGCCGCCGGCGCGCAAAGCCTCGACGATGGTCCCCGGATTGATCCCCTGCGCCGCCAGCCGCGCCATATCGAGCGACACCCGCACTTCGCTTTTCGGCGCGCCGAGCACTTCGGCCTTGCGGATGCCGGGGATGCGGGCCAGCCGGTTTTTCAGGTCGCGCGCGACCTTTTCGAAAGCCCGCATCGGCAGGATCTCGCTGACCAGCGCGATCTGGATGATCGGCATCGAAGTCGGGCGATTGCGGATCACATCGAGCCGGATGACCCCGGCGGGCAGGGTCGGGCGCAGGGCGTTTACTTCGCGCACCACCTCGTCGTATTTGCGATCGGGGCTGGTGCCCCAGATGTATTCCGCCTCGATCGTGGCCACGCCGTCGCCGCTTTTGGATTTGAGCTCGCGCAAGTTGTCGAGGCCCGCGAGCGCGACCTCGATCGGCTTGGTCACTTGCTGCTCGATCGTTTGCGGGGTCGCGCCCGGCAGCACGACGACCACGTTGAACCCCGGGCTATTGAGCGGCGGGTCCTCGGTGCGCGGCAGGCTGGCAGCAGTGATGAGGCCGATCGCCACCAGCAGCACCAATGCCAGCGCCATGAACTGCCAGCGCAGCACGGCAAATCGGATCAATGCGGTCATCGCACGACCTCGACCCGCTGGCCGTCATGCACGAAGCCCGCGCCCTTGGTGATGACCATCGTGCCTGCGGCCACACCGCCGATCCGCGCATCGCGGTCGGTAAAGCCATAGAACCGCACGTGGCGGCGGCGGGCAATTCCGCGCGCATCGATTACATAGACCGACGCGGTGTTGCCTTGCGCTTCCAGCAAGGCTTCGGCGGGAATGGTGCCCTCATCGGCTCCATTCGCGCCGCTCTGGCCCGCCATACCGGCGGCAAAGCTTACGGATACCGGCGTACCACTGGCCAGACGCTGGCTTCCGGCTCCAAGTGCAATATCCACCGGCACCAGCCCGCTGCGTGGATCGGCTGCTCCGCCAAGCCGCCGGATGCTGCCGGTGATGGCGGAGCCATCGCCGCTGGTGACACTGGCAGATTGCCCTCGCTGCAGCCGCGCGGCCAGTGCCGCCGGAACCTGCGCCGTGGCGAGCAGGGGCGAGCCTGCATCGGCGACGGTGACCAGCGACTGGCCGGTTCCGGCAAATTCGCCCACCTCGCCGCGCTTGGCGATCACCAGCCCGCCAAACGGCATGAC